>NZ_CP045504.1:1157500-1457500 GCF_013376455.1 Desulfolutivibrio sulfodismutans DSM 3696 | reverse complement strand
CGGCCACCGCCCCCTCCAAAGGCCCGTTTGGCGCGGCCGTGGACGGGATCCTGCGGTTTTTTCGCAGGCGGCGGCAGGCCCGGGTACTGGTTTGGCGCGAGGAGGCCGCCAACAAGCTGGCGGCCGTGGTGTGGTGCGGGGTGGTCCCGGCGGATGCCGGGGAATTTGAGAAGGTGTGCGCAGAATATGGGGTTTTTTAGAAAAAAAAGAGCGGCCGGGGAGGGCGGGTTGTCCCGGGAGGAGGCCTTGTCCTTCGTCCCGGTGAAAAATGCCGCCGTGCGCCAGGAAACCACGGAGACCGGGAAGGTCCGGCTGACCTATCCGGTGACCGTGCGCCCCGCGTTCTCCGGAATGCTCAGGCAATTCGGGGTGTGGGACGGCAAGCCCTCGGACAAGACCATTGAACTCGACGAACTGGGGGCCGCGACCTGGGACTTGGCGGATGGGGTGCGCAGCGTGCGCCAGGTGTCCGAGATCTTTGCCGGGCGGTACGGATTGGGCGCACGCGAGGCCGAGATCAGTGTGGCCTCGTTTTTCCGGGAGCTTGGCCGCCGGGGGCTGGTGGGGTTTCAGGCGCCGGAAACATTGCGAGGTTAGAACGCCGGATCGCCCAGGATGGCCGTGACCAGGGCGCTGAGGCGTCCTTCGGCCTTTCCCGCCGCCGCCAACACGTCGGCAAGGCTCGTTTCGACCATACTGTCCGGCAGGTTCACGTTGGTTATGCAGGACAGCCCCAGGATCTCCATGCCCATATGCCGGGCGGCCACGACCTCGAGCACCGTGGACATGCCCACGGCGTCGGCCCCGAGCAGGCGCAGCATGCGGGTCTCGGCCGGGGTTTCCATTTGCGGGCCGGTCACTCCGGCGTAGACCCCCTGTTCCAGGCGGACGCTCGAGGACAGGGCGCATTGCCGGGCAATATCCAGCAGGCGCGGGGAATAGACCCGGGACATGTCCGGGAAGCGCGGCCCCCAGGGGGCGTGGTTTTCCCCGGTGAGAGGGCTTTTTCCGGTCAGATTGACATGGTCGGTGATGGCCATGAGCGAGCCGGTCTCGAACCGGGGATTGAGCCCCCCGGCGGCGTTGCTCACAATGAGCCGGGATATGCCCATCTCGCCAAGCAGGCGCACGCCCATGCACACCATGGCCGGGGAATAGCCCTCGTAGAGGTGGAAGCGGCCGCTCAGCAAAAACACGTCCCTCCCGGCCAGACGGCCACGCACCAAGCGGCCCCGATGCCCCTCCACCGTGGCCCGGGGGAACTCCGGAATATCGCCATAGTCAACGGAGACGGGGTGCTGCAGGCGATCCGTCAGCCCTCCCAGGCCGGTGCCCAAGATCATCCCGACGGCGTTTTTTTCCGGCGCGTGCAGAAGGCTGGCCACATGGCGCGACGCGCGCTTTACATCTGATGGATTTTGCATGTATTTCTCGCTGGGTAGGGTTTACCCCAGGCTATCATGAATAGGGCGTCTGGAAAAGGGGAGGCTTTTGCAGGCGTCGGCATGGGCCTTGTCCATGCGTTCAGGATGTCCGGGGGGGTGTTCGCAGGGTTCGTATGGCCGTACGGTTCTTTACCCTGGGGATGTGTCGGCCGTTTCAAGCAGGGAGCAGCACGGGGCAACGAGCGGGATTTACGGTATGGATATAGCCACCTTGCTTGGTCTGTCCACGGGGCTCACGCTGGTTCTCGGCGCGATCTTCATGGGCGGCTCGTTATTACAGTTTTTCGACGTGCCGAGTCTGATGATCGTCGTCGGAGGAACATTGGCCTCCATCTGCGTTACCTATCCTTTTGAAGAGGTCTTTCAGGCCTTTTCAGCGGGCATGAAGATTTTCGCCTCGCGCAAGGTCAAAGACGGCGAGGTGGTGAACATGATGGTGCGCATCGCCGAGATCAGCCGCCGCGAGGGTCTTTTGGCCCTGGAGAACATCCAGACCGAAAACGCCATCCTCAAAAAGGCCTGTCAGCTCATTGCCGACAATGCCGACGCCGGACTCATCCGGGAGACGTTGCGCATTGAAATCGGTTCCATGAAGCGCCGCCACGCCGTGGGGGAGAGCGTGTTCAAGTCCCTGGCCGGATTTTCCCCGTCTTACGGCATGATCGGCACGCTGATCGGGCTCATCCAGATGCTGGCCAGGCTCGACGACCCCAAATCCATCGGCCCGGCCATGGCCGTGGCCATCATCACCACGTTTTACGGGGCGTTGCTGTCCACCCTGTTCTTTTTGCCCGTAGCCGGGAAACTGCGCTCCAGAACCCTGAACGAGACCCTGCAACTGGAGATCATCTTCGAAGGGGCCAAGTGCATCCTGGAAAACAACAACCCCAGGCTCGTGTACGAGAAGCTATCGTCTTTCATTGCCCCCAGGGAGCGTCGCTATGAGCGCCGGGGATGAAATAGAAGGCTTTGAGGACGAGACGGAGTCCGAGGTTCCCAACGAGTGGCTGACCACCCTGGCCGACCTGTCCATGTTGCTCATGGCCTTTTTCATCCTGCTTTTTTCCATGTCCTCCCTGGACACCAAGAAATTTACCGATTCCTTCCAGTCGGTGAAAAAGGCCATGGGCGCCAAAGGCAAGGAGCTCATGACCTCGCCGATATCGGTCCAGGATGTCTCGGTCATGGTGGAGCAGGCCAAACTCAAACAGCAGATCATAAACGAACAGCGCAAGGTGTATAACGATTTTCGTTCCTACGTCTCCAGCAAGGGTGTGGAGGGCGTGGTGGCGGCCACCCTGGAGGCCGGAAAGATCACCCTGAACATGCCCTCGGGCGTGCTCTTCGACAAGGATTCAGCTGAGCTTGCCGCCAAGGGCAAGGCCCTTTTGGACACCATGTTCGATTTTTTGATCAAGATGCCCGGGGAGCGGGTCAACATCCGGGGATTTACCGACGACCAGCCTCCGCCTCCCGGGTCGCGGTTCCACGACAACTGGGAGCTCTCGGCCATGCGCGCCGTGAACGTGCTGCGCTACCTGGTGGGCCGGGGGATGCCCCCGAATCGATTGACAGCCACGGGATTAGCTGATTTAGAACCTCTTTATCCGAACAGCACCGAGGAAAACAGAGCCGGGAACCGGCGGGTGGAATTCGTGCTGGAACGATGGATCGGAGAATAGCGGCCGCCCGGGGCGCAATACGCCACGAGTCGTGATTTTCCCAGGCGCGACGCGCGAAAGGCGCGTATGGACGCGAGGCGGACGGCATGGAATTCGACTTTACCATTGAGGGCGAAGAACGTCCCCGCCGGGCCTTCAGGGCCAGGGTGGTGGGACTCGACGCCCGGGTGCATGCCCATGACCGGGCCTACCCGGTCAAGGATGTCAGCGCCACCGGACTGGCCCTGCTTGACGAAACCTCAAGTTTCCGACAGGGAGAGTCCCTCGTTCTGGATTTGGAGATCCACCACCGGCCCTTCTTGCGGGATATGCCCGTGAAGGTGGTCCGGGTGCTCGGAGAGGGTGTTGTGGGCCTGGATTTTTCCGGGCTCGACCGCCGGATGGAGCAACGGCTGGACAAACTGGTCCTCGAGGTTCAAAAGCGGCTTATCGACCTGCGCAAGGCCCGGGAACTGGCCGCAAAGCAGGCGGCGGAGACCCGGGACAAGCAGCCCGGGGATCAAGAGACGGCCCTCCCCTCAAAAGACGGCAACCCATAGCGGGATAAAGACAGCGTGATCGATACCAAGCATAAGGTTCTGGTGGCCAACCGGGGCGAGATCGCCATGCGCATCGTCCAGGCTTGCCGCAGGCTGGGCCTTGATTTTGTCTGCATATATACGAAAGAAGACGCGGCCTCGGGGCATGCCGCCCTGGCCCGGCAGCTCGGCGGGGACTCCCGCCTCTTCCGGGTCAGTTCCTACCACGACGCCAACGAGGTTCTGGCCGTCGCCGACCATGCCAAGGCCACGGCCATCCATCCGGGCTACGGTTTTTTTGCCGAGGATTTCCGGTTCGCCCGCCGGGTGACGGAACGCACCCATCCGCTGGTCTTTGTCGGCCCGTCCTGGCGCATCATCCGGTCCCTGGGCGACAAAATCAACACCAAACGCCTGGCCCGCAGCCTGTCCATCCCCACCGTGCCCGGCTCGGACCGGCCGGTCTATGACGAACTGGAGGCCGAGGAGATCGCCGAGACGCTGTTCGCCTTCCAGGCCGAACAGGGCGTGGAGAATTCCGTGGTCCTGGTCAAGGCCTCGGCCGGGGGCGGCGGCATGGGCATCGAGGAAATCCACGACATCGACCAGTTCAAGACGGTCTATCGCCGGGTGCGCAACTACGCCAAGCGCCAGTTCCACGACGAGGGCGTCTTGATCGAGCAGCGCATCTTCGACTTCAACCACCTGGAAGTCCAGATCGTGGCCGACCGCACGGGCAAGGGCATCATGCATTTCGGCACCCGCAACTGCTCGGTGCAGTCCACGGGTCGCCAGAAACGCATTGAGGTGGCCCCGGGATTTCGGCCCGAGGAGATCCATTACGCCTTCAACGCCAAAAAGGTGATGGACGACATCGTGTCCTTCTCCCTGGCCATGGCCCGGGAGGTCGGCTACGACAACGTGGGCACCTGGGAGTGGATCGTCTCCCCCACGGGGCAGCCCTTCCTCATGGAGGTCAACACCCGCATCCAGGTGGAAAACGGGGTTTCTGCGGCCATCGCCCGGATTCGCGGCCGGGACGGGGTGGATATCATCGCCGAGCAGATTCGGCTGGCCTTGGGCGACAGCCTTGGCTATGATCAAAAGGACATCACGTTTGAGGGTGTGGGCATCGAATACCGGATCATCGCCGAGGATCCGGCCAACCGTTTCACGCCCTGGGTGGGGCGCATCGACCGGTTCACGCCCAAGGCGCAGCCATGGCTGAAATTTCACTCGCATATCCCGGGGGATGCGTCCTATATGATCCCCACGGAATATGATCCCAATCTGGCCCTGGCCATCGTCTGGGGCCGCGATCTGGCCGACGCCAAGGCCCGTGGGGTGTCCTTTTTGGACGACATAATTCTTACGGGCGAGGACCAGGCGGGAGCGCCCCTGCGGTCCAACGTCTCTTTTTTACGGGACAAAACCGCCGCACTTCTTCATTTTTAAAAAAGACACCATCGACGGCGGCGGCAGGCCGGGAACACCCCCGGCTGCAACAGCGCGCAGGTACGAAGACGGGACATATGGATACGGAGAAACGCATCGCCGAGTTGTCCGAGCGGCTGGGATACATACGGGATATTTTCGGTTCCAGGGAAAACGCCAACATCACCCTCTTGGAATCGAAGCTTCGGGAATTTGGGGAACGCGAAAGATTGGCCTCCCCCCAGGAGGCGGCCAGGCTTTTGCAGCAGCTTGAAGATCTGTTCGTCTTCCTGGAGAAAAAGCTCGACGCCGAGCTTTCCGCCATGGACGTGGTGCGCATCGTGCGCCACCCCCAGCGCGTCAGCCTCAAGGACATCCTGGAAAACGTCTACGACAACTACACCGAGATCGGCGGCCAGGACGAATACAGCATCGACCCCAGCATGCTCATCGCCCGGGCCTACATCACCCGCCGCCGGGGGGACAAGGTCCACCACCAGCCGGTCATGGTCATCGGCCAGGAAAAGGGGCACGGGCAGGAGTTTCGCAACGGCGGCTCGGTCAAGCCCTGGGGCAACGCCAAGGCCTTGCAGTACATGAAGGTCGCCGAGACCGAGAAAATCCCCATCCACACCTTCGTGTCCACGCCCGGGGCCTTCCCCGTGGAGGACTATCCCGGCGCGGCCCAGCAGATCGCCCGCAATCTCTATGAGATGGCCGGGCTCAAGGTGCCGGTGGTCAGCGTCATTTCCGAAGGCGGTTCCGGCGGGGCCGAGGCCATCGGCCTGTCCGACGCCCGGCTCATGTTTTCCCACGGCTACTATTCGGTCATCTCCCCCGAGGGCGCGGCGGCCATCGAGGCCGGCACCCGCCAGGGACAGCGCGTGCCGCCGGAACTCATCGGGGCCTGCGCGTCGCGGCTGAAGATGACCGCCAAAGACAACCTGTCCATGGGGTATGTGGATCGGATCATCCAGGAGCCCCACCTGGGGGCCCGGCCCTACCACTACGATTTCTTCAAGAACCTGCGCCAGGAGATCATCCGGGCCACGGACCAGGTCTTTTTGAGCATCGCCGGGATGAAGCTGTTCCGGGCCATGGTCCTGGGCCGCCACAAGGACGTGTCCCCGGCCGACGCCGAGAGCATGTACGTGCGCTGGTCCGTGGACGAGGCCGCCGCCGAGCGGCTTTTGTGGCGTCGGTACCGCAAATACCGGTGCATGGCCGAGAACGCCTTCGTGGACAGCCGGACCCCGGCCTCGCGCCTGTACGCCAAGGTGCAAGGCGCGGTGTGGTCAGGCTATTCCTTCTTGCGTTACGATTTTTTAGGCAAGCAGGAGAAACGCCTGTCCAAGGCCCTGGGCGAGGTCGAGGGGGAACTCCGGGTGGTGGTGGACAAGATGTCCGGCCCCATTCGGAAAATGACCCGCCGGTCGGGGGCGCCCGTGTGCGATGCGGAGAAAAGCCGCATGCTCACGGAACTCTCCCAGCCGGAGCTCGGGGCCTGCCTGGAGGACTGGGGGTGGAGCTACATCAGCCCCCGGGCCCGCGAGGATCGGGCCGTGACCTGCCCCAACATGAAGCAAAGCGGCTGCCCGGACCTGTGGGCCCCGGATCTTTTCGGCGACTTCGCCGGGGTGTGCAGCCATTGCGGACACCATTTTCCCATGGAATACCAATGGTATCTCCATAATGTCTTCGACGTCGACTCCCTGCACGAATTCAATGCCGAGATCGAGGCCGGAAATCCCCTGGACTACCCGGGGTTTCCGGAGAAGCTTGAGGCGGCCAAGAAAAAGACCGGCAAGAAAAGCTCCTGCCTGACCTACGAGGCCCGGATCGACGGCAAAAAAATGGTGGTGGCGGTGCTCATCGCCCCGTTTCGCGGCGGCACCGTGGGCGCGGCCGAGGGCGAGAAATTCATTCGGGCCCTGGCCCGGGCCCGCAAAAGGCACTATCCCTTCCTGGCCTACGTCCACGGCACGGCCGGCATCCGCATTCAGGAGAGCCTAAACGGGCTCATCCAGATGCCCCGGGTGACCATGGCCGTGCGGCGCTACATTGAGGCCGGGGGGCTGTACATCGTGCTCTACGACACCAATTCCTACGCCGGGCCGGTGGCCAGCTTCCTGGGCTGTTCGCCCTACCAGTTCGCCGTGCGCTCCTCCAACATCGGGTTTGCAGGCCCCGGCGTCATCAAGGAAACCACCGGCATCGACATCCCCCCCAACTATCACAACGCCTACCAGGCCCTGACCCGGGGACACGTCCAGGGCATCTGGGATCGCCGCGAGGTCCGAAAGAACCTCAAGAACGCGCTTATGACCATCGGCGGGCGCAATCTTTATTACCGGTAACAGGCCTTCGGCCGCCGCCTGCGCGGCGGGCGGAGGCGCGAGCCGTGGGTGTCCGGGCATGTGCCGGACTAGCGCCCGGGAAGGAGGGCGAAGATGATCGACGTCAAGTCCGTCCTGGAAGAGATAAAGGCCGCTCCCTACGAGGAGATCGAGATCAAGGCCCCGCACACCGGGATCGTGACCTTCGAGGTCAAGGCGCCCGGGGGCAAGGTGACGGCCCCCTCGGGAACCTACCTGGAAAAACCGGGCACGCTTTTGGCCAGCATCACCCGGGAGCGCAACGTCAAACCCCTGCACGCCCTGGTCAGCGGCGAGGTGGCGACCATCCACCTGGAGCTCAGCGGCGCTTTCGTGGAGGCCGGGACGCCGCTTATGGTCCTGCGCCATTACCTGACCAAGGACGAGGTGGTGGCCGCGATCTTAAAGCGTGTGTTGCACCTGTTTTGCGCGCCGGAGCGGGCCAAGTACTATTTCATCCCCAGCGTGGACATCAAGGTCAAGTCCGGCGGATGCCGGGCGGTCACGGTCAAGCCGGGCATGGAGCTTTTCATCGTCTCGCGTATGAAGCGCGAGAAGCCCCTGGCCTACGACGGCCCCGAGGGCATCATCTACGCCATTTATTTCCAGCACGACGACAACGTGGAGGCCGGTCAACCGCTTATCGGGGTGTGTCCCGGAAGCCAGACGGGGCTCATCCAGGACGTGGTCAACCGGGTGCACAGCGATTGGGAAGAACGCAATTGACCGTGAAGGAGGTCGCGTGGGCGCATTTTTGCAAATTCGCGTATCGGCCGTAACCGCCGACCCCGCAAAGGTCAAAAAGGCCTGGCCGCAACTCGTGCGGCTGGCCTATCCCCTGGAGGCGACGCCTTCCCCGGAGGGCCCGGGCGTCCTGGAACTGGTGGCGACGCTTGAAGACCGGGTACGCCTGGACGATATCGCGGTCTCGGGCGGCTTCGATCCCAGGCCGGGCATCCGCGCCGTGGCCGAGTCGGCCCGGAAACTGGACGAGGCCCTGGCCTCCAGGAATCCGCAGGCAGCCGATTCCCTCAGCTATGCCATAGAGGACGCTTTATCGGAACTGGAGCGGGGACTGGGTTGACCTCGTTTCTATTCTTGTTTAAATTACATCCTATTTGTTGCCCGGAGGAATCGGCATGGCCGGAAGTCTGAATAAAGTGATTCTTATTGGCCGCCTCGGCCAGGACCCAAAACTGACCTACCTCCCCTCGGGCAGCCCCGTGGCCAACTTCAATCTGGCCACGGATGAATCCTATCGTGATCGCGATGGGAACAAGGTGGAAAAGACTGAATGGCATCGAGTGGCCGTATACGGCCGCTCTGCGGAATTTTGCGGCAACTATCTGTCCAAGGGTCGGTTGGTGTACATCGAAGGGGCGCTACGCACCCGGAAATGGCAGGGCCAGGACGGACAGGACCGCTACACGACCGAGGTCGTGGTTACGAGCCCCGGTCACACGGTACAGGGGTTGGACCGCGCCCAAACCGCCGACGCGCCTCCGGGCGAGTACGGCGGCCAGCCGCGTCAGGAGCGGCAAGGGGAGGGTGGCCGACAGGCCACGCGCCCCGCGCCCCGTCGGGACGACGATCTCGGCCCGGCCTTCCCGTCCGAGGCCTCCGGTATGGACGACGTTCCCTTTTAGGCCCGCGGGAGGGCATGTCCCCAGAACCCGCAAGTAACCCAATGACATGATTCTTGTCGAATCTTGGACCATGGTACGATCCTGGCTCCAAATCCCATGAGAAGCATGCGAAAACCGAAGGAGTCACACCCATGTCCAAGAAGCTGTATGTCGGAAATCTGCCTTTTACCTGCTCTGAAGACGATGTTCGCGACCATTTCTCCCCTTACGGCGAAGTTATCTCCGTCAGCCTCATCAGCGACCGCGAGACCGGCCGCGCCCGTGGCTTCGGCTTTGTTGAGATGGATGACCAGGGCGCCTCTTCGGCCGTCGAGGCCCTTGACGGCAAGCCCTTCCAGGGCCGCAACCTGCGGGTCAACGAGGCCCAGGAGCGCGCTCCGCGCCGTCCCGGCGGCGGCGGTGGCGACGGCCGTCCGCCCCGTCGTTCTTGGTAGTATGGGATGACTCTGACCGGTGACGGTCGGATGGTTTCAGCTCGTGCTTCGCGGGGGATCGGTTGCGGCCGGTCCCCCGTTTTTTCGGCGAATGCGAGGCGGCCTGAACGGCGGAGGGCCTCATGGGCAGGCGAATCCGATGATGTTGGGCGGATAGGTCATGAGTGTTCCTCCTCCTTGACCTTGCGGGTTTCGCTCTGGATCTCGGCGATGACGGCGTCGCGGGGGGTGACGCTTATGGCCGCGACGTTGGCCGGGTCGAATCCCATGGCCAGGGCCAGCAGCTGGGTGTAGTAGAAGACCGGTATTTCAAAATCGATTTCGCCGCGCTCCTTGAGGGTCTTCTGCGACATGTCGAACTGCAGAAAGCAGGAGGAGCAGGTGGTGGCGATGCAGTCTGGATCGAGCTCTTCCTTGATGGACAAAATCTTGGTCTTGAACAGTTCCAGGGATTTTTCAACGTCCGTGGAGCGCATGCCGCCCATGCCGCAGCAGGCCTCCAGGCGCGAATAGTGCGGCGCGGAGGCACCCAGCGCCTCGACCAACTCTTTAAGCTGGGTGGGGAAAAACGAGTTTTTTTCCTTCACATGGTAGACGTCCGACGGCCACAGGATGTGGCAGCCGGGCTGCACCGCAATCGTCATGCCGTCCAGGCTGTACTTCAGGCTTTCCTTGATTTTCTCCACTCCCACCGTGTCATGCAGGACATGGGAGATGTGGTAGATGTCGCTTGTGCCCCTAAACTCGCGATTGATGGCCCCAAGCTTTTCGTTGACGATCTTTTTGCGGGAGGCGTCGGCCTCGATGAAGTGCTTGGCCTCGCTGAGGACGCCGAAGCAACTGTTGCAGCCGGTCATGATCGGCACGCCGAGATCCTCGGCGATGGTGATGTTGCGGCCGGAGACCGTGCACCAGGTGGTCAGGTCGAAGGACGGGGCCGTGCCCCAGGCCGGACAGCAGCCCGCGCCGGGGAGGTCCGTGACCTCGATGCCCAGCGCCGGAAAGACCTTGCGGAAGGACTGTTCGATGTCCGGCGCTTTGAACGGGATGTTGCATCCCAGATAGAGTCCGTATTTTTCCATTGCCACATCTCCTTCTGGCAGTGTCGCGTTGGCTAGAACAGGCCCAGTTCGCCCATGGGGCTGTCGTCGAGCAGGGTCTGGATTTCCTTCTGGGCCTTCTCGTCATAGGCCGAGGTGGGTGCCTTGGCGGGCAGGCCCACCTTTTCGCGCAGTGGCCCGGCCTCGGTGAACACGGCGTGGCCCGTGCCGTAGAGGTTCATCTGGCTGGTGGTGGCGGAGGAGGAAAAGGCCAGCTCGCTGGCCTGATAGCGGCGATAGGCAAAGACCACTTCCTGGGGCCGCACGCCCTGGGGACAGACCTCGGTACACCGGTTGCAGGCCTGGCAGCCCCAGGTGGAGGTCTCCTCCACCAGCTCCTCGAACTGTCCTTCCAGGAGCTTTTTGATGAGCATGCGGCACAGGACCGGAAATCCGGCCTTGACCCCGGGACACACGGCGGAACACGCCCCGCACTGGACGCATTTGAGGACGCCCGTGCCGCCGAGATCCATGATCCGCCTGACGGAATCCTTTATCTTTTCGCTGTCGAGAATGATTGCGGGCATGAAACTCCCTCCTTAGGCGGTCAGGGCCGCGATTTGGGCAAATATCTGGCCTTCCTCGTAGCCGTGCAGCACGATGGCCGCCGAGGGACAGGCCGCCGTGCACACGCCGCAGCCCTTGCACTGGGTGATGTCGATGGTCGCCCGGGGCTTTTCGGCGTGAAGCTTGAGGCTGATGGCATTGTAGGGACACAGGGGCACGCAGATGCCGCAGCCGCTGCACTTTTCGGTCTGCACCTCGGAGATGGTGGGCTCGATTTTCACCCGGCCCTGGCACAGCGGCACGGCTGCGGCTGCGGCCGCGCCCTTGGCCTGGGACACGGTGTCCGGGATGTCTTTGGGGCCCTGGCAGCACCCGGCCAGGAAGATGCCCTCGGTGGCGGTCTCGACAGGCCCCAGCTTGGGATGCAGTTCCTTGAAGAAGCCTGAGCCGCAGAACTGCAGCCCCAGGGTCTGGGCCAGCTTCTTGGTGGCGGGCGGCAGCTCCATGGCCGTGGCCAGGATCACCAGGTCGGACTCGTATTCCACGGGGGAACCGGCATCCAGGTCGTAGGCCAGAACCCGCAGGTTGTCGCCGGGAAGCACTTCCAGGCCGCCCACCTTGCCGCGCAGGATGTTGATGCCCATGCGGCGCGCGCCGGTGTAGTATTCGTCGTAGTCCTTGCCCGGAGAACGCACGTCGATGAAGTGCATGTAGATGTTTAGGTCCGGATATTTCTCCTTGATGAGCCGGGCCTGCTTGATCATGTACATGCAGCACACCCGCGAACAGTAGGTGTGGTGTTTTTCGTCGCGCGATCCCACGCAGGACACGAAGGTCAGGGTGTGGGGCTTTTGGTTGTCGGAAGGGCGCAGGAGCTTGCCGCCGGTGGGGCCGGTGGCCGAGATCAGGCGCTCCATCTGCAGCGCCGTGATGACGTTTTTGTTGTCCGGGGCCATCTCCTTGAACCAGCCCTTGTCCATGACCTGGAAACCGGTGGCCACCACGATGGTCCCGACCTTGATCTCCTTGATCTCTCCCGCCGGATCCCACTTCAGGGTGCGGTTGATGGCGTCGGCCGGGCAGGCCTTTTCGCAGGGGGCCAGGATGGGCTTGCCGGTTTTTTCGCTGATCTTGGGCTCGGTTCCGATCGCACGGCCGCCGCAGCTCTTGCAGTGGGCCATGTCCACCACGGCCTTTTTGGGCACGGCCTGGGGGAAATGGATGTAGGCGGCCCTGCGGTTGGACAGGCCCATGTTGAACTCGTCGGGCACTTTCGAGGGGCACTTTTCGGCGCAGGCCCCGCAGCCGGTGCACTTGGCCCAGTCGACGTAGGCCTGCTTGCGGCGGACCTTCACGTTGAAGTTGCCGATGTAGCCGTCCACGTCCTCGACCTCGGAATAGGTCAGAAGCTCGAGGTTGGGATGGTTTCCGGCCTCGACCATGACCGGGGTCAGGATGCAGGCCGAACAGTCGTTGGTGGGGAAGGTCTTGTCCAGCATGGCCATGACCCCGCCGATGGAGGGCTCTTTCTCGACCAGGTAGGTCGTAAAGCCCATCTTGGCCAGCTCCAGGGCCGAGAAGATGCCGGCCACGCCGCCGCCGATGACCAGGGCGGCCTTGGTCACGTCCACGTACTTGTCTTCCAGGGGACGCAGCTTGGCGGCCTTGCCTACGGCGCTGGCCACCAGCCTCTTGGCCTTTTGGGTTGCGCCCTCGGGATTCTGGGCATGCACCCAGGAATCCTGGTCGCGGATGTTGGCCATCTCGAAGAGATATTTGTTGAGCCCTCCGGCCGAAAGAGCGCCCCGGAAGATGGGCTCGTGGGTGCGCGGGGTGCAGGCGGCCACCACGACCTTGTCCACCAGGCCGTCGCGGATGTCCTGCTTGATCATTTCCTGGCCCGAGTCCGAACACATGAACAGCTCCTTGCGGGCCACGGCCACGTCCGGCAGGGTCTCGGCAAAGGTCCGAACGGCCTCAACGTCGATGACCCCGGCGATGTTCGAACCGCAATGGCACACGTAAACGCCGACTTTCGCCATGTCTTCCTCCTTGCACGTTTCAAAATACATCTTCAGCGTGGACCCCGTTCCCGTCGCAACGGGGCCAAGGCCCGTACGCCAAATGTCCGTGGCTTTTCATCCCGCCCAATCAGTCGAAGGCCTTTCCCTGGCGTGAGGCCCTTCCTCTTTCCCCCTTGCCAGGGCCGCGTCCCGGAGCGCGAGCCTGTTTCACACGCGAAGCGTGAACCGGTGCAACAGGCGCGTCATGGGGTGAAATGCGCTGCTATCTCCTTAAAATTTATATTCATTTCGAAGAAGCGGTCACATCGAAAATGTCGGCGGAGGACGGCGCATGGCTGATCCTGGCTGAACTGGCTGATGCCGATGGTTTCGATAAATGTATACAAGTAATTCTACAATTTCAAAACACGTATCTGTCGTGGCAAAGAGGCCGGGCACATCGCGCATCAATCAAGAAAAATACAGAGTGGCACGGTAAATACACAGGAAAGACTCATCAGTCAGCCTTGATCTTTTTTTCACGAAAACCAAGGGCCGGAGGCCTTTGGGGAAGCGGGCAGTCCCTTCAGGGAACCATGTGGCTCGACGTTCTGAAGGGGCCGGGGTGCATGTCTGCGCAGCGCGGACAGTCCCTGAGAGCGGAATGGTAAAGCCCAGGGGGAACGGCCTCGGCTGAATGAAATCCGCAGGCTTGCCAGGAGGCCGACGGGCCAGGCGTCCCGCTTCCCGTTCAGACGGCGGCATGGTATGCAAGCGGGCCGATGCGGGAGGGCATGTGCACGCGGACGCGACAGGACGACTTTTTGTGGTGGCCACGCCCCTTGGCGACGTGGCCGACCTTTCCCCCCGGGCCGCCCGGGTGCTGGCCGAGGCGGATGTGGTGCTGGCCGAGGACACCCGGCGCACGGGGCTTCTCTTCAAGCGTCTGGGGCTCGCCGCCAAGGGCTTTTCGAGCCTGCACGACCACAACGAACAGGCCCGCCTGGACCAGGTGCTGGGGCTCTTGGCCCAGGGGCTGACCCTGGCCCTGGTGTCCGACGCCGGGACGCCGCTCCTGTCCGACCCGGGCTACCGCCTGGTGCGGGCCTGCCGCGAGGCGGGGCATGCCGTGTCCCCGGTTCCCGGTCCCTCGGCCGTGACCGCAGCCCTGAGCGCCGCCGGACTGCCGCCCTATCCTTTCACCTTCCTTGGGTTTTTGCCCCGCAAGACCTCCGACATCCGCCGTCTTTTCGAAAAGCACGCCCAGACCGGGGCCACATTGGTCTTTTTCGAGCGCAAAACCCGTCTGGGCAAGACCCTGGCGGCGGCCTTCTCCGCCCTGGGCGAGCGGGAATGCGTGGTGGCCCGGGAGATGACCAAGACCTTCGAGGAGTTTTTGCCCGGGCGGCTGTCGGATCTGGCGGCGGCCCCGCCGGAGGTCTTGGGGGAACTCACGGTCGTGGTGGGACCGGCCATGGACGACGGCCAGCCCACGCCCGCAGACGAGGTGCGCCGCGTGGCGGCCGAGGTGGCCCGGGAGGGACTGCGGCCGAAGGAGACGGCCCGGCGCGTGGCGGCCCGGGTGCGCGGCTGGAGCGCCGCCCAGGTTTACGATCTGCTGCTTGTTTCTAAGTGATGCGCCGCGTGCCCTGCTTGTGCAACACGAGGGCACAGGATATGCGATATGGAAAGATATCCGTCCGGCTATGGCCGGACTGCCGGGGATACCGGAGGGATATGGGAGGGGGACTGCCGATATGATTCATGAAGGGAAGAACCTGATCAATCTGTCCAGAATGCTGGAACGGTTTGACCATGACCGGGAGCTTGTGGACGAGGTCGTGGCCGTGTTTGTCTCGGAGACCCCGGAACGGGTACGGCGGCTGGCCGATGCGGCGAAGCAGGGCGACATGGAGCAGCTTGTGCGGCTGGCCCATTCCCTCAAAGGGGTGTGCGGCACCATGCATGCCGAACCGCTTCGGGAGCTGTCTTACCAGGTGGAGATGGCCGCCCGGGCGGGGGATGCGC
This sequence comes from Desulfolutivibrio sulfodismutans DSM 3696, assembly GCF_013376455.1. Lineage (GTDB taxonomy): Bacteria > Desulfobacterota > Desulfovibrionia > Desulfovibrionales > Desulfovibrionaceae > Desulfolutivibrio > Desulfolutivibrio sulfodismutans. Next base: position 1,442,328 of record NZ_CP045504.1, on the reverse strand, counting down.
AGGTCGCAGGCGAACTCATCCCGCAGCTTCTGGCCATGCTTGGGGAGCTCTCGCACTATCTGGAGACGGCGGCGGCCGGGGATCTGCCCTCGGGCTGAACCGCCCCCGGGCTGTGGGCCAGGGGACTTTGCGGCCTTCCTGCGGAGACGGCGGAGCACGCGCAGGGTGCGTGGCGTCCCTGAGGCGGGGCGCATCTTCGAAAGCCGGGGAGGGGAAATGGACGGTTGGCTGGTGCAGGGGCGCTGGCTTTTTTTTTGCCGTTGTGCAAGGGGATGAAAACGCATCCCCTGCCGTTGCTCTACGCAATGGACGCGTGCTGCAAGCGATGATAGACGAGGGGTAAGGACGGCGGCGTCAGTGGCGTGGGTGGGAAGGGAAGGTTCGCCCGTGTCCGACTCTTGTTTGACGAATTGGAATGTCTATCCGAGTGTTTTGAGACAATGGGCCACGTGTTCATGAAAGCAAAAGGAGAGCACATGAGAGTTCATTCCCCCAGGCGTTTTTGCCTCGTTTTATCCGTGGTGGTCTTTTTGCTGTCTGTCTCCCTGTCTTCCGGAGTCGGCAGGGCTGCGGAAACAGATGCCGGTATTCTGGCGTCCGTCGGGGCGAACGCAAAACTGGTTTCTTCCGGCAACGCCCTGGCGGCATTCAAGAACGGCCAGGAGACGGCCCGGTTTATTGTCATGCTGGCCGAACCGGCCACCACGAAAAAGGGAGTCGCCCTGGACTCCGAGGCGGGCAAATCCGCGCGCCGTAGCGAGGTGGCGGCGGTGCTGGACGGATTTTTAAACCGCAAAAAGGCTGCCGACACCGGGGACGTCACCCGGCGTTTCGACTATATGCCCGCCTTTGCAGCCACCCTGACCGCCGCCCAGTTGCAGGGCCTTTTGGCCGACGACGCCGTGGCCTTCGTGCGGCAGGACCGCATGAACAAGCCGCAGTTGCGCCAGGGCATCCCGCTTATGGGGGCCAGCGCCACCCGGTCTGAGTATTCCGGCCAGGGCGTGGCCGTGGCCATCGTCGATACGGGCGTGGACTACATGAACACCTATCTGGGGGCTGCTCCCCTGGCCTCCAACGCCAAGGTCATCGGCGGCTACGACACCGGCGAGGGCAAGGCCGATCCCATGGACACCGACGGCCACGGCACGGCCTGCGCGGGCATCGTGGCCGGAACCGTCGGCGATACGGGGGACTATATCGGCGGCGTGGCCCCGGACGCCAAGATCTACGCCTTAAAGATCACCGACGCCTCGGGACAGGGGCCGGATTCGGCCATCATCGCCGCCTGGGAGTGGTGCATCACCCACCAAAACGACAACGCCGACAATCCCATCCTGATCATCAACACCAGCTTCGGCGGAGAGCGTTACACCTCGAACTGCGACGGCACCCTGCCGGATTACGTGACCGTCGTGCAAAACGTCACCAACGCCGGGATCACCATCTTCGCCTCATCCGGCAACGAGGGCTACTGCGACGCCATGGGCTCCCCTGCCTGCCTGTCCGGAGTCCTTTCCGTGGGCGCGGTCTACGACGCAAATGTCGGAACTCAGAGCCCCTGCGTGGAGGCCGAGTGCTGCCTGACCAAGCATGCCAATCCGGACGATCCCAACTGCCCGTACAACATCGAGGAATCGAGCGCCGCCGACCAGGTGACGGGCTATTCGGACACGGCCTCGTTTCTGACGCTTTTTGCTCCGTCCACGCAGTGCTACACGCTGCAATGCTCGGCCAAGGGCTCGACCTTCAATACGGATTTCGGCGGCACCTCGGCCGCCTCGCCCTATGCCGCCGGGGCTGCCGCCGCCCTGCAAAACTCGGCGAAAGAGGAGCGCGGCGCCTTTCTGAGCCCGGCCCAGGTGAAGTCCTTGCTGGTGGGCACGGGCAAGCTCATCACCGACACCAAGGCGGCTGTCACCAAGCCCCGGGTGAACCTCCAGGCGGCCATCGGGCGTATGCTCGGAGCGGGTGTTGTGGCCCCGCAAAGCTTGTTGCTTCAGGACGAATAGGCAGCATCCGGACTGCCGAAGCAAAACCGGCCGGGAGGAGGCATCCTCCCGGCCGGTGGTGCGGGCGGGGGGGGCTCAGTGTTGTGTTGCCGGAATGTGGGCATCCACTGTTAAATATAAATATTTTAAATAGTTGCTGTTTTTGATGATGCTGGCGTTTTCCGCCTGGGAAGCAGCATGAGACGTATGAAAACAGTGAATGACACTGGAGACAAGAATGCAATGGAAAATCGCTTCCCGATCGGCGCATTGGATGTTTTTTCTGATCATCACCATGTTTCTTTTTTCGGCCTCCGGGGCGGCCGCCCTGGAGCCGGGCGGCATCCTGGCCGGGATCGGGCAGAACGCGAAGCTGTTGTCGCCAAAGGAGGCTCTGGAACCGTTTGCGTCGGGGCTTGAAACGGGCCGGTTCATCGTCATGCTGGCCGAACCGGCGGACGCGAAAAAAGGGGCCGCCCTGGACTCCGAGGCGGCCACAGCCGCGCGCCGGGCCGAGGTCGCCGCTACCCTGGACGCCTTTTTCTCCCGCAAAAAGTCCGCTGACACAGGGGACGTCACCCGGCGTTTCGAGTACATGCCCGCCTTTGCCGCCACGTTGACAGCCGCCCAGTTGCAGGGCCTTTTGGCCGACGACGCCGTGGCCTTCGTGCGACAGGACCGCACGAACCTCCCGCACCTGCGCCAGGGCATCCCGCTTATGGGCGCCAGCGCCACCCGGTCCCAGTATTCCGGGGCGGGGGTGGCCGTGGCCATCTGCGACACCGGCGTGGACTACATGAACCCCTACCTGGGAGGCGCGGTCCTGGGCTCCAACACCAAGGTCATCGGCGGCTACGATTTCGGAGAGGCAAAGGCCGATCCCATGGACGCCGACGGGCATGGCACGTCCTGCGCGGGCATCGTGGCCGGAACCATCGGCGATAATGGCGACTACATCGGCGGCGTGGCCCCGGACGCCAAGATCTACGCCCTGAAAATCTCCGGCCCCTCGGGTTCGGCCACAGACTCGGCCATCATCGCCGCCTGGGAATGGTGCATCACCCACAAAAACGACAACGCCGCGAACCCCATCAAGATCATCAGCATCAGCTTCGGGGGAGGCCAGTACACCACGAACTGCAACGCCAGCCTTCCCGACTACGCCACAGCCGTGACCAATGTCACAAACGCCGGCATCACCATCTTCGCCTCGTCAGGCAACGACGGCTATTGCGATGGCATAGGCTCGCCTGCCTGCCAGTCCGGGATCATCTCTGTGGGAGCGGTCTATGACGCCAATTTCGGCAACTACACCCCCTGCGTGTCGCCCCTGTGCTGCATCACGGGCAAGATCGCCGACGCGGGCTGCACCTCCACCGGATACTACATCAACGACGCCTCCGCCGCCGACAAGGTCACCGGCTATTCCAATGCGGCGTCGTTTCTGACGCTCATGGCCCCGTCCAACCAGTGCAACACCCTGCAATGTTCGGCCAAGGGCTCGTGGTTCAATCCGACGTTTGGCGGCACCTCGGCGGCCTGCCCGTATGCGGCAGGGGCGGCGGCGGCCCTGCAAAGCGCGGCCAAGGCCAGGACCGGCGCCTTTTTGTCCCCGGCCCAGGTGAAGTCCCTGCTGGTGGGCACGGGGAAGCTCATCACCGACACCAAGGTGGCCGTCACCAAGCCCCGGGTGGACCTTCAGGCGGCCATTGGCCGTATGCTCGGAGCGGGTGTCGTGGCCCCGCAAAGCTTGTTGCTTCAGGACGAATAGGCAGCATCCGGACTGCCGCAGCAAAAACGGCCGGGAGGAGACATCCTTCCGGCCGTTGGCTTATGGGGCGGGAAATGGTCAGTCGGGAACGACCGCCAGCACCGTGTCCCCGTGGGGGTCGGTCACCGGGCGGCCGGTCCTGAGAAGCTCCACCCAGCGGCGCACGGCCAGGGCCATGACCACGGCCATGAGGATCATGACCGTGATCCCCAGGACGGCCAGCAGGTAGCGGCCCTTGGGCAGGAAGTTGCCGAGGATGCTCTGGTAGCCGGCCACCATGGTGGTCACGGCCATGAAAAGCCCGGGCACGGCCGTGGACCAGGCGTAGCGGGCCCGGCCCAGGCGGATGAGCATGGTTGTGCCGATGATCAGCCCGCAGGCGGCCAGGAGTTGGTTGGACATGCCGAAAAGAGGCCAGATGGTGCTGATGTCGCCGGTGTAGACCAGGTATCCCCAGGCCAGGGTGAAGATCGCGCCGCTTATGACGATGCCCGGCCACCATTTTTCCCGGCCGAACTGCGGCCAGACCCGCGACAACATCTCCTGCACGAAAAACCGGCCCACCCGGGTGCCCGTGTCCACGGCCGTCAGGATGAACACGGCCTCGAACATGATGGCGAAGTGGTACCAGTAGGCGTCGAGTTCGGTCATAAACGGCAGGGAGGCGAAGATGTAGGCCATGCCCACGGCCAGGGACACGGCCCCGCCCGTGCGCCCGTGGAGCTTTTCGCCCACGGCCCGGGACAGTTCGTCCAGGTCGACCGTCGTCAGCCCCATGTTGGCGAAGACCTCCGGGGACGCGTTGATGGCGAAATAGTCCGCCGGGACCAGCACGCAGGCCGCAATGAGCGCCATGATCGCCACCAGCCCCTCCACCAGCATGGCCCCGTAGCCCACGAACAGGATGTCCCGTTCGTTGCCGATCATTTTGGGCGTGGTGCCCGTGCCGATGATGGCGTGGAACCCCGACAGCGCCCCACAGGCGATGGTGATGAACACAAAGGGGTAGACCGCGCCCGGGATGATGGGGCCGCCGCCGTGGATGAAAGGCGTCAGGGCGGGCATGGACAGGTCGGGGCGCACCCACAGGATGCCCAGGGCCAGAAGCCCGATGGTGCCGATTTTGAGGTACGTGGACAGGTAGTCGCGTGGACACAGCAAAAGCCACACCGGCAGGGTCGAGGCCACGAGGCCGTAAGCCGGGATGAGGATGGACAGTTCCTTGCGGGAATAGGTGAACCACGCGGACAGGACCGGGTGCGAGGCCACGTAGGGACCGACCAGGATGGTCGCAAAGAGCAGGGCCACGCCCAAAAGGCTGGCCCCGCGCACGTCGCCGCGCCGCCAGACGTGCAGGTACAGCCCCATGAGGATGGCGATGGGGATGGTGGCCGCGACGGTGAAGGCCCCCCAGGGGCTGTCGTGCATGGCCCCGACCACGGCCAGGCTTAAGCCCGCCAGGGTCAGGATCAGGATGAACAGCACGGCCACGGCGGCCGCCCTGCCGGCGAAGGTTCCGATCTCCAGGCGGGCGATGCGGCCCAGGCTTTTGCCCTTGTGGCGCACGGAGCAGAACAGCACCACCATGTCATGCACCCCCCCGGCCAGGACGCAGCCGATGAGGATCCACAGGGCCCCGGGCAGATAGCCGTACTGGGCGGCCAGAACCGGCCCCAGAAGGGGGCCTGCCGCGGCGATGGCCGCGAAGTGGTGCCCAAAGAGCACATAGCGGTCGGTTTTCACGTAGTCCACGCCGTCGCCCATGGCCACGGCCGGGGTGGGGCGGCCGGGGTCCAGGCGCAGCATGCGGCGGGCCAGGGTCAGCCCGTAGAACCGGTAGCCGATGGCGAACAGGCACAGGGCGGCAAAAACCAGGGTGAAGGCGTTCATGGGGGTTTCCTGAAAGAGGGTTCACTGCCGGGGGCGCGCCGCCAAGGATGAAAAACCTTGATTTCTTGGGCTTTTTTTCGGGAAAAGGCAAGGGGGAGCATTGGGAGGGCGACAGGCTCAAGGCAAAGGCGAGGAACCGGCCAATCTGTTGCAAAACGGCCTTTGTGGGTATTAACCTTCGTCGTGAACACAACAAAGAGCCAGACAGACTGTTGATCGCAATCCGTACGCATGCAACGTACGGCTGGCCTTCCGTTCCATGTTGCATGATATGCGCCGGGCCTTATCCGGCAGGCTGCTCCACATCGCCGCAGGCCTCCGGCGCGGGCTTGGCCTTGTCCACCACCAGCGTCGCCACCCCGCATCCGAAGAGGGCCTGGACGCCGGATATGATCGGGTCCACGATGGAGACGGCGGCCATGCCCACCACCACCGCCGGTTCCAGCGGCAAGCCCAGGGGGCCACAGACGATGGCCAAAAGAAGGACATAGGACAGGCCGATGGTGCCGATGGCCGACACCACGCACAGAAGCGCCAGGAAGGCGATGGCGATATATTGCCCTGGCGTGAACGACACGCCAAAGGCCTGGCCCACGAAGACCGGGGTCAGGGCGAAAAACGCCGCGTAGGCGTAATGGCATACCAGCAGGGCGAAGGGGTAGGCGGCCGTGATCTGCGCACGGTCGATCTGGGGATAGTTCTTCAAGCGTTCCAGGCCGATGGGCATGGAAAGGACGCTGCTGCGGGTTGAAAAGGACAAAAGAAAGATGGGCCCGAAATCACGCCAGATGGCCGGGAGCGGAATCCCGAGGCGTATGCGGAGAAAGGCCAGGCTCAGCAGGCCGCCAGGAAGAAAGGCCAGGGTCAGGCACACCACCAGACGCAGGATGGCCAGCATGAGTTCGAGGCCGGTCGAGGCGATGAAGTCGAGGGACAGGGCGTAGAGGGCGAAGGGCAACAGGTAGAGGGACATGCGGATCATGGTCGTGAAGGACTCGAGGACGGTGTCCATGATGTCGATCAGGGTCGTCTTGGCCTGTTTTTTCCCTGCCGCCACCGCCACCCCGAAAAATATGGCCACGAAGAGCACGGCCAGATTCTCGTTGTTGACCATGGGGGCCAGCAGGTTGTCGGGAACGATGGTGTCCACCATATTCATAAGTTGATCGTACAGGCCGCCGTCGGGCTGCGCCGCCTGCATCCCTGTGTTCATGGAGGCCAAAAGCCCTTGCGCCTCCTTGGAGAAATCCGCCCCGGGCCTGCCCACGATGCCGATGCCGACGCCCAGAAGCGCCGAGACGAGCAGTAACAGCGGCGTCCACACCAGCAGGCGTTTTATAAGCCTGGCGTTGCCGCCGCAGGCCAAAAGCCGGTAGGTGCTGGTGACGATGGCCGCGACCATGATCGGCAACACGCACATGCGCCAGAATCCCATGTACAGCCCGGCCGGGCGGGAGAGGTAGGCGGCCAGAAACGGGAAATACAGGCCGGTCAGGCCGCCGAGCCCCATGGCCGCCAGCACCGTCCAGGGCGACAACAGCCAGTGCTGGGCGCAGGGCCGACGCACCACCGTCGCCCACAGGACGCCGAGCACCAGGATGTGCAGCAAGGCAACCAGGGCGACGTCCCGCATGGCCACGCTTTCGCCCTGCGGCGCGGGCTCGGCCACGGCCGGGACAGCCTCCTTCGGGGCCGGACCCGTCGGCCCCAGGTACTGGTCGACGATCTCCCCCAGCGTCGCCTTCGGCAAGGGACGGACTTCCAGGTAGTCATTGATCCAGCGCAGAAGGTCCGGCCTGCCCGGGCTGACCGCGATGGCGCAGGGATCGTCCAGGCTCGGGGCCAGGCGGTCGATCTTGTAGAGCAGCCCCGGGTCGGCCTGCACGGCGATCTCGAAGGCGGCCTCCCCGACCATGGCCAGGTCGGCCTGGCCCTCATAGGCCATGGCGATGGCGGCCTGGGGGGAGGCGGCGGACATGATCTCGGCGCTGGGGAAGAGCTCCCGGAGGACCGGCTCCAGGGCGGAGTGGGCCATGGTGGCGATGCGGAAGCCGGGTGCGTTGAACTGGCGCGCCACATCCTGCACCGACGCAAGGTCGGCGTCGTCGATGCGGTTTTGGGCCATGGCCAGCCGGTTGGCGATGAAAACGGCGTGGGAGAGGAAATACGGGCGGCTGAAGAACACCCGTTGCGCGCGGGCCACGTTTTTGGTCAGCTCGCTTAAGCCCATGTCCACGGTCGAGGCGGCCACGGCGTCCACAAGCCCGTCCCAGCCGCCGGGAATCCTGACGAATTCCGGCCGCACGCCGAGGGCCGCAACCATCTGACGGGCCAGGTCCACGTCAACGCCCGTCAGGCGTCCGTCCTTAACGAAGACGAAGGGCGGGGCCTGGGCCTCGATGACCCCGATTCGCAAGACCCCGGATTGCTGAATCTCCCGGATATCGCCCGGCATGGACGACGCATGCGGCCCGGCGCCGAGGCAGGGCAGCGCCAGGAGAACGATCAGGAATGACAGGCTGACGATCCGGGACACATGCCGCATATCCTGCTCCGGGGAAGACGTTATAGGGAATATTTTATCATATGCCCGTGCGGTTTTTGAGGCAAGGGCAGACGGCTGTCGGTATTGCGAACACATGCCATGGCCGAATGGGGGAGACGGTGATCCGGCCGATGCCGTGAAGCTCTCCGAGGGGAGGGCAGGACATGAGGCGATCTCTTCCAAACACGGTCAGCCTGTCTGCATATCGTTGATGACATCCGACTCCAAAAAGGAGGACGAATGATCCTTTGCCCCGGCAACCCCGTGAGTAGTTTCGTTCGTGGGACGTTGAGTTATGGTGGAGTGTTGAGCTTGACATGTTCTCAATAAATGAGAATATTGGCTCATGAAATGGACGGTTGTTTTTACCCAGAAGGCGGCCAAGCAGGCCAAAAAACTTCCAATGCGAATTGTCGAGGCACTGAACGCGCTACGCCGAAATATTGAAGAAACAGGTCCGCTCCAAACAGGCAGGCCCCATTTTGGAAAACTGAAAAATTGGCCCCGGGAGGCTTACCACTGCCACCTTAACAAGGGCCGTCCGACCTATGTGGTGGTCTGGGAGATCGAAAACAAATCAATTCGCGTGGTGGAGGTGACCTATGCTGGAACTCACGAAAACGCCCCGTACTGACGGGATGTGGGATATTCACGCCGTCGTTCCGGCGAACCGTGTCGAGGCCGTGGCCACGGCGATAGCGGAAGCGTCCGCAGCAGGCATCCCGGCCTCCGAGGTCTTGCCGAAGTCCACGCCGGGTTCGCTTTTGCGCGGCGCACGCACCCTCATGGGCATGACCCAGAAGCAGCTTGCGGAGGCCCTCGGGGTCACCGTCCCAAATCTCTCCGGGATGGAGAACGACAAGCGCCCCATCGGCAAGGCCATGGCCAAAAAGATCGGCGTCGCCCTGGACTTCTCCTACAAGGTCTTTCTGTAGCCTTCGGGCCGATCCGCCCCGGTCCACTCCCCGCGCATCCGCACCCGCCCGATTTCCTGCGACAACCGCACGCCTTCGCCCCATGGGAACACCCCCACGGGGCTTTTTTCTTTCCATGACCCCGGCGCCCCGGGCAGGGTCCGTCATCCCCGGCGAGGCGCGGGTTTTTGGTCCATTTTGTCCGACGCCGCGCGCCGATTACGAAAACGTAACCGGGCCGGTTTCGATATGGTCATTTTCGTTCCCGGCGCGTGGCAGCCGCCCCTGCTCCGGATCAAAACCCCTGCCGGGACAGGAGGGTCAAATCCGGCACGATGCTTGCTTATGGGCGCTCGCCGGGATGCGTGAGCGTCTTTTGGCGAAGAAAGTGAAACAAATCCGGGAACTCCCCGGAATCATGAAAAAAAGCGGGGAACCAAGACCCCGCGCACCAGGAGCGAAACATCCATGTTCCAGATCGAAGAGGGTCTCGCCATCGCCCCCATGGAGCGCGTGCGCGCCCACGGCCGCTATCTGTTCGCCGGAGACGAAAAATTCTTCATCAAGGGCGTCACCTACGGTCCCTTCCCCGAGAATGAGAACGGCGAACCCCTGCCCGAGCGGGAGCGCGTGGTGCGCGACTTCGAGATGATGCGCGCCGCCGGGGTGAACACCATCCGCGTGTATTACGTCCCGCCCCGCTGGTTCCTGGACCTGGCCCAGAGCCTGGGCGTGCGGGTCATGGTGGGCATCCCCTGGCCCCAGCACCTGTGTTTCCTGGACCAGTGGGAGGTCAAGGAAGAGATCAAAAAGGTCATCCGCGAGGCCGTCGCCCCCCTGGCCGGACACCCGGCCATCCTGGCCTGGCTCATCGGCAACGAGATACCCTCGCACATCGTGCGCTGGCACGGGGCCAAAAAGATCGAGAAGTTTCTGGCGAAACTGGCCGCTATCGTGCGCGAGGAAGACCCCGCAGGCATGGTGACCTACGCCAACTATCCGTCCACGGAATACCTGCGCCTGCCGTTTCTGGATTTCCTGTCGGTCAACGTCTATCTGCATGACGAAAAGGCCTTCCGGTCCTACGTCAAGCGTCTGCAGAACGTGGCCGGGGATCTGCCCCTGGTTCTGTCCGAGTTCGGCATGGACTCCATCCGCCAGGGCGAGGAGCATGTGGCCGAAACCCTGGCCTGGCAGCTTCGGGCCGCCTTCGAACTCGGCGTCTCGGGCACCATGGTCTTCGCCTGGACCGACGAGTGGTTCACCGGCGGCAACCTGATCGAGGACTGGGCCTTCGGCATGGTGGACGCCAGCCGCAATCCCAAGCCCTCCTATGAGGCCGTGGCCGAGGTCTACCGGCAGCGCCTGCCGCTTCTGCCCGCCGAGACGCCGCTTATCTCCGTGGTGATTTGCGCCTACAACGCCGATTCCACCATGGACGGCTGCCTGGCTTCCTTCCAGAAGCTGGCCTATCCCAACTTCGAGGTCATCGTGGTCGACGACGGCTCGACGGATAAAACCGGCGAGATATCCGACCGCTACGCAGCCAAGTATCCGTACATCCATGTCATCCATCAGCCCAACCTGGGGCTGTCCGCCGCCCGCAACGTGGGCATGAACGCCTCCCGGGGCGAGATCGTGGCCTACACCGATTCCGACTGCTACGTGGACCCGGACTGGCTGACCTACATGGCCTGGGCCTTTACCGATCCGCGCTTCATGGCCGTGGGCGGCCCCAACCTGCCGCCGCCCGAGGACAACCGCACCTCGGCCTGCGTGGCCGTCTCCCCTGGCGCGCCCACCCACGTCCTTTTGACCGACGAGGTGGCCGAGCACATCCCGGGCTGCAACATGGCCTACCGCCGTGAAAAGCTCATGGAGATCAATGGGTTCGACGCCACCTACCGGGCCGCAGGCGACGACGTGGACGTGTGCTGGCGGTTGCAGAACGAGGGCTACATCATCGGATTCTGCGCGGCCATGATGGTCTGGCATCACCGCCGCAACACCGTCTCGGCCTACATCAAGCAGCAACAAGGCTACGGCCGGGCCGAGGCCCTGCTTTTGCCCAAGCACCGGGACCGCTTCAACGTCCTGGGCAACTCCCGCTGGGCCGGGCGCATCTACGGCGACATCGGCGGCTGCCTCCTGGCCAACCGCCCCATCATCTATCACGGCGTCTTCGGCATGGGGCTTTTCCAAACCTTGTACGAGCCCAAGGGCAGCCTTGTGGCCTACCTGCCCCTGTCCATGGAATGGATGGTCCTGGCCCTGGCCCTCATGGTGGCCACGCCCTTCGTGCCGGTCCTGGGGATTCTCGGGCTGGCCATGGCCGTGACCTCCATGGCTTTTGTCGGGCATCGGGCCAGCAAGGCCAAGCTGCCGGATCGCCACAACACCCTGGCCGCCCGGCTGACCATCGCCGGACTGACGCTTCTGCAGCCGCTGTGCCGGGGCTGGACCCGCTACAAGACCGTGTGGCAGTTGCGCAAGTCCGCCTCCCAGGCCGTGTGCCCCGTGCCCCTGGCCGAGGACATGCCCCATGACGAGCGCGAGATGCCGCGGGTGGGCCTGGTGCGCAAGGTCTCCGAGATCGTGGGGGTCTTTTCCCACCGACTGACCTTCCACCGCTTTTTCTGGAACAACAAGGGCGTGGAGCGCGAGCAGCTTCTGTCCCACATCCTGTCGGTCTTAACCGGACTGCACATGCCCTATACCGCCGACACCGGGTTCTCCTCCATCTCCTCGGTGCCGCCCTGGGATCTGACCACCAAGACCGGCCTGTGGACCAGACTGAAGCTGCGGGTCACGGCCGAAAACCATGGCGGGTACAAGCGGTTCGTGCGCCTGGCCGGAACCATCCTGCCCAGCAAGCGTTCCCTGCTCATTCTGGCCGGGTTGACCGCCGCCGCCATCGCCATCCTGCCCCTGTCCAGCTATGCGGCCATGGCCGTGGCCACCACCGCCGCGCTGTTCGCCGGGTGGATGCTGTGGGGCCTGTACCGCGCCGCCGCCCTGGTGACCATGCTGGTGCAGTATCTCATGGTGCGCGGCCCCGGCGGCTCCCTGGAAGAGCCCATTGAGGAAGTCGTGGAAAAGCGCCGGGCCAAGGCCCCCTCCCGCCGCGTTGCGGCCGGAGAGGGCGATGTGGAAGACCTGGCCGGGATGCTTCCCGCCTCCGGGGAAAAGACCGAAAACGTGCTGGCCGCCTAGGGACCATGCATGATAGCAACTGGGGCGCGTCGCCTGTGCGGCGTGCCCCAGTGTTGCGTCCGCTCGCGGGGAAAAAACATGCCGCGCGGCGCACGGCGGTCCGGTTCCGTCCCCGGGCGGCGCCCATACGAAACCCTGGCCGCCAGCGCACGACGCGCCGACCCTGACGGCACGCCGACTTCGGCCAACGCAAAACGCACAAGGCTCGTCTCCCATGCCCGTATTCCTGCGCCTTCTGGCCTATCTTCGGCCCTATAGGCTGACGTTTATCCTGTGCCTGGGACTGGTGGGCTTAATCAGCGCCATGGAGCTGCTCAAGCCCTGGCCGCTCAAGCTCGCCGTGGACCAGATCATCGGCCGCACCCCCCTGGAACTCTGGGGCTGGACCATTGATCCCGCCGCCATCAGCCTCTCCCTGCAACTGGCCACGGTGGTGGGGCTGCTCCTGGGCGTCCATTTCCTGGTGGGGTTCGCCCAGCTTCTCAACAACTACCTGACCATCCGCATGGGCCAGAACATGGTCCAGGATCTGCGCTGCGACCTCTTCCAGCACCTGCAGCGCCAATCCCTGCTCTTTCATCAGAAATGGCCCACCGGCGACCTCATCTACCGCATCATGGGCGATACCTATTCCGTGCAGACCCTGCTCATGAACGGGGTGTTCACCACGCTCACCAGCACCGCCATGCTCATCGGCATGCTCGTGGTCTGCCTGCGCATGGACGTGGAACTGACCATCTACGCCGTATGCATCATCCCGTTTCTTTTCCTGGCCATCTCCCGGGTCAGCCGCCGCATCGGCGATCTGACCACCGAGACCCACATGAAGGAAAGCCAGGTCTATACCACGGTGGAGCGCATCTTCTCGTCCATCTCCCTGGTCCAGGCCTTCGCCCGGGAGGAGGAGGAGAAAAAACGCTTCGTGGCCGAATCGCAGCACTCCTTCGACCGCAAGCTCTCCCTCTACGCCCTGCAAACCATCTACGGCTGGCTCATCGGCGGCATCACCGCCGTGGGCACGGCCCTGGTGCTGTACATCGGCGTCAGCCACGTCCTGGACGGGTCGCTCTCCACCGGCGAACTGCTGATTTTCATCTCCTACCTGGCCACCCTCTACACCCCCTTAAGCAGCTTAAGCACCACCGTGGCCGGCATCCGGGGGTCTTTGGCCCAGGCCAAGCGGGTCATCGACGTCATGAGCATGGACCAGTCCGTCCATGAAGACCCCGACGCCGCGCCCCTGGCCGTGACCGACTGTCAGGTCCGCTTCGAGGGCGTCAGCTTCGGCTACGACCCGGAAAAACCCGTGCTCACCGACGTCGCCTTCGCTTGCCCCGGCGGCTCCACCGTGGCCGTGGTGGGCCAGACCGGCGCGGGCAAGACCTCGCTCATCAGTCTCCTCTTGCGTTTCTACGACCCCCAAAAGGGGGTCATCACCATCGACGGCCAGGATTTGCGCCGGGTCACCCTCAAAAGCCTGCGCGAGAAAATCGCCATCGTGCTCCAGGAGACCCAGCTCTTTCCCATGTCCGTCCATGAAAACATCGCCTACGGCAAGCGCAAGGCCAGCCGCGAGGAGGTCGTGCGGGCCGCCACCCTGGCCAATGCCCATGACTTCATCACCGCCCTACCCGAGGGCTACGACACGCTGCTTGGCGAACGCGGCGCGAACCTCTCGGGGGGGCAGCGCCAACGCCTGGCCATCGCCCGGGCCCTGCTCAAGGACGCGCCGCTTCTGATCCTGGACGAGCCCACCAGCGCCCTGGACGCCGAAACCGAGGCGCTGATCATGCAAGGACTGGAACGGCTCATGACCAACCGGACCACGTTCATCATCGCCCACCGCCTGTCCATGATGCGCCGGGCCGACCTTATCCTGGTTATAAAAGACAAGCATATCAAGGAAATGGGTACCTTCGACGAACTCATGCAGGCTGGCGGCGAATTCGCCCGGCTGCATGGCATCCAGATGGGGACCATTCCGGCCTAAAAATCCGGGGAGGGGGCGCCGCCCCCTCCCCGGACCCCACCCCCGCCGGGGGGAATCATTCCCCCCGGACCCCCCGGCCTCGGGCGCTTATTTCAGGCGCGCAGCGCCTGAAATAAGCGCCCGGAAGTCCGGGTGTACGGCGAAAGTGATGGCCCCAGGCGGGGCGCGGGAACGCAGGGCGAAGCGTATTGAAAGTTTTGGGGGGAGGAGGGGTGTGGGGAGGAACCCCCCTTTTTCAAAAGGGAGGTTCCTCCCCACAATCACACTCTCCAAAGGAGACCACCATGACCAAGCGCACCATCATCGTCTCGGGGTTGGCCGCCACCTATCCGCTGGGCGGCGTGGCCTGGGATTATATCCAGTATCTGCACGGGTTTTATAAGCTCGGGCACGACGTCTATTATCTGGAGGACACGGGCGGCTGGGCCTATGACCCGTTCAATGTGACCTTTGTGGAAGATTTGACCTATCATGTCGGATATTTGAGGGATTTTTTGGAGAAGCTGGAGCCGGGGCTTACGAAGCGGTTTTGCGTGCGCGGCCCGGACGACCGGCACTGGGGGCTTTCGCGGGAGGAATTGGCGGCGGTGGTGGCCAAAGCGGACGTGTTTTTTAATATTTCGACCACTTGCATGCTGCGGGACGAGTATGCGCGCATTCCGGTGAAGGTCCTGATCGACTCCGACCCCATGTACACCCAGTCGGACATCCCCCGGTACCAGCGCGGCGAGGCGGATGAAAAGGCCGTGAAAAACATCGACAACATGCGCCGCCACGACGTGTTTTTCTCGTTTGGCGAAAACGTGGGCAAGCCCGGGTGTCTGGTGCCCACGGGGCTTTTCGATTGGAAGCCCACCCGCCAGCCCATCGTCATGGACGCCTGGGCCGGGGGCGGCCGCTACAGCCGTGAGGCGTTCACCACGGTGCTTTCGTGGCAGCCCAAGGAGAAGGGGCCGGAGGTGGAGGGCGTGCGCTACGGCGGCAAAAACATGGAGTTCGAAAAAATCATGGATCTGCCGCAAAAGACGTCCGCCGTGCTGGAGTTGGCCCTGGGAGGCGGGAAGCCGCCCCGGGAGCTTTTGGAGGAGAAAGGCTGGAAGCTGGTGGACGGATTCGCCATGTCCCAGACGCCCTGGCGCTACCGGGACTACATCTTTGAGAGCATGGCCGAATTCTCCACGGCCAAAAACGCCTACGTGGCCTCGAAAAGCGGCTGGTTCTCCTGCCGAAGCGCCTGCTACCTGGCCTCGGGACGTCCCGTGGTGGTGCAGGACACGGGCTTTTCCGAATTTCTCGATGTGGGCGAAGGCGTCCTGGCGTTCACCGACGAGGCCGGGGCGCTGGCCGGGATCGAGGCCGTGCGCCGCGACTACGACCGCCACGAGGCGGCGGCCACGGCCTTCGCCCGGCGCTACTTCGACTCGGATGTCGTGCTGGCGAAACTTCTGGCCGACGCCCTGGCATAGGGAGAGGCCTGCGGCGCCCAGGGGGGAAACTTTTTGAAAAAAGTTTCCCCCCTGGACCCCTCTTCAAAAACTTTTGCCGCGCTTCGCGTCCGCGTCCGGGAGAGATCACTCTCGCCGTGCCACCTGTTTTCCAGGCCGTGTCCCGGGAGCGAAGCTCCCGGGACACGGCCCGGAACCGGGGGGTCCGGGGGGAATGATTCCCCCCGGGCGGGGAGGGGTCCGGGGAGGGGGCGCAGCCTCCTCCCCGGGAACATGGGGTGATGATGAAACGGGTGTTTTTCGTCTGTGTGTTTGTTCTGGCGGCGGCCCAGGCGGCGGCCGGGCCGTGGACGGCGGGTTTTGCGGACGGCGGCCGGGCGTGGCTTTTTGAGCCGGGCGGCGGCCGTTTTTACAGTCTGGGCGTGAACACGGTCAACGGCGGCCAGGAGCATCCGGAAGGCAAGGGCTATTATTGGAAGGATTTCTACGGCAGCGAGGGGGAGTGGGCGGCTGACGTGGGGACGCGGCTTAAGGGCTGGGGCTTCAACACCCGGGGCGGCTGGTCCGACGCCACGGCGGACTTACGCCTGCCGATCATTCCCGAGATCGATCTGGGGAGAAACGCGCGTCTGCACTGGTTCGATCCCTTTGCCCCGGAGGCCCTGGCGGTGACCGTGGCGACGGCCAGGCGGGTCACGGAGAAATATCAGGGGAATCCCGATGTCATGGGGTACTTCACGGACAACGAGGTGGGCTGGTGGAACGCGCCGCTTTTTTCGTGGTACCTGTCCAATGAATGGGCCATCTATACGAAACGGGTACTGTGGCGGCTGCTGCATGATCATTATAAGGGCCGCTGGGACTGGCTGACGGCCGATTTCGTGCCGGGCGAAGGACTCGGGAGTTTCGAGGATCTGAAGCGCGGCGGGGCGAAGTTGAAGCTTCGGCCGGGTGGGCACGGCATCAAGGTGGTGTCGGCGTTCACGAGGCTGTGCGCCGGAAAATACTATGAGCTGGTGCAGGCGGCGCTGCACAAGGTCCAGCCCGGGGCGTTGGTCGTGGGCGACCGGCTGCCGCTGTATTACAACCAGGACGCGGTGCTGGCGGCCCGGGGCAAGGTGGACGTGCTTTCCACCAACTACAACGTGGACGAGGCCGACGGCTGGGTGGCCCCGTATTATTTCGAGGGATTGCAACGGCTCATCGACGCGCCGGTTTTGATCACGGAATTTTTCTTCGCGGCCAACGAGAACCGCAGCGGCAACGTGAATAACGGCCACCTCATGCATGTGCAGACCCAGGCGCAGCGTGCCCGGGGCGCGGCAGCGGCCCAGGCGAATTTCGCGGCCTTCCCCAACGTGGTCGGGGCGCACTGGTTCCAGTACTACGACGAACCCACGGGCGGCCGGGGGGATGGCGAGGATTTCAACATGGGGCTGGTGGACATCGACAACCGGCCGTATGAGGGCTTGGTCGAGGCCATGGCGGCGGTCAACGCCCGGGCCGGGGCCGTCCACGCCGCCGCCCGCTTCGAGCCGGTCCCGGACCCCGCTGCGGCCGTGCGCCTGCGGCGGTTGGCGAAACCTGCGGACTGCGGCGACAATTCGCTTCTGGACTGGCCGGACAAGGCGGCCACCAGGCTTTTGGGGTTCGCCACGAAGAAGCCGTACGTGCCCTTTGGCGACGTGCATGCGGCCTGGAGCCCGGAGGGGTTGTCCTTTTTCAATCTGGCCGGGAACTATGCGGACCTGTTTCTTTTGGATTACCAGGGGGAATTTCCCCTGTCCGAGACGTATCAGATCCATGTGATCCTGGAGGTGGGCGGGAAGACGCGGCATTTCGCGGTCCATCTGCTGCCCAGGCCCCATTCCCGCTACGCGGGCCGTTTCGAACTGGAGCCCCGGCTCTATGAGGTGGGGCCGGACGGCGGCTATACGCGCCTCGAATCGAAGGGGCTTTTGCAGGCCTTGGACAAGCCGTTGCCCCATGTGGCCGTGGAGCTCTTTCTGCCCGCCCGGCTTCTCGGAGTGGAGGCGCTTGCGGCCGGGGATCGCATCGGGGCCCGGGTCTTTGCGACCACGTTTTACCGGGAGCTGACCATGACCTATGACGGCGGCCCGGTGTCGTTTCTGGCCCGGGACGCGGACACGCGGCTGCCCCGGACCTTGGTGCTCGGGGAGTGAGACGGCGTCCGTCCGTCAGGGCGGGCGGATGGTTTTCGCGGGGGATTGCAAAGGGCGCAGGCCTTTTGGCCGCCGCAGGCATGCCAACAAACGCATCATCTGGAGAAAGACGACATGGACAAGACGATTCTGGTCACCGGTGGGGCCGGGTACATCGGCTCCCACACCTGCAAGGCGCTCAAAAAGGCCGGATACACCCCCGTGACCCTGGACAACATGGTCTACGGCCATGACTGGGCCGTGAAGTGGGGGCCGCTGGTCAAGGGCGACATTTTGAACGCCGCCGATCTGGACGGGGTTTTTGCGAAGTTCAAACCTTCGGGCGTGCTGCACTTCGCGGCCTTCGCCTACGTGGGCGAGTCCGTGCAGAACCCGGCCAAATATTATCACAACAACGTCACCGGGACGCTTTCGCTTCTGGACGCCATGCGCCGCCACGATTGCGGGCACATCGTCTTCTCCAGCACCTGCGCCACCTACGGCGTGCCGAAAAGCCTGCCCATCCCCGAGGACCATCCCCAGCATCCCATCAATCCCTACGGCTGGTCCAAGCTCATGATCGAGCAGATCCTTCGCGACTACGAACACGCCTACGGGGTGACCCATGCCGCGCTGCGCTATTTCAACGCCGCCGGGGCCGATCCGGACGGGGAGATCGGCGAGGACCACGACCCCGAGACCCATTTGATTCCCCTGGTGCTCCATGCCGCCCTGGGACTGCGCAAGCATATCGAGATTTTCGGCACGGACTACGACACCCCCGACGGCACGGCCGTGCGCGACTACATCCACGTCACGGACTTGGCCGACGCCCACGTCGCCGCGATTTCCAGACTTCTGGACAAGGGCGCGTCCATGATGCTCAACCTGGGCACCGGGGTGGGCAACACCGTGCGCCAGGTGATCGAGGCCGTGGAGCGGGTGTCCGGCCGGAAGGTTCCGGTCAAGGAAGGCCCCAGGCGGGCGGGCGATCCCCCGGCGCTCTACGCCAATGCGGGTGGGGCCGGGAAACTTCTTGGCTGGACGCCGCGCCTTTCGAACATCGACGCCACGGTGGAGACGGCCTGGCGCTGGCACGAAAAGCGCGGCCGGTAGAAAAAAGCTCGGGGATGCGGCGGCGCGTCTGTCGGTACGCGCGGATGGGACGGGCAAGAAAACAAACCCCCCGTCGGTCAAAAGGATCGACGGGGGTTTTTCGTGGACCGCAGCACATCGTCGTCGGGGAAGAAGCCGGGATGCGGGAGGCTTTTGCGGTTTTGGGGAGGCGGGGATTGCGGGCGGGAAACGGCCCCGGGGACGCGGCAGGATGCAGGCGGCTTTCTGCAGTTCGGCATGACCGGGATTGTCGGCGGATCAGGGCAGAAGGGACGGAAAGCGGAAGATGGCGTCGGCGACGGCCCAGATGCCGAAGAGGATGATGATCACCCCCGAGCCCTTGCGGATCTTGGGCAACTGGTTGAGCAGCCGGAAGCGCAACAGCTTGCCGCCCAGGGCGATGGCCACCCACCACACCATGGCCCCGAAAAAGACGCCCACCACCACGGACACGGCGTGATGCATCCTGGCCTCGGCCTGCCCCAGGCCAAATCCGGCGAAGATGGCCAGAAAGGCCACGAAGGTCATGGGATTGGTCAGGGTCAGAACGAAAATGGAGGCGAACGCCCCGGCGAAATGGGAATGGGTCAGTTCGAGCGTCTTGGGGGCCTTTTTGGTCAGATACAGGCGCACGCCCATCAGCGCCAAAAAAAGGCCCCCCACGGATTGCAGGAGGATGTGGTGGGTGGTCAGAAAGTCCGAAATGTAGGTCAGACCGAAGGCGGCCACAGCCCCGTAGAAGGTGTCGGCCAGCCCGGCCCCCAGTCCGCTTAAAAGCCCCACCCGCAGACCCATGGTGATGGCCCGTTGCAGGCATAAAAGGCCCACGGGCCCAAACGGCATGGCTATGATCAGGCCGATGGCCAGGCCTTTGAGGAAGTAGAGCGCCATCGGCGGTTCTTACGCTTTTTCCCGCCAGCTATGCAATGCCTGGCGAGGGGCGTGGCGAAACAGGGTGGCCCCGACCCGCAACGCGAGGATTGTTGCCTGGAATTTGGACCATCCAGAGCATGCCGAGCCGTCAAAACGCGTTATCTCGCTGCTGATATTAAGCGAGAGCGGCGTCCTTGAGCAGCAGAATGAGAAGTTGGAGCGATTATATCAGTCAGTAGATACAGCCTGAATGCCCATGCTGCGGAAGGAGAGATGCATGGCGCAACTATTCCGTGTTGCGATTTCTGTTGTGGAGATTTTGATTGACACCGGAAAAGCGATATGGTCAAAATTTCACAAGGCTGTGTCGGCGACCAGCCCTGAATCGCCGTTTTGCTGAGCATGGAGAGGGCATTTTATGGTGTATTCGTTTCTCCATAGCCTGCGTTTTCGCCTTATGCTCCTTGTCTTGTTCGTCGTGACGCCGGGTTTTTTTCTGACGGCCTACATGGGCGATCAAAGCCGTTACGCGGCCCGCATCGAGGCCTTTGAACAGGCCCGGCGCATGGCCCTGCTGGTGGCCGGAAACGGCAAGGCCCTCATCGAAGGCGGCAGGCATCTGCTGTACGCCGTGGCCCGGCTTCCTGAATTGCACCGCCATGATGTGGCCGGATGCAGCCTCTATTTCTCCCAGGTCATCAAGGACTATCCCGGTTTCGCCGACATCCTGGCGGTGGCGCCCGATGGCCGCATCCTGTGCAACGCCATGGGGCTTACCTCGCAGGCCAGTGTTTCGGATCGGGAATGGTTTCAAAAGACCGTCGACCGGGGCCATTTCACCGTGGGCGAGCCCGTGGTCAGCCGACTCACCGGACAGCAGGTGATGTTTCTGGCCTATCCCGTGCGAAACGGGGAGAGCCTTGAGGCCGTGGTGGCCGTGGCCCTGCACATGGGCTGGGTTGGCGATCTGGTGTCCACCCTGCCCATGCCCCCGGGGGCCACGGTCTCCATCATCGATCGGGCCGGAGCCGTCGTCAGCCGCCACCCTGCGGACGGAGACTGGGTGGAGAAGGCCATTCCCAAGGCCGCCGACATCCTGGAACAGTTGTTGTCCCAGGGGGTGGACGCCGTGGAGACCGGGGGACTCGACGGCGTGGAGCGGCTGTACGCCTTTGCCCCGCTCATCGCCGATCCCGGCAATGAATATTACGTGCGCATCGGCATTCCAGTGTCCGTGGCCTATGCCGCCGCCAACCAGATCATGGCCCGTAACATCGTGCTGTTCACGCTGGTCGCCCTGATCGCCCTTTTGGGGACGTACTATTACGGCGGCGTCGCCATCCTGCGCCCCGTCGAGGGCCTGCTTCGGGCCACGCGGCGCATCGCAGGCGGCGATCTGGACTATCGCATGGGCCGCTCCCGCGACCGGGGCGAGTTCGGGGAACTGGCCCGGGCCTTCGACGACATGGCCGCCTCCCTGTTCCACCGCACCGAGCTTTTGCGCCAGACCGAGGAAAAGTATCGCGGGCTTTTCGAAAACGCCCAGGAAGGCATCTTCCGCTGTACCCCGGACGGCCGGTTCCTGGACGCCAATCCGGCCTTGGCCAGGATGCTCGGCTTCGACGCCCCCGCCGACCTTATGGCCGCCGTCACGGACATCGCCCGGGACGTGTACGTCGATCCCGGGGACCACGGCCGGAATGTGCGCCTGCTTGAGGCCGTGGGCCAGGTCACGGATCTGGAGGTCAAGTGCAAGCGGCGCGACGGCAGCATCGGCTATGCCCTGCTCAGCATGCGCGCCGTGCGCGACGCCTCAGGAGACGTGGCGGCCCTGGAAGGCGTTGCCGCCGACATCACCGAGAAGCGCCAGATCGCCGAGACCCTGCGCCGCCAGCACGAGCAGCTTCAGGGGATCCTGGACCACTCCCCGTCGTTTATCATCCTGCGTGACCGTCAGGGCCGCATCCTTTTGGCCAACAAGCCCTATCTCGAGGCCCAGGGCATCGACCCGGCCGCCGCCTTCGGCCTGTCGGCCTACGACCATCTCCCTGACGATTTCGCGGCCATCACTCGCCAGGAGGATCTCCTCATCCTGGAAACCGGACGGTCATACACCTTTTACCGCGACATCCCCGTGCGCGGCGTGTCTCGGCCCTTCGCCACCATCAAGTTCCCCCTTTGCGACCGAAACGGCGTCCCGGATCGGGTATGCGTCCTGGCCACGGACATCTCCGATCTGCGGGCGGCGCAAAACGATCTGACGAGGGCCAAGGAGGCCGCCGAAGAGGCCAACCGGGCCAAAAGCGAATTTTTGGCCAAGATGAGCCACGAGATCAGAACGCCCATGAACTCCATCATCGGGCTGACCAGGATCACCCTGCAGTCCCGGCTCGGCGACGAACAGCGCGACCATCTGGAAACCGTGCTCGAATCCGCCATGTCGCTTCTGGCGCTGATCAACGACATCCTCGATCTTTCCAAGATCGAGGCCAAGGCCCTGTCCCTGGAGGAGGCGGATATCAGCCTGCCCCGGGTGGTGGGCGCGGCCGTGAAGTCCCTGAAGATCCAGGCCCAGAAAAAAAATCTGCACCTGGCGGCCTCCTTCGGGAAAAAAGCCCCCCGTTTTGTGCGGGCCGACTCCCTGCGCCTGCGCCAGGTCATCGTCAACCTGGTGGGCAACGCCATCAAATTCACGGATTCGGGCGAGGTGCTTTTGCATGTGGAGCCTTTGCCGCTGGCCATGCATCACCGGGTGAGCCGCCACGACGGCGTGCCCCTTCTTTTTACCGTGCGCGACACCGGGGTGGGCATTGAGCCGGACAAGTTGGAAACGATATTTCTGCCTTTTCGGCAGGCCGACGGCTCGGTCACCCGGCGCCATGGCGGCACGGGGCTGGGACTGGCCATCTGCCGCCAGATCGTGGAGCTCATGGGCGGCAGCATCTGGGTGGAAAGCGAGCTCGGCCGGGGCAGCCTGTTTTCCTTCGCCGTGTGCGTGGCGGCCGGAGATCCAGCCAAGGCCCTGGGGGACCGGCATACCGTGGAGGAGGCCCGCCTGGGCGGCGAGCCGTTGCGGATCCTGGTGGTCGAGGACAATCCGATCAACGCCAAGGTGGCCGATGTCTTCCTGCGCCGCCTGGGACATGCCGTGGTCCTGGCCGAAACCGGGGCCCAGGCCCTGGCGGTGCTGTCTCGCGAGAACTTCGAGATGGTGATCATGGATCTGGAGATGCCGGAGATGGACGGCATCGAGGCCGCCCGGGCCATCCGGGAGGGGCGGGCCGGGGAACACAACCGGGACGTGCCCATCGTCGCGGCCACGGCCCATGCCCTGTCCGGCTACAGAACCCGGTGTCGGGACGCCGGGATGAACGCCTTTTTGACCAAGCCACTGGATTTCAAGGAGCTTTCTGCGTTGGTGGGGGAGGCCGGAGGCAGATGGTCCGGGACGGAAGCGCCGCACGGGGCGCCAGACGGGCCAGACGGGCCAGACGGGCCAGACGGGACGGACGGGCCCGACAGGACGGACGGGACGGACGGGGCGCCCGCGCCGGGCCTGGAGGCGTCCGACGCCCCGGACGGGGGGAGCGGGCCGCGGGTGGTGGACATGCCGGGCGTGCTGGCCGGATTGGGCGGCGATCAGGCCCTGTACCGCGATCTGTGCGGCATTTTTTTGCAGGAGACCCCGACGACCCTCCAACGCCTGATGCGGGCCGCCACGGAAGGGGCTCTGGCGGATGTGGCCGCGTTGGCCCATCTGCTCAAGGGGGCCCTGGGGGCCGTGGGGGCCCTTGCGGCCAGGGATGCCGCCGCTTTGGCGGAATCGGCGGCCAATGTCGGCGATGCGGCGCGGGTGGCCTGGATCATTCCCCAGATCGTGCACGGCGTGGCCCAGGCCCGAAAAGAGATCGAATCCCATCTGTCCGGGCCGCAGGACAAACCCCAGGCCGGTCGGCAGGCCCCGCAAACGCTCCCGGCTGTCCCGGCCCGCCCGGGAATGCGTTCCCGCCGGGTGCTTGTGGTGGAAGACGAGGTCATCACCCGCAAGCTCTTGGAAAAAGAGGTCCGGGGGCTTGGCCATGAGGTGGTGCCCGCCGAATCCGGCGAGGCGGCCCTGGCCCTTTTGCCTGGGCGCATCGATCTGGTTTTGACCGACGCCATGCTGCCGGGGCAAAGCGGCTTCGACCTGGTGCGGACCATGCGCGCCACGCCGGATTTGGTCGGCATCCCGGCCATCGTCATCTCGGGGCTGCCGGGTGCGGAAGGGCGAGCGTCGGCGCTGGCCTGCGGGGCCGACGATTTCTTGCAAAAGCCGGTGGAACGCGGCGTGCTGGCCCTTCGTGTGGCCGCGCTGTTGCGGATCAAGGAGTCTGCGGATCGGGCCAGATTCTGCCAGGCCGGTCTTGAGGACGCGGTTCGGGAACGCACGGAGGAATTGCGCCGGGCCGTGGACAACCTGACGGAGCTGCGGGAGTGTTCGCTGCTGGCCCAGCAGGAGGCCATCTTGTGCCTGTCGGCGGCAGCGGAATTCAAGGACGAACAGACCGCCCGGCATACGGAGCGCATCGGCGACTATTGCGGACTGTTGGCCAGGCTTTTGGGGATGTCCGAGGCGGATCAGGAACTGGTGCGCCAGGCCGCGCCCCTGCACGACGTGGGCAAGATCGGGATTCCCGACTCCATCCTGCGCAAGCGCGGCAAGCTCGATGCCGCGCAGTGGGAAGAGATGAAGCGGCATGCCCTCTACGGCGCACGCATCCTCGAATCCGCCACCTCTCCCATCATCCAGTGCGCCCGGCTCATTGCCTTAAGCCACCACGAGCGGTTCGACGGCACGGGCTACCCCTACGGCCTGTCCGGACAGGGAATCCCCATTTTTGGACGCCTGTGCGCCGTGGCCGATGTCTTCGACGCCCTGGTCAGCAAACGCCCCTACAAGGACGCCTATCCCGAGGAGATGGCCCTGTCGATCATGCGCAAGGAGCGCGGCAGGCATTTCGACCCGGCCGTCCTGGATGTTTTTTTGGACAACGCCCAGGCCTTTGCGGAGATACGCGCCCGGCTCGGGGACGGGGGGGCATAGGAAGCCCCGGGCGGTTTATTATGCCGCCGTGGCCGGGGCCAGTTTTTCCTGGATGAGGTTTTTGGCGCGAAGGGCCAACTGCCCCACGTCGGGCTTGGAGATCTGATCGTCGGCGCCCACGGCCTCGCCCTTGTGCCTGAGCTTGTCGGTGATCAGCGACGAGAACAGGATGACCGGGAGCTCCTTGAGTGAGGGGTCTTCCTTGATGCGCTTGGTCAGATTGTGCCCGTCCATGGCGGGCATCTCGATGTCCGCCACCACCACCTGCACGTAGTCGGTCAGGGGACGGCCCTCGCGTGCGGCCAGATCCTTCAGCCGCAAAAGAAGTTCCCAACAGGCCCGGCCGTTGTTGACCGCCTCCACGTCGAAATTGGCCTTGTTCAGAAGATCCTTGAGCATCTCCCGGATGAGCACGGAATCGTCGGCGATAAGCGCCCGGTAGCGCGCCCCGGCGTTCCATTCGATGCTCATGTCGAGCTTGAGCCCCAGGTTGGGGTTTAAGTCGGCCACGATCTTTTCCAGGTCGAGCAGGAACACGATGCGGTCCTCAAGCTTGACCACGCCCGTGATGCAGTCGCCGCTCAAAGACGACACGTAGCGGTTGGGCGGCTCTACGGCCTCCCAGCTCATGCGGTGGATGCGGGTCACCCCGGTGACCAGAAACGAGGTGGTCACGTTGTTGAACTCGGTGACGATGACCTTGGGGGATTCGGTCTGGGCCCGGACCTTGCCCAGCCACACGCTCAAATCCACCAGGGGGATGATGTGCGACCGCAGATTGAAGGCCCCGAGCACGCTGGGGTGCGAGACCTCGGGCATCTCCGTGACCCGGGGCAGCCGGATGATCTCCAGCACCTTGGCCACGTTGACCCCGTAATAGCCTTTGTAGACGTGGGGGCGGCCGTCGTCGTCCGTGCCCACCACCTCGTCGATGAAGAATTCCACGATTTCCAATTCATTGGTGCCGGCTTCAAGCAGAATATTGGTCTGGGACATGCCTTCCTCTCCGAAAGGTGGTGAACCGGACAATTCCGGCCTAAAGCGACGCCAACACGAATTGCACGCGATCTATGATTTTTTTCGGCGTAGACGCCCCCGCTGTCAAGCCGATTCTGTCAACGCCACGCAACTCATCCAGGGGAAGCTGGTCCGCCGTCTCCACATGGACGCAGGACACGCCCACGCTGCGGGCCACCTGGGCCAGCCGCCGGGTGTTGCCGCTCTCGAATCCCCCGACCACGACCATGTAGTCCACCGCGCCCGCCAATTCGATGGCCTCCTGCTGACGTTTCATGGTCGCGTCGCAGATGGTGGACAGGACCGGAAAGTCCCTGTTCAGACGGACTTTCAGCATCTCCTGGATGCGCGTGAACTCCAGCTCATCCTGGGTGGTCTGGGCGGCCAGGAAATATTCCGGTCCCGGGGCCAGCTCGATTTCCGCCAGTCGCTCCGGGGAATCGAAGACATGGGAGCCGGCGGCGGCGTGGCTTAAAAGCCCCTTGACCTCGGGATGGTCCTTCTCTCCGAAAAGCAGCAGAATGCGGCCCTTTTCCGCCTGCTTGGCGATGAGCTTCTGGGCCGTGCGCACCCGGGGACAGGTGGCGTCCACCACCCGCACCCCCCGCTCCACAAGCGACTGCTTCACGCACTGGGGCACCCCGTGAGCCCGGATGACCGCCGTGCTGCCCTCCGCCACATCCTCCGGGTCGTCCGTGCGCAGCACGCCCCGGGTGGCGTACTCGGCCATGACCTGGGGATTGTGGATGATGGGTCCCAGGGTATGGATGGGTCCGTGGCGCTGGGCCTCGTCCAGGATGGCGTCGAGCTTGCGCAGGGCAAGGTCCACGCCCATGCAGAAACCGGCCGTGCTGGCGCGCACGATCTCCATTGTCGGCTATCCCTCCCTGTCGCTTGGGCCGTGGGGTTCGGCCGCGGTCAAGAGCTCGGCCTCGCGGGCCGCAAACTCCACATCCTGCCAAGACGTACACCCGCACATCCTGGCGCGCAAGGCGCGCGATCCGGCCAGCCCCTTGAGGTAGCGGGGCACGGCCGTACGCATCTTGAGCAGGCCCCGGGCCGAGGGGTCCATGGCCCGGACCAGGGCGGCATGCCTGCGGATCAGGGCGGCCATGTCCGGGCCGGTGGGCGGGGGCAGGGGGCGGCCATCCAAAAGGCCGCGCAGACGGGCGAAAATGGTCGGATCGGCCAGGGCTCCCCGGGCGAACATGACCCCGGCCGCCCCGGTCTGCTCCAGGCAGGCCGCGCCGTCCCCGGCGGTCCACAGGTCGCCGCTGGCCATGACCGGGACGGGAACGGCCGATACCAGGGCGGCGGTGGCCGTCCAGTCCGAACGGCCCGAATAGCCCTGGGAGGCGAAGCGGGGATGCAGGGTCAGCCAGGAGACCCCGGCCTCGGCCAGCCGGGGCCCTACGTCCAGGCAGGCCAGTCGCGGCGGGGCGACCCCCAGGCGCAGTTTCACCCCGACCAGGGGATTTTCCCCGGGCAGGGCCTCGCGGGCGGCCTGGACCATGGCCCGGGCCACGGCCACGAGCCGGGCCGGATCGTCCAAAAGCGCCGCCCCGGCCCCGGATTTGGCCACCTTGGGAACCGGGCACCCGGCGTTTAAGTCGAAGTGGCGAAAACCGCGCCCGGCCAGCCAGAAAACGGCCCGGGCCGCATAGTCCGGTTCGGCTCCGAATATCTGGGCCACCAAGGGGGCGTCCCCGGGACAGGTGTCCAGGAGCCGTGAAGTGCCCGGGGAGCCGAAAAAAAGTCCCTTGGCGCTGACCATCTCGGTCACGGCGGCGGCGCAGCCGTTTTCCCGGCACAGCATGCGGAAGGCCAGGTCGCTGAATCCGGCCATGGGCGCGAGCCAGGGCGTCTTCGGGGAGAAGGGCGGGGTGGCGGAGGGCGTGTCCATGCGTGGGCTGCGTCTGTCCTTTGCGGTGTCGTGCGCCCCGGAAAAGGGGGGGGCGGTCAATGGGAAGTTTTTCCCATAAACAGGGTTTGCTTGACCTGCAAGGGGGATTTTTTTAGCCTCCCACTCTTACCCTGCGCCGCAGGAGGGCTCCGATTCCCGGGGTCTGGCCCCAGCCCGGGGCACGGCAGGAAAAACGAGGTGGGAGATGGGGATTCAGACGGATTTGATCTGGTTTGACGGCAAACTGGTTCCGTGGAACGAGGCCCAGGTCCATGTCATGACGCACACCCTGCACTACGGCGTGGGCGTGTTCGAGGGCATCCGGGCCTATAAGACCGTAAACGGCGGCTCGGCGGTGTTTCGCCTCAAGGAGCATGTGGACCGCCTCTTCGGTTCGGCCAAGATCGTGGGCATGACCATTCCGTATTCCCAGGACGAGATCGTCACGGCCATCCTGGACACCCTCAAGGCCAACAAGCTGGCCGAGGGCTACATCCGGCCCCTGGCGTTCATCGGCACGGGCCAGGCCATGGGCGTGCATCCCGGGAAAAACCCCATCCAGGTGGCCATCGCGGTATGGCCCTGGGGGGCGTATCTTGGCGCGGAGGCCCTGGAGAAGGGCATTCGCATCTGTACCTCGAGCTACACCCGGCACCACGTCAACGTCATGATGACCAAGGCCAAGGCCTGCGGCAACTACGTCAATTCCGTCCTGGCCAAGACCGAGGCCATCGCCGACGGCTACGACGAGGCCCTTCTGCTCGACCCCACGGGATTCGTCTCCGAGGGTTCCGGGGAAAACGTGTTCATCGTCAAAAAAGGGATCATCAAGACCCCGCCCCTGACCTCCATCCTGGCCGGAATCACCCGGGACAGCCTGATCGCCGTGGCCCGGGATCTGGGGTATGAGGTGGTGGAGCAGCTTTTCACTCGCGACGAGGTCTATGTCAGCGACGAGGCCTTTTTTTCCGGCACCGCCGCCGAGATCACCCCCATCCGCGAGCTGGATCGCCGGGTTGTTGGCGCGGGCAAGGCCGGGCCGGTGACCAAGAGGCTCCAGACCGAGTTTTTCAAGGTCGTCAAGGGCGAGAACCCCAAATACGCCGCCTGGCTTGATGGCTACAGCCTGTAGGATCCATGGGAAGGAGTGGGGCGCGCCCCACTCCTTTTTTCCCCGCACGGAGCGGCATGTCCACCACGAGTCTGACCACTAAATACCGTCCGCAGCGCTTCGGCGAGGTTGCGGGCCAGGAGGCGGTGAAGCGCATCCTGTCCCGGGCCGCCGCCGAGGACCGCGTTGCGCCTGCGTATCTTTTCAGCGGCACGCGCGGGGTGGGCAAGACCACCCTGGCCCGGGTGTTCGCCAAGGCGCTCAACTGCGAACGGGGCCCGGCCGCCGAGCCATGCAACGAATGCCTGCAATGTCGACAGATCACGGCGGGCATCTCCCCGGATGTGGTGGAGATCGACGCCGCCACCCACGGCGGGGTGGACGAGGCCAGACGCCTCAAGGAGGACGTGGGATATTCGCCGCTGCAAAGCCGCTACAAGGTCTTTATCATCGACGAAGCCCACATGCTCTCCAAGGCGGCTTTCAACGCCCTTTTAAAAACCCTGGAAGAGCCGCCGGGACGGGTGACGTTCATCCTGGCCACCACCGAGCCCCATAAATTTCCGGCCACCATCGTCAGCCGCTGCCAGCACTACCTGTTCAAGCGCATGACCCAGGCCGAGCTGGACGCCCATCTGAGCGGGATTTTGGACCGCGAGGGGGTGGCCTACGAGGCTTCGGCCGTGGCGCTCATCGCCCGGCGCGGGGCGGGCAGCGTGCGCGACAGCATGTCGCTTTTGGGACAGGTTCTGGCCCTGGGCGGCGATGGCCTGACCGAGGCCGACGCCCGGGGGGTTCTGGGGTTGGCCGGGCAGGACGTGTTTTTCGGTATGGTCGAGGCCATGGCCCAGGGCGACTGCGCCGGGGTCTTGGGCATTTTGCGCGAGGTCTTGGGCAAGGGCCTGGACATCGGCTTTTTTTTACGGGAGCTGGCCGGGGCCTGGCGGACCATGTTTCTTCTGCGCCAGACGGGCCTTTCCGGGGCGTCCCTGGTGGAGATGGCCGAGGACGAGGCCGGGCGCTGGCTCGAGGCGGCGAACCGCTTCGACCTGACGCATATCCACGCCAACTGGCAGATGACCCTGGAAGGGCAGCGCCGGGTCATGACCAGCCTGGAGCCGTCCCTGGCCCTGGAGCTTTTGCTGCTCAACCTGACCTGCCTGCCGTCCCTGGTCGCCCTGGACAAGATCGGCCAGGCCCGGCCGGGCGCTACGGGCGGGGGGCGTCCGGGCCCCGCCCCGACGTCGGCGTCGGGACCGTCCCGGGGTGGCGGGCCGGGCGGGCCGGGGCCGCGCCGCTATGGGGCCGAAGCGCCCCGGGGACCGGTCGGCGCGCCGACCCGGATGGCCTCCCCGCCGCCCCCTGCCGAGGCGTCGCCGCCGCGTCGCCCGGAACCGCCGTCCGGGCCGCCCGAGGATCTCGAATCCCCCCCGGCGTTTGAGGACGCTCCCCCGTCCTTTGACGACGAACCGCCTGCCGACGCCCGGGCGACATACGGCGAAGCCGCGTTGCCGCCGATCCGCGACGGGGCGGAGGTTATGGATGGCCGGGCCGGGGCCGCCGTGTCGTCCGGTCCCAAGGGCCCGCCCACCTGGGAGGGCTTTTTGAGATATTACGATACGGCCAGGAAGGGCGGCTTGGGCATGATTCACGGCCTGCGGCAGGCCCGGGGGCGCTTTGCCCCGGACCTGGGACCGGCCGGAACCCTGGTGGTGGTCGGCGGCAACGAGTTCAACCGGGAACAGCTCAAAAGCCCCGACGCCCTGCGCAAGCTCACCCAGGTGGCCAGTGACTATTTCGGACCCGGCACGGCCGTGTCCGTGGAGGAGCCGGGCGGCGAGGCCCGGCCGGGGAACGGGGAACTGAAGGCCTATGTCCTGGAACGTCCCGAGGTGCGCCGGGCCATGGCCGATTTCGGGGCCGAGGTCATCGGCGTTGTGCCGCGCGGATAGCCCGCCGGTATTTGAATGTAGTGATAATTCCGGGCGCAATGCCGCTCGGGTGGAGGATCGCATGAGAGGAATGAACGATCTGGTGCGTCAGGCCCAGATCATGCAGAAAAAGATGGCCAAGGTGCAGGAAGATCTGGCGGCCAGGACCGTCGAGGGCACCTCCGGCGGCGGCATGGTGGTGGCCGTGGTCAACGGCGCCAACGAGCTGCAGGCCTTACGCATCGACGCCTCCGTGGTGGACCCGACGGATGTGGAGATGCTCCAGGATCTGATCGTGGCCGCCGTTGCCGACGGGGTGAAGAAGTCCAAGGAGATGGCCGAGGCGGAAATGGGCCAGATCACGGGCGGACTGAAAATCCCCGGGCTCTTTTAATTGGAACCGGGCCGGGGTATGATGGATCACAGATGCCGCGAAAGCCGGACGGACGGGTAGGGGCGCATGGCCAGGCTGCCGAAGCCCCTGACCGACGTGGTGGAAGAGTTGGCCCGGCTGCCGGGGCTTGGGCCGAAATCGGCCCTGCGGGTGGCCATGACCCTTTTGCAGTGGCCCAGGGAACGGACCATGGACCTGGGGCGGCGCATCGGCGATCTGCGGGAGCGGTTGTGCCTGTGTTCGCGGTGCGGGGGCTTGAGCGAAACCCAGGTGTGTCCGGTGTGCGCGGACCCCACGCGCGGCGACGAGGAGTTGTGCCTGGTGTCGCAATGGGACTCGGTGCTCGTTTTGGAGGAGGCCGGCGGCTTTCGGGGCCGGTATCTGATCCTGGGCGGGCTGCTCGATCCCCTGGAAGGCGTGGGCGCGGGAAATTTGGCCTTCGGGCGATTGGCCGAGAGGCTTCGCGAGGGGCAGGTGCGTGAGCTGGTCCTGGCGCTCGGCACCACCTTGCAGGCCGAAACCACGGCCTCGCATATAAAAAACATGGTGGCCAGGGACCATCCCGGGGTGCGTCTGACCCGGCTGGCCCAGGGGATTCCCCTGGGCAGCGAGGTCAAGTACGTGGATCGGGAGACGCTGAAGCAGTCAGTGCGCTATCGGCAGGATGTGTGAACCAAATCGGGGGGACGCTATGATCGAGATCAGGATTCATGGACGCGGCGGCCAGGGCGGCGTGACGTCGGCCGAGCTTCTGGCCCGGGCGGCCATCGCCCAGGGCATGTACGCCCAGGCCTTTCCGAGCTTCGGGCCGGAACGGCGCGGCGCGCCTGTCGTGGCCTTCGTACGCGTGGACGACAAGCCCATCCGCATCCGCGAGCGGGTATACAGCCCCAACGTGGTCTTGGTTCTGGACCCCACCCTGCTGGACATCGTCAATGTGGCCGAGGGCTTGAAAGACGGCGGCAAGGTGGTGGTCAACTCCCCCGAGGGCGGTCCCGCGCTCAAATCCAAGCACGGCTGGCCCACGGTGGCCCAGGTGGACGCCCAGACCGTGGCCCTGGAGGAGCTTGGGGTGGCCATCACCAACACCACCATGCTCGGGGCGCTTCTCAAAGCCACGGACATTTTGCCTCTGGCGGCCATGCGCGAGGTCATCGACGACCGCTTCGGCCCCAAGCTTGGGCCGAAAAACTACAAGGCCTTTGAACGGGCTTACAACGAGACGGTGGAAAACTGAGCCGTGTCGTGACGTTGCGGATGTGCGGGACGCGCTTGCACGATCCCCGGAGCCGTTTTGACGGCCGCCGGGGATCGTGCGGCGCGGGTGCGGGGGGCCTCCGGGCGTGCCCGGCGGGCCCCCGCCGCCCGTCCGTGACGCGAGGGGAGCGCCGGGCGTGACGGTCACGGAAATTGCGGCCGAGGTGCAGTGCATCACCTACTACAGTGAAGAGACCAACTATCTCGTCGCCCGGGTCAAGGCCAAGGGCGAACCGGGGGTGGTGTCCATCGTGGGCGCCATGGCCAAGCTGGCCCCGGGCGAGATGGTGCGCCTGACCGGCCAGTGGGTCGAGCATCCCCGTTTCGGACGCCAGTTCCAGGTGCAAAGCGCCGTCTCGTCCATGCCGGCCACGGTCAACGGCATCCGGCGCTATCTGGCCTCGGGCCAGATCAAGGGCGTGGGCGGGGTGTTGGCCGAGCGCATGGTGGACATGTACGGCGCGCGCGTCCTGGACATCCTGGAGAACGAGCCGGACAAGCTGCTGCGCGTGGAGGGCCTGGGCAAAAAAAAGCTCTCGGGCATCCTCTCCTCCTGGAGCGAGCACCGCGAGGTGCGTTCGCTTATCCTTTTTCTCCAGACCTTCGAGATCTCCACGGGCTATGCCGGCAAGATTTTCAAGCTCTATGGCAACGACGCCATCGCCCGCCTCAAGGCCAATCCCTATGACCTGATCTACGAGATTCGCGGCATCGGGTTTCGCACCGCCGACCGCATGGCCTTAAAGCTCGGGCTCGATCCCGGCAGCCGGGACCGGGTGGAGGCGGCCGTGGTGTTCTCCCTTTTTACGGCCAGCGAGCAGGGGCATCTGTTTTTTCCGGCCGAGGAGCTCTACGAACGGATTCTGGGCATGCTCGACGGCGTGATCGATCCCATCACCTTCGAGTCCGCCCTGGCCGCCCTGGAAGAGAAAAAACGCATCAAGACCTGTCCGCTTCCCGAGCAGGACATCCCCCGGGCCGTCTATCTGCATCACCTCTACGGCTACGAGCGCGAAATCGCCGACCGGCTGTGGGGGCTGTGCACCCACGGCGGCAGCACCGGGGTTTTGGAAAAGGCCCGGGGACTTTTGCCGAAAATCGAGGCCGAGGCCGGGCTGACGCTTTCCGAGGAGCAGCGCCGGGCCGTGCAGACGGCCATCGGGGAGAAGGTCTTCGTGCTCACCGGCGGTCCCGGCACGGGCAAGACCACCATCACCCGCATGGTGGTGCGCGCCCTTGACAAGCTCGGCCATAAAGTCAAACTTGCCGCGCCCACCGGCCGGGCGGCCAAACGCATGTCCGAGGCCACGGGATTCCCGGCGGCCACCCTGCACCGGCTCTTGCAATATTCTGCCGACGGCTCCTTTGCCCTAAGCGAGGACAACAAGCTCAAGGCCGACGCGCTGGTGGTGGATGAGGCCTCCATGCTCGACGTGCGGCTGTGCGCCCAGATGCTTCGGGCCATGCCCCTGACCGGGCGGCTGATCCTGGTCGGGGACGTGAACCAGTTGCCGTCTGTCGGGCCGGGCAACGTCCTGGCCGACATCCTGGACAGCCAGGCCGTGCCCGCCGAACGCCTGACCCATATTTACCGGCAGGCCCAGAAAAGCCTGATCGTGGTCAACTCCCACCGCGTCAACGACGGCCAGTTCCCCCTGCAGGATCGGGAGCGTCCCGAGGACTCGGATTTTTTCTGGGTGGAGATGGACGATCCGGCGGCGGTCAAGGACAAGATCGTGGAACTGGTGAGCGAGCGCATTCCCCGGTCCTTCGGTTTCGATCCGGTGCGCGACATCCAGGTGCTTTCGCCCATGCACAAGGGCGAGGTGGGGACCATGGCCTTAAACGACGCCCTGCGCGCCAGGCTCAATCCTGCGGGCCCGGAGATCGTCCGGGGCAACACGATTTTCCGGCGCGGGGACAAGGTGCTGCAGACCCGCAACAACTATGAAAAAGACGTGTTCAACGGCGATCTGGGGTTCATCACCGCCGTGGACCCCGAGGAAGGGGAGCTTTTGGTGGATTTCGACGGCCGGGACGTGGCCTATGACCGTACGGACCTGGACGAACTCAGCCCGGCCTACGCCATAAGCGTGCATAAGTCCCAGGGCAGCGAATATCCGGCTGTGGTGACGCCCCTTTTGACCCAGCATTACGTCATGCTGCGGCGCAACCTGATCTATACCGCCCTGACCCGGGCCAGAAAGCTTGCGGTGCTCATCGCCCCCAAGCGGGCCCTGGCCGTGGGCCTGGGCAAATCCGGGTCTGAAAAGCGTTTTACGCATCTGCGTTTCCGGCTCCAGGAGAAGTTCAACCGCTAGCGTCGCATCCCCGATAGGGGAGGACGCGACCGTTGAAACAACGGGATGAAAGACTTTGTTTCTTGAAAAAGACGGGCGTATTTTTCAAGGAGGCGCCACTGGTGTGGCGTCCACACAAAGACGTTTTTTGTTTTTTTGTGAAGAAAAATCAGAAATTCAAGATGTTGCTATTTGCCAGACCATAACGGAAATGACCGAACGCAACATGAGGGCCGTGTCCTCGACTTGGGCGGACATGACTGTTGAAGCAACAGTCTGTAGTCAATTTTTTCTTAAAAATGCCTGCGTATTTTTTAAGAACCAAACCGCTAGCCGGGGTGCGGCGGTTTCCCGGAGAACCATGCCCGGAGACGCCGCATCCACGGAAAAAGACGCATGCTCGTAAAAAAAACCGTCAGTTTCACCCTGCGCTTCGGGCTGGTGGCGGCCTGTCTGGTCTACGCCTTCTGGGGGATCGACTTCGCCCTCCTGTGGCAGGCCTTGTCCGGCTACGCGTTGTGGCCGCTGTTTTTCACCGGGGCCTTTTCGTTTTTGAGCTATGGGGCCATGGCCCTGCGCTTCAACTTCCTCACCGGCTATTCGGCCGGGGTGTGGCTGTGCACCAAGGCCTTTTTCCTGGGCATGGCCATCAACA
Source organism: Desulfolutivibrio sulfodismutans DSM 3696 (assembly GCF_013376455.1). Taxonomy (GTDB): domain Bacteria; phylum Desulfobacterota; class Desulfovibrionia; order Desulfovibrionales; family Desulfovibrionaceae; genus Desulfolutivibrio; species Desulfolutivibrio sulfodismutans. The sequence goes on along the minus strand of NZ_CP045504.1, from coordinate 1,406,767 downwards.
ACATCATCCCGGCCAAGCTCGGGGAGTTGGCCAAGGCCTTTTACCTGCGCCGGGCGGGCGGCTTTTCCCTGTCCAAGGGCGTGACCATGGTCTTTTGGGAGCGCTTTTTCGATCTCAACGCCCTGTTGGCCATGGGCCTTGTGGTGGCGGCCCATTTCAAGGTCAACCTGGCCTTCGTGCCCCTGGCCGCCGTGGTGGGCGGCATCTGGGCGGCGCTGTTCATGGTCCGGGCCTTCCCGAACCTGGTGGGCCGGATCATCGACCTCATGCCCTCGGCCCGGTTGTCGGCCTTTTTGGCGGACATCAAGCTGCAGATCCTGCACGGGGTGACCCCGGGCTATTTGGTCGTGCTCGGGCTGTACACGGCCCTGTGCTGGCTGCTCTATGCGGCCGTCACCTATTTTTTCCTGTTGTGGGCGGCCCAATTGCCCCTGACGGCCGGGCAGGCCATGGCGGTCTTCGTCCTGTCGGCCCTGGGCATGGCCATGCCGTCCTCGCCCGGGGCCTTCGGGGTCTTCGAGGCGGCGGTGGTCTTCGCCCTGGGACTTTTCGGCGTGGACAAGGAGCAGGCCCTGGCCGCCGGTGTGGTGCTGCACATGCTGCAATACATCCCGGTGACGCTTCTGGGCGTGCTGGTTTTGGCCCGAAGCGGCTTAAGCATCAGAAAGATTCGTGAAAGCGACGAAGGGCTTGAGGAGGAATCCGGCGCATGAACCGCATCCAACCCACGTTGTCCCCTCCCTGCGTCCTGACCGTGGCCGGTTCCGACTCCGGCGGCGGGGCGGGCATCCAGGCAGACCTCAAGACCTTCATGATGCAGGGGGCCTACGGCCTTTCGGTCATAACCGCCCTGACGGCCCAGAACACCACCGCGGTCACCGGCATCCACGCCCCGCCGCCGGAGTTCGCGGCCGCCCAGCTTGATGCCGTCTTGTCCGATTTTCCCATCCGGGCGGCCAAGACCGGCATGCTTTTTTGCGCGCCCATCATTGAGGCCGTGGCCGAGCGATTGGCCGGGGCGGGCTTCCCCCTGGTGGTCGATCCCGTGTGCGTCAGCCAGTCCGGGGCCAGGCTGCTTGAGCCCGAGGCCGTAAGCGCCCTGCGGGAATGCATGATCCCCCTGGCCGCCCTGGTCACCCCCAATCTGCCCGAGGCCCTGGAATTGACCGGGATCGCGGTGTGCGACCGGGAATCGGCCCGGCAGGCCGCCCGGCGCATCCTGGACATGCGTGGTATGGGCCGCAAGGGGCCGGACGCGGTGCTGCTCAAGGGCGGCCACGGCGCACAAAATGACGGCATGGTCACGGACCTGCTGGTTTTTTCAAGCGGCCGCGAGGTGGAGATCTCCCGGCCGCATGTGGCCACGAAAAACACCCACGGCACGGGCTGCACCCTCTCGGCGGCCATCGCCGCGCAACTGGCCCTGGGGGCGGACCTGGAGACGGCCGTGGCCAAGGCCAGGGACTATCTGCATCTGTGCCTGCGGGCGGCCTACGATCTGGGGGCCGGAACCGGGCCGCCGCATCATCTGGCCCCGTATCTGCGCACCCGGGTCAGACTGTTCGTCCTGGACGAGCTGCGCCAGGCGGCGCGGCGGCTTTTGGCCATGCCGGGCCTGGCGTCGCTTGTGCCCGAGGTGTCCATGAACCTGGCCCTGGCCGCGCCCTGGCCTGCGGCTGTGGGCGATGTGGCGGCCTTTGCCGGGCGCATCACCCGGGGCCGCGACGGCTCGGTCTACATCCCGGCCGGCCCGGCCTTCGGGGCCTCCTCGCATATGGCCAAGGTGGTTTTGGCGGCGGCGGCGGTGGTCCCGGACGTGGCCTGCGCGGTCAACGTCCGTTACAATGCCCGCACCCTGGCGGCCCTGTCCCGGGCCGGGCTTGCGGCGGCCTGGTTCAACCGGGCCGATGAACCCCGGGAGATCAAGGAGCGCGAGGGGAGCAGCCTGGAATGGGGTACCCACGCGGCCCTTTCGGCCCATCCCGACCCGGGGGCCGTGGACGCGGTGTGCGACCCGGGCGAGGCGGGCAAGGAGCCCATGATCCGGATTTTAGGCCGTGATGCGGCGGACGTCCTGGCCAAGCTGGAGTTGCTCCTGGCGGCGCTGTAGGGGCGTTTTCGCGACCGGGGCATTTGAGAGTTGTCCGGCCGGGCCGGATGCGCTACAGGGGACCGCTTCGCGCGTGCGAGAGTGGCGGAATTGGTAGACGCACTGGATTTAGGTTCCAGCGCTTCGGCGTGGGGGTTCGAGTCCCCCCTCTCGCACCAATTTCAAAGAATACCGGATGGTTCTTCCTGGATTGAATCCTGGTGGAGCTGTCCGGTCTTTTTGTCTGCGACCTCGGTGGGGGCGACGTTCCGTGGGCGCATGAAAAGCCAGTTCATGGATTCCGGCCGGAACTCGCAGAGCGCCAGCCACCGGTCCATGCTGCGCATGCGGCGTAGCGGTGTGAAGCGGTTGGGGTCGCGCGGGCCTTCGGGGATGACGTCGATGACGTGTGATTCCTGAAACCGCGCCACAAGCGTTTCGCTGATGGAACGATTCACGAAGTCATGGCATTCCACCAGAATATTGCACCGGGAAAGACCCGGCGCACGCACCGGGTCGAGCAATTCCAACTCGCCGCCTTCGCAATCGCAGACGACCGCCGGGCGCAGGGAACCGCGCAACGCGCCATCCAGAATATCCGGCGAGCACAGCCCTTCGACGATGATTCGGTCCTGGACGCGGTTTAGCGTTGCGTTGCGTTGGCACAGATCCCGGGCGGCTGGCGATATGTCGAAGGCCTTGATGATTGCCCGGTCGAAAAGCCTCGCCAGGCCTACGGCGTAATACCCCTCGGCGCAGCCGATATTGATGACGCTGTCAGGCGGCGTCTTGATCCAGAGGTTCAGGCAGGAATGCAGTTCGGATTCGTATGTTCCGAGAATCTTGGGACAGAGGTCGCCGTCCCCCCAGGATGAGGCCTGGAGAATACGCATGCCCCGGAATGGGCCCGATTGGACCATGCCCCTGCTCCAGGAATAGATCTCCGCAGTGATCTCTGATCGTTTCACCCGGATTGCGGCCTGAAACAGATCCGAAATATTGATCTCGGTCATATGTCCTCGTTCATTCCTGCCTGGGAAACGCTCCGTTGTCCCTGCACAACCCAATTTTTTCTCAAGCGGCCACGAGTCCGTAGCTTCCCGGCTTCACCGCCTGCGCCAGCTTCTCTCTCTACGCAAATTCCCGTCAGCGTCAATCTGGGATTCCGGCAAGCGTCCCCATGTGGCCCAGACGGCTGCGTGCTGCTTGCGGCCGTGAATTTCGGCGATTGGGTTTATCGGTGGGCAACGGGGGGGCTGCCGGTTCGCAGGAGGGGCGTTTCTGCAGGAGCACCTGGTTCTGGCGTTCGAATGTGCCTGAAAATTGCCGTCCTCCAACCCGGTTTTGCAGAATTCCCGGGACGGAGGACACATCCTGTCCTCTGGGTTGAGATTGCGGAGAATTTCCTGTCAGCAACCTGGGACATGCGAAAATACGGTGAAATGTCGAGGATTGGTCCGGTCAGGTCCGGCTGAATACAAACACGGCCACAATCTGTGGGGATGCGCAAAGGGGCATCCGCGCGATGTCCCTTTTTTGTCTCTCGCCTGTCTTTTCAACCATCGTTTCTGGTATGATAAAAAGCGAGGCGTGTAATAATTTTCTAATAACTTTGCCATGATAAGACGTAAATTTGTATTTTTGAAGGAAGTTGGTGCCCAACGTATAAAACATAGTAATTGTTTTGAGTGCAATTTTGATATGATATGCCATTAAATATCAAGGCATATATTCGAATGTGCGATTATTCCTTGTCATTCAATCGGAGTGAGGTAATTCCAGGATAAGGGCAAACTTGAGAAATTAAAATTTGCCTGATTTTTATGGCTGGCGCCCGGCTTTTGCGTGTAACAACAATGAGCAGGAGTGCTGAAATGAAAATCATTCGAATTTTTATGATCTTAAGTGCATTGTGTGCTGTTTCCTGGGCCGAGTCTCCGAGGGATCCGATTTCATCGTTCGATGCAGCGAAACAGATTGCACGCGAGAAGATTTATATGGATCACATGAAGACGCTCTATTGTGATTGCAGTTATGAAAGGGCTGGTCGTTCCGGTGGAAGAATTCATAATGAAGAGTGTGGATATGTGTGTAAAAGTGACAGGAAGCGCGGGTCGAGACTTGAATGGGAACATATTGTACCTGCATACTATTTTGGACACATGAAAGAATGTTGGACAAGTGGAAATGTTAATTGTGTTAAACATGGAAGGACATACAAAGGAAGAAAATGCTGTTCAAAAGTTGATGCCTTATTTAAGGCAATTGAAGCTGATTTACATAATCTGGCTCCAAGTATTGGAGAGCTTAATAATAATAGGTCAAATCATCCGTATGGAATTGTCGATGGTGAGGAACGAGTCTATGGTCAATGTGACTTTGAAATAAGGGATGGATTTGCGGAACCAAGGCCTGCGATACGCGGAGATGTGGCGAGGGTATGGCTTTACATGGCCGAGACGTATGGGATTGCGTTGGAGGATTCGCAGAAAACAATGTTTCTGGAATGGGCTGCCGCCGACCCCCCCGATGCATGGGAAAGGACGCGGGATGATCGCATATTCCAGGTGCAGGGGAATCGGAACCATTACATCTCTGCTCAGTGATGTTCATGCGCCTGGTGCCCGCGTATCGAACAGGATCGCAGGAGGATGGACAGTCTGGTTTGCCGTTGTCGGCTGAAAAAAGGCCCGGCAGGGTCGGCGTTCCCTGCCGGGCCTGGCCATGGCCAATTCGAGGAGGAACCGTCATGGCGTATGGCCCTTGTGCCGGAAGAACTTTTCCAGGACAAGGGGAGATGTCGCCATTTCACCGGGAAGACGGATTTCCGGCATGATTTTTGGCGATTGTCTCCCGGCGGTCGCAGTGATTTCCATGATCCCGCGCCAACCCCGGTCCACCGGACCTTCCCTTTTCGACGGAGCCCGGATATCTCCCTGCCATGCGCATCTCTTTGGCCGGGCCCCTTTTGATCCACTCCGAACCGCCCTGCCGTGTCTCCGGGAACGCCCGCAACCGCAAGCTTTGGAGAGGCCAGTGAAAAAATACGGCGAGGATATGCTGACACGGACGGACAAAGTGGCCGACGCCCGGGAGATGTGCCTGACCCGGCTGCGCGCCGTGCCGCGCGAAAAACGCGAGGCGGCGGCCGACGCCATCCTGGCCCTGGCCGATCCCGAATGGTGGGAAAGACGGCACAGGGGCAGCGAGGTGTTCATGCTGATTCTCGAACTGCGGAGGGATGCCGTGTTGAAGATCATTCGGGAGGCGGGCAGCTAGGGAGAGCCTGCCGTTTTCGGGACGCCGTGTGACAATAAACGATTTAGCGATGAGTCTGGGAGAAGAATTTTTTTGTTATGCGCACATGTTTTGCGAAATAATTTCTGGATGACTTGCAAACAGACAATGACGATACGGAGAGAGATGGACGTGTAGGGCCGAAATAGGATAGAGAGAAGACGCCGAAGAAGAGTCACAATCGGAGGTGGAGCATGCGGATACACGCGGCTTTCCTTGCGGTGCTGTGGTTCCTGGCGTCGGTCTCCCAGACGTCGGCCTGGTCCGTTCCGGGCACGGGCATCGCGGCCTGTTATGACGCCACGGCGGAAATTCCCTGCCCTTCGTCCGGAGAGGCCTTCTACGGACAGAACGGGAATTTCCCCGGCACGCCCCACACCTACGCCCAGACCGCCGACACCGTGACGGATCAGGTCACCGGGCTTATCTGGCAGAAGACGCCGGACGGCGTGGCCCGGACCCATGCCGCCGCCGTCGCCTACTGCGCGGACCTGGATCTGGGCGGCCAGACCGACTGGCGTCTGCCCGCCCAGCGCGAACTGATCACCATCATCGACTACAGCCTGAACAAGCCCGCCTTCGCCGCGCCGCTTGTGGGCTCGACAGGGCAGTATTGGTCGGGCGCCACCTACCTGGGCTATGCCGACGCATACTGGGACGTGCATTTCGGGTACGGCGTTTCCCAGTTCTACGGCGCGGCCGAGGGGTTCTACACCCGATGCGTACGGGGAGGGGGGCTGGCCGGGCCGTCCTACACGGTAAACGGGGAGGTCGTTTCCGACGCGGCCACAGGCCGGATGTGGGAGCGCACGGGCAGCGCCTCGGCCATGAACTGGCAGGCCGCCCTGGCCTACTGCCAGTCCAGGACCACGGGCGGGTATTCGGATTGGAGGCTGCCGGACGTCATGGAGTTGCGGACCCTGGCGGACTACGCCCTGTACGATCCGGCCCTGAACGTTGCGGCCCTGGTGAGCGCCGGATTCGACACCTGGACGTCCTCCACCGTGGACACGTATCCGGGGGTGGCCTGGCACGTGAACTTCCAAAGCGGCTTTTCCGCCGGGGAGGACAAGACCGCGGCCCTGTACGCGCGGTGCGTGCGCCTGCCGTCTGCGCCCGGGGCGCAGCAGGCCGCCTCGCTCCTGCTCCTCTTGCAGGAGGAGTGATTCGCGACCCGGTAAATCCCCGGTTCCCGCATGCCGTTTTCGTTCCGATCCATGCAGGCCAAGACCGTGCAACCCGTTCCACCGGAACACGACCCGGCGTTGCATGTCGTTTTCGCTCCGTGTCGCCAGTGGAGTTGAAGACCCAGCTGGACTGGTGTACGTATCCCGGACGCATCGCAAACCGGGAGGTTCTCCATGTCGTGCTCGTGCGGCCATGCGCCATGCTCCCGGCCATGGCGGATTTTGGTGTTGTTCACGGCCCTTTTCCACCTGACGTTGTCCGGACCCGCCCGGGCCTGGACGTTGCCCGCCACCGGGATTTCCTCCTGCTACAACGACACTGTAGCCATACCCTGCCCGCAACCCGGGGAGGAGTACTACGGGCAGGACGGAAACTACCGGAAGGGGGCCGGGCTATCCTATCACAATAACGGCGACGGCACGGTTACGGACCAGAACACCGGGCTTATGTGGCAGCAGCCCATGGAGACGACCTATCGGACCCTGGCCGAGGCCCAGGCGTACTGCGGGTCGCTTGTCCTGGGCGGCCATGAGGACTGGCGGCTGTCCACCCTGGCCGAGACCCTGACCCTGGTGGACGCAGCCAAGGCCAGGCCGGCCGTGGACACCGCCGCGTTTCCCAATTCCGTGTCCGCTCCCTGGTGGACCGCCACGCCGACGGCATTCGTGTCGGGCAATCAGTGGCGGGCCATGATGTGCGTGGGCTATTCGTGGTATGCGGCGCCCGAGGGCTCGCTACGGGTCCGGTGCGTCCGGGGCGGGACCGTGCCTGCGGCGGCGATCACGGACAACGGCGACGGCACGCTCACCGACGCGGCCAACGCCCTGGTCTGGGAGCAGTCGGCAAGCGCGGCGGGCATGACCTGGAAGCAGGCCCTGGCCTCTTGCGAGGCCCGGACCACGGCGGGCCGTACCGACTGGCGGCTGCCCAACATCCGGGAATTGCAGTCCATCGCGGACTATTCCCGGGGCGCTCCGGCCATGGATCCGCTTTTTACGGAACCCAGCTACGGCGCTTCCTACTGGTCAGGATCGACGTATGCCGAGGATGTGGGCTACGCATGGTATTGGGTCGGATATAGCGGCCAGACGCATATGAAGCTGAAAACGGACTCCAGCGTGTTCGTACGCTGCGTGCGCGACCTGGGAGAGACGCCGCCCGTGAATACGAGCCCGGTTATGCTGCTGTTGCAGGACGGGCAGGGGGAGGCGGCCAGATAGCCGGACGGCCGTCGCGTTCCGGCGTATCCCCGGCCGGAAGGCGGGGGCCCCGGGCTTGAGGCGGGAAAACGGCCCCGGGGCGCGGTCCTGGCATGGAATCGCGCCCCGGCGGCGGAAAAACGTCCTGCCCCTTCCGGGACGGGCCGTTTTCGGTACGGTCTTTCCGGTCAACGCCCGCAGGCGCGGCCGCTACGGGACGGCTAGTCCCGATATTCCTTGATCTTGGTCTTAAGCACCTCACGCAGGTAGTCGAGCTCGATTTTCTTTTCCTCGGCCTCCTGGATGAGCCGGGCCTGTTCGGCCTTGACGTCCGCGTGCAGGGACGACAGGGCGTCCTTGCCCGCCTGGGTGGTCTCGGCCGCGATGCGGCGTTCGACATCGATGAGCCGGTTGTCCGCCTCTTGCAGGCGGCCCTTGATTTCCCGGTATTCACCGGCCATGCGGTCCACATCGGCCTTCAGGGTCTCGGGCATGAGGGTGTCGGCCTGCTCCATGGCCGGGGTCTTGGCCGGACGTTTGGCCATGGCCCGGGCCTCGGTCTGCGGCAGGACCAGGAGAAAGGCGCCGAGGCATAGGGCGGCGATTCCGACTTTGAGAAGGGACGATGCGGCGGCAAGGGACAGTTTCATAGGGTTCCTCGATAGGTTGGGCATAGGCAGGCCGAAAGCAGCGGTCATGACGGCGGACATGGGGGGGTTGTATCAAGTGGCCCAAAAAACACAACCCGCCAGCGTCGCGCCCGTTGCCTGAAAATGGGCGAAAAGCGGGGGCTTGGCCCGGACGTGGCAGTGTTGTTGTCCGTACTTTGCGCCGTGGCGCTTGCAGGCGTCCGGTTTTGGGAGTAACACCTTTTTGAACCAGCGGCCCCATTCGTGTGTCGGATTTTGGCCTTGCTGGTGGAGAAAAGGTGATTTCCAGGGCGATACGCCATGAAAAACGCACTCGACGCCTTCCCGCCGCAGATCCCTGCGGGGTTCGCCCCCGTGTTCGACGGCCCCCCGCCCGCCTGGGCCGGGGAGGTGTTGGAGATCCGGCTGAACGGGAGGGTCTTTCGCCTGGCCCGGGAAGAGGACATGGAAGCCCTGTGGGCCAGGGTTGGAGACGAGGATTTCGGCGAGGACGAGCGCATGCCCTATTGGGCCGAGCTGTGGCCCGCCAGCCTGCTTCTGTGCCAATGGCTTTTTGCCAGACGTGCGGACATTTGCGGAAAGTTGTGCCTGGAGCTGGGCTGCGGCCTGGGGCTTTCGGCCATGGCCGGTGCGGCGGCCGGGGCCCGGGTGGCGGCCATGGACTACGAGTGGCGGGCCGTGGCCCAGGCAAGGAAAAACGCCGCCCGCAATCTTTTGGACGTACCGTTTTTCACGCGCATGGACTGGCGCGCCCCGGCCTTTCGTCCCGGCACGTTTCCCTTTTTGTGGGGCAGCGACATCCTGTACGAAACCCGGTTTCACGCCCCCCTGGCCCCGCTTTTTCCCACGCTTCTGGCCCCGGGAGGCCGCATCTGGCTGGCCGAGCCCGAGCGCAAGGTGTCCGAGCCGGTGTGGGCCGGATTTGCAGCGGCGGGTTTCCAGGTCACGCGCCTGTTTTCGGCCAAGGTGCCGTTTCAGCATTACCAGACCACCGTCAACCTGTGGGAGCTGACCCGTTAGGGTCGCCGGAGGAACAGACATGGGCAAGACCATCCGTTTCGGCGTGTCGCTCAACTCCGAACTGTTGGAGAAGTTCGACCTGCTGTGCCAGGACAAAAGCTACCAAACCCGCTCCGAGGCCATCCGCGACCTCATCCGCAACGTCCTGGTGCAAAAGGAATGGGAGCAGACCGACCGGGAGATCGCGGGCGTGTTGTCGCTGGTGTACGACCACCATCAAAGCGACCTGGCCCAGCGCCTCACGGAGATCCAGCACGAGACCCACGACCTGATCCTCTCGGCCCTGCACGTGCATCTGGACCATCACAACTGCCTGGAGGTGCTCATCCTGCGCGGCCCCGGGGAGCAGATCCAGAAACTGTCGCAAAAACTCATCTCCACCAAGGGCGTCAAGCACGGCAAGCTGACCCTGACCACCACCGGCCAGGATATCGTCTAGCTGATCATCCCGGCAGGCGCATTCCGGGGGGTCGATTCCCGGGCGATAGTGGTCTATCATGGCCCCTCGCCCGGAGCCGGGGATGTTTTCGCCAGCCGCTCCCGGGCCATCCTCTTGAAACGCCAACCGGGAGCAGACATGCAAGACGTGCAAAGCGGGCCCGCCGAGGTGCCCATCCCCCTGGACAGGGTGGGGATCCGGGGCATCAAGCTTCCTCTGCTGGTCCGGGACCGGGAGCGCGGGCGGCAGCACACGGTGGCCAGCGTGGAGCTTTCCGTGGATCTGCCCGCCGATTTCAAGGGCACCCACATGAGCCGCTTTGTGGAGGCCCTGGAAAGCTGGGCCGGGGTTCTGGATTATGGGGCCTTCAAGGTGCTTCTTCTGGATCTGGCCCGCCGTCTGGAGGCCGGGAACGCCCATCTGACCTTCCGATTCCCCTATTTCGCCAAAAAGGCCGCTCCGGTGAGCGGGGCTGCGGGACTGCTCGATTACGAGTGCATGGTGTCGGGCGAGCTTTCGGGCGGGGCCTTCACCCTGACCCTTGGGGTGGACGTGCCGGTGATGACCGTGTGTCCGTGCTCCCTGGCCATTTCCGACCAGGGGGCGCACAGCCAGCGGGCCGTGGTGCGCATCCGCTGCCGGGGGCGGGGATTCGTGTGGCTGGAGGAGCTTATCGAGATCGCCGAGGGCGCGGCGTCCTCTCCGGTGCACGCCCTGCTCAAACGCGAGGATGAGAAGTTCGTCACCGAGGCGGCCTTCGCCAAACCGGCCTTTGTGGAAGACGTGACCCGGGCCGTAGCCAACGCCCTGTCGGGGCATCCGCGCGTGGCCTGGTTTTCCGTGGAGGTGGAGAGTCATGAATCCATCCACAATCACAACGCCTTCGCCGGAATCGAAGGCCGCAAAGAGCCGCCGTCCCCAGCATGATTTTCACCGCCGCCATGGCCGAGGACTGAACTGCTTACTGGAAAACAGACCGGTCGGATCGAAGCGGCCTGTCTGCTGTGAAACAAGAGCAAGCAATGATTGATCTTTTCTCGGCCGTTGCGAGGTCGGAAAGGTTCAGGACGGATTTCCCCCTCGAATGGTACGGCGTTTTCGCCGTCATTGTCTGGTAACCCGCTTTGTGATAGGAAGCGCGCCATGCCCTTCGACATTGTCCAGTTCATCCGAACCAACAAGATGATCTTCATCTGGGTTCTTTTTTTCGCCCTGGTCTATGTGGCCCGGTCCTATGGCCTGTTCGGGCTGCTTTTTATCACGTTTATCCTGTGCTTCACCTTCAACAACGTCATCCATTGGCTGTGCTCCCGGACCCGGATACACCGCGTGGTCTGGACCATCGCCGTCTATCTGATTTTTTTGGCCGTGATCGTCACCATCCTGTCGTTCGTGTTGCCGAAGCTGGTCTTCGAGACCCGGTCCTTTGTGCAAAAGCTCCCGGAAATGATGGACAAACTGTCCCAGTTCCTGGACAAGACCGCCGTGCAGTCGCCGGACATGGCCGTGCCCGTGGTGCGCATCAAAAAATTTTTGTCCGTGGAAAACATCGCTGGCACGGACCTGGAAGGACTGTTCAACGTGGTGGTGGGCTGGTTCAACCAGGTCACCAGCTATGTGTCCTATTTCCTTCTGGGCACCCTGTTCAGCTTCCTCATCCTGCTCGACTTTCCCGCCCTGCGCCGCCAGACGGCGGCCCTGCGCACCTCCCGGCTCAAGGATTTCTACGAGATCATGGCCGAGAGCGTGGCCCAGTTCGCCATGACCGTGGGCACGGCCTTCCAGGCCCAGATGCTCATCGCCCTGGCCAACACCATGATGACCGCAGTGGGGCTGTGGGTGCTGGGCATCCATCCCATCGTGCTGCTGTGCACGGTGGTCTTTTTTTGCGGCCTGATCCCGGTCCTGGGGGTGTTCATCTCCTCGGCGCCCATCCTGCTCGTGGCGTTCAACTCCGGCGGCCCGACGCTTGTTTTTTGGGCGCTGGTCATGGTCGTGCTGGTGCATCTTTTCGAGGCCTACGTCCTCAATCCCCGGATCATCTCCGTGGTGTTCAAGATCAGCCCGCTTTTGATCCTGATCATCGTCTATCTCGGCCATGTCTTTTTCGGATTGTGGGGCATGCTCTTAGGCGTGCCCGTGTCGGTCTTCATCTACCGCCACTTCATCGTGGGGGCCGGGGCCGTTGCGGCAGACGGCGCCCTGGAAAAATCCACGGAGTGCTGAACCGGCCATGAGGCTTTTCCCCGCATCCCGCAGGCGCGGCCGATACGTTCTCGGCGCGCTCCTTTTGGCGTATCTTGCCTCGTTTTCGGCCATCCCGGCCCAGGCCGGGCTGGAAGAGGGCAAGCGGGCCTACCGCGAGGGCGACTATTCCACGGCGTTTCGGGAGTTTTTGCCCCTGGCCGAGGCCGGGGACGTCACCGTGCAAAATCAGGTGGCGGCCATGTACTATGCCGGGCAGGGCGTGCCCCAGGACCAGGGCAAGGCTGTCGAGTGGTTCCGCCGGGCGGCGGATCGCGGCTCCCTCGACGCCCAATACCTGCTGGGAAAGCTGTATTATTACGGCCAGGGCGCGCCTCAGAATTTCGACGAGGCGGCCAAGTGGCTCCAGGAGGCGGCGCTTTTCGGCAAGCCCCAGGCCCAGGCCCTTTTGGCCGAACTGTTTTTTTCCGGCCAGGGCGTGGCCAAAAACGACATGAAGGCCTTTTTTTGGGCCGAATTGGCTGTGCGGGCCGGGAACATCCCCGAGGAAGACCAGAAATACGCCCAGGCCGTGCGTGACCGGATATTTGCCGTGATGGAGCCGTCCCAGGTGGAGAGCGTGGGCCAGATGATCGCCAAGTGGGAACCCAAACGCAAACGCCCGGGGGGGAAATTCCAGGCTCAGGGCGCGACGCAATGAACAAGGAGTACGGGAATGGCTGAGAAAAAGATCGTGGTTGCGGACAAGGCCCCCAAGGCCATCGGCCCCTATTCCCTGGGGGTGTGGGCCGGGGAACTGTTGTTCGTGTCCGGACAGACCCCCACGGACCCCGTAACGGGCGGCATCGTGGACGGCGGCGTGGTGGAGCAGGCCCACCAGAGCCTTAAAAACGTGCAGGCCGTGCTTGAGGCCGCCGGACTCGGACTTGAACATGTGGTCAAGTCCACGCTTTTCATCAAGGACATGAACGAGTTCGCCCGCATCAACGAGGTCTATGCCTCGTATTTCACCCCGCCCTATCCGGCCCGTTCCTGCGTGGAGGTGGCCCGGCTGCCCAAGGACGTGCTGGTGGAGCTGGAAGTGGTGGCCAGGAAGCCGTAGGCGTGGCGGGAGCGTCCGGAGGGTAAGCCTCCGGCGGCCAAGGGGGCGCGGCCCCACTTGGGACGTCCGCACGGGGTAGAGGTCGATATGAGGGTCATCCCGGAGCAATTCGGGATGGCTTTTATTTTTTCTTTTGAGGCAACAGGTTGAGCGGGTTGATGGCGTCCAGTATGCCCTTGGCCGTCCCGCCCGGGTTGGTGACGGCCTTGAGCGCCGCGCCCGCCGCGCCGGTCACGGCCTCGGCCGGGATGGCCGCAAGGTCCGGGGTCACGGTGGGGGAATCGAGGCTGCCCGTGACCGCCACGGGGATGTCGGCCACCCCGGACACCTGGGCCAGAAGGCGCATGTCCAGCGTATTGCCAGGCAAATCCACCGTGCCCTGGCCCGTGACCTTGTGGGGCGGGGCCAGCACCTGGAGGTCTTTGGTGGTCGCCCGGCCGTTCTGGATGGTTGCGGAAAGCCGGGCCGAGGTAATTTGGGTTCCGCCGCCGCCCTGGCCTGCCGCCTCCTGCCCGCCGCCCAGGCCGAAGGTCAGAAGGCGCATGGGCGAGGATAGAATCTCCGGAGACAGGTTGAGGCCCAGGATGCGGCCGTTTGTCAGGGAGAGGGCCGCCTTCCCGGACAGGGCGCCCAGGATGGCCGACGGATCGCGGGTCTGGGTGGACAGGTCGGCGGAAAAGGCGGCCGTGCCCGTGAGCGGCTGTCGGCCGACAAGGGCCAGAAGCAGGGGACCGGCGGCCAGGTTTTTCCCCTCCAGGCGCAGGGAGGCGGTTCGGGCCGGGGCGGCCAGATCGGCGCGCAGGCTCCCGGACAGGCTGCCCCCGGCCAGCCCGACCCGGAAGCGGCTGACCTCGGCGGTTCCCGGGCGAAGGACGGCAGCGGCGTCCAGGCCGGTGAGGGAGAGTTTTTTCACGTCCAGCCGTTCGGCGGTCAGGCGCAGGTCGATGGCCCCGCCAGGACCGGGGAAGGTCGGCGGGGCATCGGCTGCCGCGTGGGCCGCAGCGGCGGGCTTGCCCGCAGCCGGGCCGGTCTGGGGCAGATAGCCGTCCAGGGCCAGGGTTTTGACGGCCACGGCGGCCGCCATGCGCAGCGGGCCGGAGGTGGTGGTCTGGGCCGTGATCCGGATGGGGGAACCGTCCATGGAGACCTCGGCCTCCAGGCGGGCCTCGGCGTTGTCCGCAGAGGCGGCCCGGATCGTACCCCCCACCTTGGACAGGGCGTTTTTGTCTGCAAGGGGCGGCAGGGGCGAACCGAATCCGGCCAAAAGCGGTTTGAGGTCGAAGGGTGGGGCGGTCAGGGACAGGGCGCCCCGCGGGGTGTCATGCAGATGCGTCGCCTGGACCGAGCCCGTGGCCGAAAATCCGGTCTGGGGCAGGGCCAGGGAGAATTTCGGGCAGGACAGCGTCCCTGCGCCGGAGTCCAGGTCGAAGTCGAAGCCATCAAGCCTGGCCGTGAGCCCGTCCGCCGGGAACCGGCCGCCCGAGACCGTGCCGGACAGGGACAGGCCGCGGCCGACAAGACGGCTTGTGTCGGCGGAGAAGTCCAGGCTGCCCCGGCCTTCGAGGACGTAGGCGGCCAGCGGCAGGCCCGTGGCCCGACCCTCCAGGCGAAGCGTGGCGTCGCTTACAGCGAAGTGCATGGCCTGGGGATCCACCATGGATTGCCCGGAAAGCGTCACTTTGGCCGCAAGTTCCGGTTTCACGGAGGCGGCGGCCAGGGACATCCGGGCGGCAAAGGCCTGTCCGGGGCGGATATCCTTGGCCTGGATGTTCACGTCCGTCACCGAGAACGCGGTCCCGGCGGCCCGGTCCTCGAACGCCACCCCGGCGTCGATCATCTCGGCCGTCTGCACCAGATAGCGGAACGAGGCGCTTTGGCCGTCGGTCTTGACCACCACCACATGATCCTTTTCCACGGATACCTTGGCGATGGGCAGGGCCTTCCAGTTTTCCCGGCCGTCTTTGTCCCGGATCAGGCGGACCCGCAGCCCCGAGAGGCGCAGCCCCTCGACCTCGAGGTCGCCGCGCAAAAGGGCCAGGGGCCGCACCTTGATGTCCGCCGAGTCCACGCTGGCGAAGGGTTCGCCGGGAAAGCCCGGGAGATCGGACAGGCTTGCGCCGCGCAGCTCGATGCCGGGCCAGGGGAAAAAGGTCAGTCCCAGACCGCCGGTGATGGTCAGGGACAA
This sequence comes from Desulfolutivibrio sulfodismutans DSM 3696, assembly GCF_013376455.1. GTDB lineage: Bacteria > Desulfobacterota > Desulfovibrionia > Desulfovibrionales > Desulfovibrionaceae > Desulfolutivibrio > Desulfolutivibrio sulfodismutans. The sequence goes on along the minus strand of NZ_CP045504.1, from coordinate 1,391,393 downwards.
TCCCGTGGTCCGTTGCACGAAACCGGCCACGATAGGGGCGAAGGCGGCCGGGTCGATGACCAGCCGCACCATAAGCGCGGCGGAACCGAGCAGGGCGACAACGCACAGGGCCAGAGCCAGGATTTTTTTGCGTGTGGGCGTCATGGGTCGCCTCCCTTGGGATTCGGCGTAAGGGACGTCGTTTCCTTGGTGGTGGCCCCGGAGGCGTGGGAAGTCAAGCTGCTGCGGGCCGGGGACCGGGACGCTATGCCCGTCTGGCTGGTCGTTGGGCCAGGCGCACCCCGAAAAGGACCATGAGGCCTCCGGCGGCCAGGGGCCAGCCCAGGGGCTCGTTCAGAAGGATGATGCCGAGCAGCACGGCCACCACGGGCACGAGGTTGATGTAGACACCGGCCCGGGAGGCCCCAAGGGCTTTTATCCCCTCGTAATACCAGAAAAAGCCGTATCCCGTGGCCATGATCCCCAAAAAGCCCAGGTGCAGCCAGTCCGCCAGACCGGCCCGGGCCATGTCCGCAAAAAGTCCGCCGCCCAGGGCCGGGGGGAAAAGCAAGGCCCCCCCAGCAGGCAGGACCAGGTGACGGCGCCAAGGGGCGACACCCGGGCCATGACCGACCGCCCGGCCAGGGTATAGGCCGACCAGCAGGCCACGCACCCCAGGATGAGCAGATCGCCGGGGCTGGCCCCGCCGCGCAAAAGCGCCGCCGGGTCGCCCCCGGCCAGAACCACGCCCACCCCGGCAAACGACAAAACGATGCCCGCAATGCGCACCCAGCCGAAGGGTTCGCGAAGGGCCAGCCCCGAATACAGGGAGACCACGGTGGGGATGGCGGCCACGATCAGCGCGGCCCGGCTGGCGGGCACGGTTTGAAGTCCCGCGAAAAAAAAGGCGTTGTAGCCGAAGACCCCGGTCAGGCCCAGAAGGAACAGGCCCGGCAGATCGCGCCGCTTCGGCAGGGCGAACCCCCCGGACAGGCGGCGCGTCAGGAACACAAGAAAGGCCGAGGCCAGGGCGAAGCGCAAAAAGGCGGCGGAGAACGGTCCCATGGCCTGGGCCAGATGCCGCCCGGAAATCCAGGTGCCTCCCCAGAAGACGACCGAAGCCAGGAGTTTGAGATGGGTGATCCACATGGCGCGTTTTGGGTTGTGAGATGTCCGGGGCGGGGGATGTCGCATAAATCGGGTCGGTTGTCACGGCGGCCAGGGCGGGCCGCCCGGGGAGGCTTTGGGAGGAATCGTGGCCGGACCTGCTTGCTTCTTGGCGCGGGGTATGGTTTGTTTGCATTGTGATTGCATCCGTCCCCCCGGCTTCAGCCGTCCTTGGCCGTATCTGGCGGGGGGCACAGACGAACGTGAGAGGGCTTGCGATGTACGGATTTCGATGTGTTGCGGCCGTCCTGCCGGCCATGTGTCTGGCCCTGGCGGTTTCCTGCGCCAAAAAGCCCACGGCCCCGGCCGCGCCGCCCTCCCCGGCGGCCGTCGCCAGACCCGCCCCGGCCGGTCTGGACGATCTGGCCCGGGTGCATCCCCTGGACCATTCCCGTCAACTCGTGCTGGTCGTCACCCGCGACTACGACAGCATTACCGGCGTCCTGGCGTTTTTCGAACGCGACGGCGATGGCGCGCCCTGGCGGCAGGTGATTGGGCCCTTCCCGGTCACCGTGGGCCGCACCGGCCTGGCCTTTGGCCGGGGACTGCATGGCCACGGCCCGTCCCTGCCCGGCATCCCGGCCAAACACGAGGGTGACGGCAAGGCCCCGGCCGGGGCCTTCGCCCTGACCATGGGCTTTTCCTACGACCCGAAGGCCCTGGGGTTTTCGCCGAAAATGCCCATGCATCACGTCACCGCCGACACCATCTGCGTGGAGAATCCGGACTCGCGGAAATACAACATGGTTTTCGACGAGAGCACGGCCGGTCCTGCGGACTGGTCCGGGCCGGATCGCATGTTGCGCGCCGACGGCCTGTATAAAAACGGCCTGTTCGTGGCCCACAACACCGATCCCGTCGCGCCCGGGGCCGGATCGTGCATCTTCATCCATTCCTGGCGCGGCCCCGATTCCCCCACGGCCGGGTGCACGGCCATGGAGCCCGGCCGGGTGGCGGAGTTGTTGCGGCTTCTCGATGCCGCCAAGTCGCCGGTCATGGTGCAGCTTCCCCGGGAGGCCCGGGACCGGCTGGCCGGGGCCTGGGGATTGCCGGATATGGCCGCCCCAGGCCTGTGAAGCGGAATGCGCCGGGACGCTGCCGCCGGTTTTTCGTTTTCGGGAGGGAGGGGCCTTCGCCCGGGCCGGAGATCGAAAGAGAAACGCCGTGGAGACAGGAGCCAGCATGCAGGACCGGAAGTACGCTTTTTCGTGGGATTTGATCGGCAACCTGGACATCGGACGGCCCAACCTGGGCCCCACGACCCGGCTGGAGGTCTACCGGCTCATGCAATACGCCTTTCGGGACGTCATCGAGAGGCACTGCGGCACGGTGAAGACGGACACCATCTTCTACGAGTCCGGATATCTGGCCGGACAGGAATTCTACCGGAAGTTTTTCACCGGGATCAAGGAGTTCGGGACATTTATTAGCGCCGTGCAGACCACCCTCAGGGAGATGGGCATCGGGATCGTGCGGGTGGAGAAGGCGGACCTGGAGAAAAAATCCTTCGTCATCACCGTTTCCGAGGATCTGGACTGCTCGGGGCTGCCGGAGCTCGATTACGAGGTCTGCGTGTACGACGAGGGCTTTTTGGCGGCGCTTCTGGATAGCTTCACCGGGGAGCGGTTTGTGGTCAAAGAGATCGACTGTTGGTGTACCGGTGACCGGACATGCCGGTTCACGGCCGAGATTGTCGGCGGGTAGAACCATGAACGTCTTGCCGCATACGACTGGTGACGGCTGGGAGTCCGGCCGGGAGATGCTGGCGGCGGCCCAGGTCGTTCGCTATCTGGCCGGGATCGTGCGCGACCCCTTGTCGCCACCGGAGTTTCCCCCCCAGTTGGAGGCGGTGGAAGGCCTGCGGGAATTGGCCTCGTCGCTGGTGGAGGTCAGCGCCTTTGCGGTCAGGCTGGCCGAGGGCGACCTGTCGGGGACGCTTCCCGTGCGCGGCGCGTTCGCCGGAGCGCTGAAGATGCTCCAGGGCAATCTGCGCCACCTAGCCTGGCAGGCCTCGCGCGTGGCCGAAGGGGATTTTTCCCAACAAGTCGATTTCATGGGGGAGTTCTCCCAGACCTTCAACGCCATGGTCGCAAAGCTGGACCAGTCCCAGGCGGCCCTGCGGGCCAGCGAGAGCAAATATCGCCAATTGGCCATCACCGACAGCCTCACGGGCCTGTACAATCTGCGCTATTTTTTCACCATCGCCGAGAAGGAATTCCGCCGCGCCCTGCGCCATCGCCGACCGGTTTCAATCATCATGCTCGATATCGACAACTTCAAGAGCATCAACGACCGCCATGGCCACGCCGTGGGAGACACGGTGCTGCGGGAGTTCTCCCGGAATCTCGGCCGGACCCTGCGCGGCGCGGACGTCCTGGCCAGGTACGGGGGCGAGGAGTTCATCGTGCTTCTGCCCGAGACCGGGCGCGAGGCCGGGGCGGCCGTGGCCGAGAAGCTGCAAAAAAACGTGGAGGGCTGTTTCATCGGCCTGGAAAGCGGCTGCCTCAACATCACCGCCAGCTTCGGGGTGAGCTCTTTTGCGACGTTTTCCGGGAATCGCCTGACGGCGGCCGAGATCATGGAGCAGACGGTGAAGCGGGCCGATCAGGCCCTGTACCGGTCGAAAAATTCCGGGAAAAACATGGTCACCTTTCTGGCCTTTGGCGATGCCTCGGCCGAAGGCCTGGGGGTTGGCGCGTCGCGAAAAATGCGCAACAGCGCCGAGTGAAGGCCGGGCCTTACGGCTCCACGGGCTTATTTTGCCGCTTGAGCGAAAAATTGAGCATCTTTTTGGCCTCGTCAAAGGCAGGCGTGATGCGTAGCGCGATGCGCGCCGCCTTCTCAGCCTTGTCGAACCTCCCCCAGTCCACATACACCCGGCCCAGGTTGAAATAGAGGTTGGCGTCGTTTTTGGCGTAGGGCACGGCGCGGATGAAATATTTCTCAGCCACGTCGAACTTTTTCAGACGCCGCAGCACGATGCCGATGCGGTTGTACAGATGGATCTGGTCCGGCGAGAGGTCCAGGGCCTCGTTGAGGTAGGTGAAGGCGTCCTCGTAGAGCTCGCCCTTGATGAACAGATCCGCGATGCGGGCCTTTAAGTCCGAGTCGTCGGGGTGCTCCTTGGCCAGCTTTTCCAGAACCTCCCGGGCCTCGTCGTGCTTTTGCTCGGCCAGCAGCAGGCGGCCGCGCTCCAGGCTGGCCTCGCGGCGCTGACTTTTTTCCTGGATGATGTCCTTGGCCTCGGACACCGCCGTGTGCTGCAACTCCTGGAGCACGTCGCGCAGCATCTCCGCTAACTGTTTCTCCTGGCCCGGATGGTACTGCATGAGCAGGGGGTAGGAGGAGCGGAACCCCTTGTCGTTATTGAGCAGGTAGACGGCGTCGGTGATCATCCGGGCGAATTCTTCCCGCTCGGACTTCATGAGCTGGGAGCGCAGGATGCTATTTATGGCCTCGTACAACGCGGTGGCCGCCGGGAACACCTTCCCCTGCTTGAGATGGGTGCCGATGGCCGATATCTGAGCCCGAGCCTTGGAGAGTTCCGCAGACATGGGGTTGCCTTGCGCCTATTTCCCGGTGTGTTCCCGGACCATCTCCCGGAACCGCCGGAAAAAGAACCGGCTATCGTGGGGGCCCGGGGCCGCTTCGGGATGATGCTGGATGGCGATAATGGGTTTTATCTCGTGAGCAAAACCTTCCAGGGTCTGATCGTTCAGATTGATATGGGTGAGACGTACGTTTTTTAAGCTGGCGATGTCCACGCAGAATCCGTGGTTCTGGGAGGATATCTCGATGCGTCCGGTCTCCAGATCCTTGACCGGGTGGTTCAGGCCGTGGTGCCCGAACTTGAGTTTGAAGGTCGTGCCGCCCAGAGCCAGCCCCAAAAGCTGGTGTCCCAGGCAGATGCCCGCCGTGGGATAGGTGTCGGCCAAAACCGCCGTGGCCGCGACCAGTCCGGTGAGGGCCGCCGGGTCGCCGGGACCGTTGGACAAAAACACGGCGTCGGGAGACAGCCGTTTGACCTGGTCGGCGGTAAACGTGGAGGGCACGGCCAAAACGTCGAAGCCCTGGTCCGCCAGAAGGCGCAGGATGTTCCACTTGATGCCCATGTCGTAGACCACCACCCGGGGCCCGGGGCCCGGCCAGGCGTATGCGCCGTCGGGAAGGGTCACGGGCACAGGCTTTTCGCCGTCGAAGCGGTAGGGGCCGTCGCAGGTGACCCGGTCGGCCAGCCCCAGTCCCTCCATGGAGGGCAGGGCCCTGGCCTTGGCCACCAGGGCCTGGGGGTCGGACACGTCCGTGGAGATATAGCCGCGCATGGCCCCGTTTAAGCGCAGATGGCGGGTGAGCGCCCGGGTGTCGATGCCCTCGATGCCCATGACCCCCTGCCGGGTGAGGTATTCGGGAAGCGTGGCCGTGGCCCGCCAGTTGGAGGGCGTCTTGCAGCATTCCTTGACGATGAATCCGGCCACATGGATTTTGGCCGATTCCACGTCGGCGGGATTGACGCCGTAGTTGCCGATGTGCGGATAGGTCATGCACACCATCTGGCCGTGGTAGGAGGGGTCGGTCAAAACCTCCTGATAGCCGGTCATGCCGGTGTTGAAGATCACTTCCCCTCCGGCCGCGCCCTGGCCGGTGAAGGATTCACCGGGAAAAAGGGCGCCGTCTTCCAGGGCGAGGATGGCTTTCATGCGATTCTCCGAGAAAAAGGTGGTGCGGCCTTGCGGCAGGAAAAGCGGCCGGTGGGCCGGTCAACTTTTTTTCATATACTGCACAACCCGGGTTCGTCCAGTCTGCGTGGCTGCGGCAGACCAGTCCCGGCCCGTGGCGTTGGCCGGGCCGGGGCGCTACGATGACTGGGCGACACTCCGGAAATGCAAAATTTTTTGCAATACGCCGAGCAAGGTCAGGAAACGCTGTGCTCATGGCCGTGGCGGCCCCGGGCCATGCCCAGTTCGATAAGCCGGGCCAGCAGATCCTCGAAGGACATCCCTGCCGCCGCCGCCGCCCGAGGCAAGAGGCTGGTGGGGGTCATGCCCGGCAGGGTGTTCGTTTCCAAAAGGAAAAGGTCGGTTCCGGACAGGATGAAATCCGAGCGGCTGTAGCCGGTAAGCCCCAGGGCCCGGTGGGCGGCCAGGGCGGTTTCCTCCAGGCGGTGGATCAGTTCCGGGGACACGGGGGCCGGACAGAGTTCGTCGGCGCCGTCCGGGGCGTATTTGGCGGTGTAGTCGAAAAAGCCGCTGCCCGATTTGGGCCGGATGAGGATGGGCGGCAGGGGCGTCTCCCCGAGCACGGCGCAGGTCAGTTCCATGCCGGTGACGGCGGGTTCCACGATGGCCGCGTCGCCGCTGCGGAAAATGGGGGCCAGGGCCGCGAAAAGGGCTTGGCGGTCGGCGGCCGGTCCGGCATGGACGCTGGAGCCGCCCAGGTTGGGCTTGACGAAATAGGGCGGTTCGAAACGCGGGGAAAATGTGGGGTCGGGCGGCGCGGGCAGAAATTCCCAGGGCAGGGTGGCCAGGCCCCGGGCCCGGTAGATCTGCTTTGCGGCGGCCTTGGACAGGGCCAGAAACGACCCGGCCGGCCCGCTTCCCTGATAGGGAAGGCGCACGGCGTCGAGCATGGCCTGGATGAGGCCGTCCTCGCCGGGCGCGCCATGCAGGTTGATGAAGGCGAAATCCGCCTCGGCCGCAGCGGCGGCGATGTCGTCGAAGGCCTCGGCCGGGTCCAGAAAACGCACCTCGTGTCCGAGGTTTAGGAGGGATTGCCGGATTTTTTGCGCCCCGGACAACGCCACCTCACGTTCACTCGACCAGCCCCCGGCAATGAGCAATATCCGCATCAGTTTGAAATCCCAGGGTTTGTATCAGCGCGTCCTCGATCTCCCGGGCCTGGGCGAAGGAGCGGCCGATGCGTTGACGAATGTCTGGTGTGGCCCCATACCGGTGCAGCAGATCCTCGAATCGTTCGGTCAGGCTCACCACCCGGTTGTGCTTGACCCGCTTGTCGCTGTAAATAATGATCAGGGGCAGGAAATGGGCCCTGATGTCCACGGAAAACGGCCAGTGGACATGGTGGATGACCCCCTGGGCCAGGGCCGGATTTCCCGTCAATTCCTGGACCCAGGCCCCGCCGAGCTGGCTGTGGTTGCCGCCGTGGCGGATGGTGTAGGTCTTGGCCAGATCGTGCAAAAGGGCTGCGGCCCGCACGGCGTCCACGTCCACGGGAAGTCCCGCCGCCGCCGCCGACCGGGCCAGGGTCTCGGCGATGCAGGCCACGGTCAGGCTGTGGGACCGGATGTTGGGCAGCATGTCGTAGGCGTCCCACAGGGCCAGACACTGGGCCGTGGTGGGCACGAAGGAGACAACGGGCGCATATGCCCCGGACATGGCCTCGGGACGGGACTCCGGGGAAGTCCCGGAGTGGGCGTCGGAGAATGGTTTTTCAGGCATCGGGGTGACTGTTTCGAGGGGGCGGGGTGTTTCCCGCCGCAACCCGCGTGGGCATGACCCTAGCAACTCCACGCGAAAAACGCAAAGACGGCGTCCGTATTCCGGTGCGCGCGTCCTGCCGACAAGGAGTGACAAAAGTGAAGCGTTTTGCCGTGCGCTATGAGACAAAAATGTTGGAGGACCGGGAGGGCGTGGAGGTCGTGAGCGCCGAAAGCAAGGGCCGGGCCATGTTTGCGGCCCAGGCCAGGCTGCATCCCGACGCCCCGGGCGATGAACCCGTTTTTTATTTCGAGCCCCTGTCCATCGTGCCCGGCCCGGACGGCGGAACCTTCGAGGTCGCCTATCGCACCAAGATCGAGCGGGAGGTCGCGGGGCGGGTGGAGGTCGAGGCCAAGGACGCCGACGAAGCCCGCAAAAAGGCCCGCTTTGCGGTGCATCAGGAACTCATCCCCCCCGCCTGCTTCAATGCCCTGGACGTGGAGGAGGTGGCGTGAAGGCCGCAGGCGACACGCCGCCGCCGGGGGGGCGGGCCGGGAGGGAAGGTGAGCCGGTGCGTTTCCTGGACAGGCTCCAGGTCAAGCTGAGCCTGCTTTTAGTGGTGGCCTTCACCCTGGTTCTGGCGGCGTTCAGCCTCTACGACTATCATGCCGTCAAGGCCGCCCGCATGGCGGAATTGCGGCTTCTGGCCGACAGGGTCACCGAGCGGCTTTCCCACATCCTGTTGTCTCCCATGTGGAACGTGGACGCCAGGGAGATCTCCCGGATCCTCGAGACGGAGATGGCCAACGGCAATCTGTTCGCCGTGATCGTGCTCGACGAGGACGGCAAAAGCGTGCTGGCCGGGAGCCGCCGCGACGGCGGCGCCTTGCATGAGGTAAATTCCCTGTGGGAAGAAGACGGGGTGTTCGGCCGGACCAGGCGCATCGAGATGGACGGCAGGAATCTGGGGAGCCTCAACGTCTTCGTCCACACCCGGCACATGGAGCAGGATCTGCTTGAAACCGTGGCGGCAAACGTCCTGCGCACCTTCCTGCTGGAGATCGTGTTGGTGGCGCTGATCTTTTTTTTCGTCAAATCCGCCATCCTCGACCCCTTGGACCACATGCGCCGGGTGGCCAGGCGCATAAGCCAGCGCCGGGACTATTCCCTGCGCTTTCCCGCCGACCGCCGCGACGAGTTGGGGAGCCTGTCCGACACCTTCAACGAAATGCTGGTCATCATCAGCCAGAATGAACAAACCCTCAAATTGCATGGGGAACGCCTGGAGGAACTGATCAACCGCCGTACCCTGGAACTGGCCGGGGCCAAGAAGATCGCCGAGGACGCCAACCAGGCCAAGGGCGAATTTCTAGCCAACATGAGCCACGAAATCAGAACCCCCATGAACGCGGTCATCGGCATGGCCGAATTGACCCTCAAAACCCCCCTGTCGCCCCGGCAGCGGCAATACCTTTCCGTCATCCGGGCCTCCAGCCGGTCCCTTTTGCGGGTCATCAACGACATCCTGGATTTTTCCCGGATCGAGGCCGGGAAAATGACCATGGAGCGCATCGCCTTCCGGTTGTCGGACGTCCTGGACGAGGTGCTTGATCTGTTTCGGGGGGCGATGACCGATAGGGACGTGGAACTGATCCTCGAAGTCGATCCCGACGTGCCCGACGCCCTTCTGGGCGACCCCCTGCGCCTGCGCCAGGTGATGGTCAATCTGGTCTCCAACGCCTTCAAATTCACCGAACGCGGCGAGGTGGCCATCCGGGCCTCCCTGTCCCGGGAGATGGACAGCCAGGTGGAGATCGTCCTTGGCGTACGCGACACGGGTTCGGGAATCCCCGCGGAAAAGTTGGACAGCGTCTTCGCGGCCTTCACCCAGGCCGACGGCTCCGTGACCCGCAAGCACGGCGGCACAGGGCTTGGGTTGTCCATCGCCAGGGATATCGCCCGGCTCATGGGCGGCGACGTGCGGGTGAAAAGCGACGTCGGCCGGGGCAGCGAGTTTGTGGTCACCGTGATCCTGGACAAGGATTCCACGGTCCTGCCGGGCGTGCGGGAGGCGGCCTCCCGGTTCGAGGGCCGCCGCATCCTGGTGGCCACGGCCAATCAGGGGTTGGGCGTGGCCATGGACAAGGCCCTGCGGCGTTTCGGGGCCACGACGGAGCAGGCGGCGACCGGGAAGGAATTGTTGTCCAGGATTTCCGAGGCCGGGCCCGCGTTTGATGCGGTCCTTGTGGACGGCGTCCTGCTGGCCGACCTGTCGGCGGGCGGGGCTGACGGATTGTCCGGACTTTTCGCCCGCTTCGCGTCGACGATTGTGCTCACGCCGACCGGAAAGGCCCGGGAGGCCTTGTTCGACGCCTATCCCGGGGCCCGGTACTTTCTGGAGAAACCAGTGGGATTGGCCGGGCTTGCGCTCGGCCTGTCCCAGGCCATGGGCCTCGCCCCGTCCGACGGCGACCCGGACGCGCCGCTCTCCGGGCTTCCGGCGCAGGAACCGGAACCGTCCTTCCCGGGGCTGCGGGTTTTGCTGGCCGAGGACAACGCCACCAACCGGCTGGTGGCGGGGGAGATCTTCGCCGACGCGGGCATTGTCGCCAGCATGGCCGAAAACGGTCGCCAGGCCGAAGAGATGGCCGCCCGGGAACCTTTTGACATGATTTTTATGGACGTTTCCATGCCCGGGATGGACGGCTATGAGGCGGCCAGGCGGATCCGCGCCCTGCCCCAGGGCGGGCAGACGCCCATCGTGGCCATGACCGCCCATGTCCTGCCTGGCGACCGGCAGCGCTGCCTGGACGCCGGAATGAACGACTATCTGACCAAGCCTCTGGATCGGAAACGCCTTTTCGCCGTCATCGCCACCTGGGCCGGGCACTGGCGCCGCCAGGAGACCGCCCCAGGGGATCACGCCGGCCCTTCCGGGGATGCGGTTCCCGGTCCCGGCCAGGGGCCGTTGTCGGATGAGGCGTGGTTGCGCGGGGTTCCCGGCCTCGACGTGGACGAGGGCTTGTATCGTCTGGGGGGCAAGGCCGCGATCTATCGCAGCATCCTGTCCGGGTTCGCCAAAAGCGGCCGGGAATATCTGGGGCAGATGCGCCAGGCCATGGCCCATGGGCGGGCGGACCAGGCCCGGGACGTGGCCCACAAGCTGGCCGGCGCGGCCGGGAACGTCTCGGCGGTGGAGGTGCGCGACATGGCCTGGGCCATGGAGGAGTCCCTGGACAGCGGCCGTCTGGAGGAAGCCGGAGTCCTTATGGAAAGCCTTGCCCAGGCCATGGAGGCCGTGGCCGGAGGCGTCGAGGGGTTGGGCACGGCCGGGGGGGCGGCGGCACAGCCGCGCGCCGGGTGAACCGCCGCCTCCCGGGAACACGCGGCAGGCCGTGGCCGGGGGCATTTTTTCTGTTTCACGCGACTTTTTTTTCGTATAGGATCGCAGGCGTCTGTAGGGGCTTGTCCGCGTTCGCCGTGAACGCGGGGAAAGCTCCGTCCTCCGGGAAAAGGGACGGTCTTTTTTGGGTATGGAGCGGCGCGTGTCGGCTGGCTCCGGCTGGGGATCTTGTCTCGCCTTCCCCTTCGTTGCAGCCATTTCTCCGGCTTTCTTTTGCGGGGAACCCGATGGCGGTTTCATTGCGCCAAGTCCCTTGGCCAGGCAGAATCCGTTGATGGGCGGTCCCGCCGTGTTCCCTGTCCCCGGTCCTGTGACATGTCGACTCCGGGTGCGGCAGGGGATCCAGCGGTTTTGTCTCGCGTAACGATGCGACTTCGGGATGGCTGAATCTATATGTTCGCGATAATCGGCATTGTGGTGGTTCTTGGTGCGGTCTTCGGCGGCTATATGCTCGAAGGCGGCAGCATGCATACCCTTTTCCAGCCCATCGAGCTGCTCATCATCGGCGGCGCGGCCCTGGGCTCCTTTCTCATTTCCTCACCCAAGTCCGTGGTCATCGGCTCCATCAAAAAGGCCTTGTCCGTCTTCACCGCCAAGGAAGCCTCAAACTCGGATTTTCTCGATCTGCTGACCCTGCTTTACGAGATCATGAACATCGCCCGCCGCGAGGGCATCGTGGCCCTGGAGGCGCATGTCAACAAGCCCGACGGCAGCGCCATCTTCGGCCGCTTCAAGTCCGTGGCCGCCAACCACGTCCTGCGCGACTTCATCTGCGACAACGTCAAGGTGCTCATCTCCGAGAGCATCGAGACCCACCGCTTCGACGCCCTCATGAGCCTGGACATCAGCACCATCGAACACCACGAACTCATTCACCCGGCGGCCATCAACAAGGTGGCCGACTCCCTGCCGGGCCTGGGCATCGTGGCCGCCGTTTTGGGCATCGTCCTGACCATGGGCAAGATCAACGAGCCCCCCGAAGTGCTGGGGCACAGCATCGGCGCGGCCCTGGTCGGCACATTTTTGGGCATTCTCATGTGTTACGGCTTCGTGGGGCCCATCGCCTCCAACGTCGAACATCAGGCGGGCGGCAAAATGGCCTTTCTGGCCTGCGCCAAGGAAGCGCTTTTAGGCATGCAAAGCGGCTTTTCCCCCATGCTTTCCGTGGAAATGGGCCGCCGGGCCGTGCCCGAAGACGTGCGCCCCTCCTTCGAGGATCTGGAAGGAGCCTTGCGTGGCAAAAAGTAAGACGGGCGAACCAAGCCCGATCATCATCGTCAAAAAGGGCGGCGGCGGGCACAAGGCCCACCACGGCGGCAGTTGGAAGGTGGCCTATGCCGACTTCGTGACGGCCATGATGGCCTTTTTCCTGCTTCTGTGGCTGATCGCATCGCTGAAACCGCAACAGAAAAACGAGCTGGCCCTGGTCTTCCAGGACAAAAACGCGCCCACCAAGGAAAAGGTGGTCAACCTGGAGAAGATCCCGACCTTCATGGCCAAGGACGCCAAGGTGGGGCGGCCGGAATTCAAACTCTCCCAGGAAAACAAGCTGCGCTACGAAGTGGCGCTGATGATCAAGGAGATCATCGCCAACGACCCCAACCTGCGCCAGACCTCGGGCGTGAGTTCCGACTCTTCGGGCGTGCTCTTAAACGTCAACAGCCCCGTGCTTTTTGATCCCAACTCGGCCACCCTCAAGCCCGGCTCGGACAAGATGCTCCAGGGCATCATCGACATCCTAAAGGCCCACAAGATTGACCTCGTGGTCCGGGGCCACGCCGACGACGGCGAGTCGGGCGGCGGGCTCTATCCCTCCAAATGGGAGTTGTCTTCGGCCCGGGCGGCGGCCATCGTGCGTTATATCGTGGAAAAAGGCGGCATCCCGCCCACCCGGGTGCGCGCCGTGGGCTACGGCGACAGCCAACCCCTGGTGCCCCCCACCTCACCCGAGGCCCGGGCCAAGAACCGGCGCGTGGAATTCTATTACCACGGCCAGGATACCCCGGCCTGGTAGGTCCGCCCCGTTCGCCCCTGCCTGCGGGTGCGTGTTTGAAGTCGGCATACGCCGCGTCCGTTCGTACCCCGAAACCGCCGCAACAGCCCGTATTCCCGCTTTTTTCCCCGGAGAGGCTTTACGCCGCGGCCTGCCGGGTTTATCTTTGTACATTGCCCTCGCATCACTGAACCGTCATCTCGGAGGAAATCGCCGTGTGTCTTGCCGTTCCCATGGAAATTATCAGCATTGCCGATAACGTCGCCGACGTGGAAATAGGCGGCGTCAAGCGCCAGGTCCGCCTGGACATCATCGATGAGGCCCCGGCCATTGGCGACTACGTCATCGTCCACGCCGGATTCGCCCTGCGCCGCCTGGACCGCGAGGACGCCCTGGAGACCATCAAGCTCTTTCAGGAAGGGCTCAACCTTGAACTCCTTTGACGCCTTCAAGGATCCGGCCCTGTGTCGCAGCCTGCTTGGGCGGCTCACGGAAGAGGCCACGACCCCCATGCGCTTCATGGAGGTCTGCGGCACCCACACCGTGGCCATCTTCCAAAGCGGCCTGCGCTCGCTTCTGCCGGGGACCATCACCCACCTGACCGGCCCGGGCTGTCCGGTATGCGTCACCCACGAGTCCGAAGTCGCCGCCTTCCTCGAACTGGCCGCCCGTGACGACGTCATCGTGGCCACCTTCGGCGATCTCATGCGCGTGCCCGGCCCCAAAGGCGCAAACCTCAAGACCGCCTCGGCCGAGGGGGCCCGGGTGGAGGTCGTCTATTCCCCCTTCGACGCCCTGGCCCTGGCCAAGGCCAACCCCGACCGCACAGTCGTCTTTTTGGGCATCGGCTTCGAGACCACCGCGCCCACCGTGGCCGCCACCATCCGGCTGGCCCGGGAACAGTCCCTCGACAACTTCCTGGTCATGAGCTTCCACAAGCTCGTGCCCCCGGCCCTGCGGGCGCTATTGGCCGACCCCGAGGCCCGGGTGGACGCCTTCATCCTGCCCGGACACGTCTCGGCCATCATCGGCGTCGACCCCTACGCCTTCCTGGCCACGGAATATGGCGTGCCCTCGGTCATCACCGGGTTCGAACCCCTGGACATCCTCCAGGCCCTCATCCACATCGTGCGCATGCGCCGGGACAACGCCCCGGCGGTCATCAACCAATATTCCCGGGTGGTGCCCGAACACGGCAACCAAAAGGCCCTGGCGGTCATGGCCGAGGTCTTCACCCCCGTGGACGCCCTGTGGCGCGGCCTGGGCGTTTTGCCTCAAAGCGGGCTGGCCATTGCCGAGCCCTATGCCGCATTCGACGCCTTCAAGGTGCTGGGCATCACCCTCAAGGACCATCCGCCGCTGCCCGGGTGCCGCTGCGGCGAGGTGCTCAAGGGCAAGATGCCGCCCAATGAATGTCCGCTGTTCGCCAAGGCCTGCACCCCGGCCACGCCTGTGGGACCGTGCATGGTGTCCACCGAAGGCGGTTGCGCGGCGTATTTCAAATATCGCCTGGAGGCGTAGGAGGCGGGGACTTTTGTCCCCCCGGACCCCCCGCGCGGGCTTCGCGCCTTGCAGCGGGAGATGGTGTGAGTGGCCGCGCGGCGGTATCGGGGCGTAAGCCCCGGTACCGCCGCGCTATGAAAGTTTTTTGGTGAAGAGGGGGGTCCGGGGGGAGAAGCCCCTTTTTTTCAAAAAAGGGGCTTCTCCCCCCGGCCGCCGGAGGCGCACACTATGTCAGGACGACTTCTTTTGGATCACGGCAGCGGCGGCAAGGCGTCGCAGCGTCTGGTCGCCGAGATGTTCATGCGGCATTTCGACAACGAGATTTTACGCGTCATGGACGACGCGGCATATTTGGACATTTCCGGGCCGCTGGCGGTGAGCACGGACACGTTCACCGTGGACCCGATCTTTTTTCCGGGCGGTGACATCGGGGCGTTGTCCGTGCACGGAACGGTGAACGATGTGTCCATGCTCGGGGCCACGCCGCTTTTTCTGACCTGCGGGTTTGTTCTGGAAGAGGGCCTGGACCTGGGCGACCTGGAGCGGGTCGTGGTCTCCATGGGCCGCGCCGCGCGTGAGGCCGGGGTGCGCATCGTGGCCGGGGACACCAAGGTCGTGCCGCGCGGCGCGGCGGACAAAATATTCATCAATACCACGGGCATTGGAACGGTGCGGGTCAGCCCGGCCCCGAGCGGGCGCCGGGCCGCGCCAGGAGACGCGATACTTTTGACCGGCAGCATGGGCGACCATGGGCTGGCGATTTTGTCCACGCGGCAGGGATTGTCCTTTGAGTCGCCGGTGGTCAGCGACTGCGCCTCGCTCAATTTTCTGGTGGGCAAGGTGCTGGACGCCGTGCCGGACGTGCATGTGCTTCGCGACCCGACGCGCGGCGGGCTGGCCACGACGCTCAATGAGATTGCCGGGCAGTCGGGCGTGGGGTGCTTTATCGAGGAGTCGCGCATTCCCGTGGACCCGGCCGTGGCCGGGGGCTGCGCCGTCTTGGGGCTTGACCCGCTGTATCTGGCCAACGAAGGCAAATTCATCTGCATCGTGCCCGAGGCCGACGCCGAGGCGGCCCTGGCGGTGATGCGGGCCGACGCGCTGGGGCGCGGGGCCTGCCGCATCGGCGAGGTGCGGGCCGACTATCCGGGCAAGGTGGTGATGACCACGCCCCTCGGCGGGCAGCGGCTCCTCGGTATGCTCGAAGGGGAGCAGTTGCCGAGGATTTGTTGAGCGTTCACGCGGAGGGGCCATGAAAAACGTCAGGCGAACCGCCAACTACACGGCTGAGGAGCTTCGCGCCAGGCGCGCCGAAAGCCGCACCGACCTGCATCGACTCGACGCGACCACGGACGCCGATGTGGAGCGGCTGGTGGCGGACGATGAGGACGAGGCCGCCATGCTGCCGGACTGGACCCGGGCGAGGCTGGTCCTGCCCGCGACGAAAGAATCCCCCAGGCCGTAACCGCCACATCGACCCTCCGGGCCGCGTTGCGGCGGCCCGGCCGCGCCGCGATCATCCTTCCGCTTCTTTCATTTCCGACAGTTGCCGCTGATAAAACACCAGATCGATATCCCGGGGCCGGACGCCGCATTCGGAAAGAATAGCGTGCATCTGGCCCCGGTGGTGCGTCTGGTGATTGAAAAAGTGCGCCACCATGGCCGCCATGGGCAGGGCCATGGGGCGGCCGTCCATGGTATGGTAGTGCAGGATGCCCTTCAGCCGGGCCGGGTCCAGCTCCTTGGCGAAGGCCACGATGCGGGCGTCCTCGGCCCGGCGCGCGGCGAGCAGGTCCGCAAACCCGGGATAGGGGATGGTGTCGATGGCTGTGGGGCTGCCTCCTGATCCGGTAAAACGGGACAGCCACGCCCGGTCGGCCAAAAGCACATGGTTGGCGATGCCCGCCAGGGAGCCGAAATTCACGGGCCGGGGCGCGGCGAAGTCCTCGGCCGACAGCCCGGAAAGATGCTCGAAGAGAAGAAAGTTGGCCCAGGCGTTGTACCCGGCCAGGGTGACGAAAAGGTTCTTCATGTCGCGCCTCCTGATGCTGTGAAAGAGGATGGATGCCGGGGCCGTGGCACGTCGTTTTCTGCGATTGGCATATTGACGCATCTTCCCATGGGGTGCATTTTCCTCCAAACAAAAGGAGTACGTCATGCCTACCCAGTTCGCTCACACGAACATTGTCGCCAAAGACTGGAAAGCCCTGGCCCGGTTCTATGAAATTGCACTGGGCTGTACGCCCTTGGCCCCCGAACTCGTCCTTTCCGGAGACTGGCTCGACGACCTGGTCGGCCTGTCCGGATGCAGCCTGCACGGCGTCAATCTGCGCATGCCCGGCCACGGCGACTCCGGCCCGATGCTTGAAATCCTGACCTACGAGGACATGCCCGAAGGCCCGGTCATGCATGCCAACACCCCGGGAATGGCCCATCTGGCCTTTGCCGTGGACGATGTAGAGGCGGCGGTCAAGGCCTTTGTGGCCAACGGCGGCAGCCTTGTGGGAAAATCCATCGTGAAAGAGGTTCCCGGCGTGGGGCGGTTGTCGGCAGCCTACGCCCGCGACCCCGAGGGCAACATCGTGGAGCTGATGCGCTGGGACTAGCGGGCGTCCGGTGAGCCGGGCGAGGATTTGTATTCGGATGCACTCGAGGATTTTTCTGGCGTGAGACCGCGCGGCGCGGATCACACGACGGTGATGCGCGGGCGCATGTCACGGGATATCCCGACGGCATGCGCCCGGTTCCGTTTTTTTTGCGCCGCGTCGGCAGTCGCAACGTGCTGCGGCGGTAGAGCGCGGCTGCGGAGGCCGTCGTTTTGAGGCGTAGGCCGCCCGGCCGCTCCGTAGCGGCGAAATGGATCGCGAATAATAATTGGTATTGATTCTGAAGTTCATAATCAATATACTGGGAACAGCACGGGCGGAATGATCGTATCAATATGAAAATCAACACGTTACCGATCTGAAGGAGTGACCATGGACTACAACGCCATTTTGACCCCGTATGCCAAGGACACAATCATCAATGTCGTGATCGAGATCCCCATGGGGTCGGCCCACAAGGTCGAGTATGATCGAAAAAGAAAAATCATGGTGCTCGACAGGGTTGAACCGGCGATCTTCGCCAAGCCCGTGAACTACGGCTTTATTCCGGCGACCCTGGACGACGACGGGGACGAGCTGGATGTGCTTTTCATCACCGACGAACCCATGCCCGTGGGGGTTGCGGCGCAGGCCAGGGTTCTCGGCGTGCTGGAATTCGAGGACGACAAGGAAATGGACCACAAGGTCATCTGCGTTCCGGCCGATGACCGGAACACGGGAAACCGCATCGCCTCGCTGGCCGATCTTGGCGAGCAGTGGAAACGAAAGATCGAGCACCATTTTTCGCACTACAAGGATCTCAAAAAGCCGGGCACGACCAAGGTCCAGGGCTTTGGCGACGCGGAAAAGGCGCACAAGGTGATTGAGGAATGCATCGAACGCTGGAAAAAGAGCGTCTAGCGTTTCCGGTTTGTTGGCGTAAAGCGGCATGAAGATAAAGGCGTCTTCCCGGTCGGGCGATCCGTTCGTCCCGCCCCGGGGAGACGCCTTTTGCGTGGCGTGCCGGGCTGCTGCTCGGAATGCTGACCGTTCATGGGCCGGACGTGGTCCGTTCTGCCCGGTCCTGGCTGTGACACAACATCATTACGCCAGCCCGCCGTCGAAAGCATGGGCCAGGGCGGGCGGCCTCCCGATGCGGCGGTGTTTCGTGCCGCCGGGGGGCGGACGCGAAGGGGGAGGGCGATGGAAGGAAAATGATCTCTCCGCACATGAGGACCACGGAATGCTGAAGCCTGCGATATTTGTCTGTCCGGGTCGCCGCTTCGCCTTGCAACGCGCCCTCGCCCCTTCGCCTTGACTCCCGCCATCCGTTCGGCGCATCCTGCGCTCCCAACACAAGGAGCGCCCCATGCCCGTCCGCTACGCCCACACCAACATCATCGCCAAGGACTGGCGCAGGCTGGCCAGCTTTTATGAACAGGTGCTCGGCTGCACGCCCGTGCCGCCCGAGCGCGACCTGTCCGGGGCGTGGCTGGACGCCCTGACCGGGCTTTCCGGCAGCCGTTTGCGCGGCATGCACCTTCGCCTGCCCGGGCATGGCGAGTCCGGCCCGACGCTTGAAATTTTCTCCTACGACGACATGCCGCAAGGCCCCGTCATGGCCCCCAACACCCCGGGGCTGGCGCATCTGGCCTTTGCCGTTGACGACGTGGCGGCCGTGACCCAGGCCTTCCTGTCCCACGGCGGAAGCCTGGTGGGCGAGTCCATTGACCGCGACATCCCCGGAGTGGGGCGGCTTTTTTGCGTCTACGCCCGCGACCCCGAGGGCAACATGGTGGAGTTGCAGCGCTGGGAGGCGGCAGCCTAGGCGCTCCGTGGCACGCAAGCGCATGCAGGGCAGTTTTTGGCATTCCCTCGGTTTTGGCCACGGAAACGCGAGTTATGTTTTGCGGAGGAGAGAGGCTGTGCCATGCTGAGACGTTCAGGTATTGCTTGCGGATAGTTGCGTATTTTGAGGAGAGATTGATGCTATGTCGTTGCATTTTTAAATTTACATAAGTTTATAGTGCAATGTAGAATGCAAACTCCGTTTATATTTGGATATGTTATGACAAAATTGAATGGTGAGTTTAATGTAGAACGACATTTTGATAAAAGTCTTTCGGAAAAATATGATCGCAGGATTCGGATGTTCTGTCCTAGTTATGATGCCCTGCATCGGATGATTCTTCCCTGGTTTCAAGGGTTGCCCAAGGATGCTCTCTTTCTTTCTTCTGGAGCTGGGACAGGTGCTGAAATCATGTCGCTTGGAAAGATGTTTCCATCTTGGAGATTTGTAGCGGTAGATAGTTCATCAAATATGATAAACGCTTGCCAAGATAATGCGGCCGAAGCTCGTTTGAATGAGAGAGTTACATTTTTTAATGGTCGTTTGCAGGATTGTAAATTATCTACACCGTGTGATGCAGCGTCGTCTATCTTTGTCTCTCACTTCATAAAATGTAGAGAAGGAAAGCTTTCCTATTTTAGGTCGATCTCAGCGAATTTGAAGATTGGCGGCGTACTCGTTTTCGCCGATCTTTTTGGGGATAAGACTTCTCCGGAATTTGCGACACTGATGGATGTGTGGTTACGATCCTATGCGTTGCATGGTGTATCTGATGAAGAGTTGATACGCGACCGTAACCATGTCTATAGTGACGTGGATTTCATCACAGAAAAAGAGTTGATCTTGATGTTAGCTGAAGCAGGTTTTGCAACTCCAATACGATTCTATCAGACATATTTGTTTGGGGGATGGGTCACTACTCGTGTCGTTTGAGACTATTGATTTTTGAATTATTCAGCAAGTGCAGTCTGTCTTGGCGGTAAGAATGCATAGCACGAAAATACTGCATGGTCGTTCGTTGTAAAGGCATATATAACTGCCATAATAATTAGAAATATTGTACAGTGGCAGTATTCGCCTGGCACCGTCGGCGCCCCGGCCCGTTCCCTTCCCGGATGAAATGGGCTATGTTTTCCCGATACCGGTCACGGCGAGCGCGCCGTTTTCAAAAAAACCTTTCCCATCAGGTTGTTCCCCCATATGGCCGATTTCGTCCATCTGCATTGCCACACGGAATACAGCCTCCTTGACGGGGCCATCCGCATCGGCGACCTGGTCAAGACGGCCAAGGACTTCGGCTGTCCGGCCGCAGCCATCACCGACCACGGCAACATGCACGGCGGGCTGGTCTTTTACGAGGCCGCCAAAAAGGCCGAGCTCAAGCCCATCGTGGGCTGCGAGGTCTACGTGGCCAAGGAGCGCATGGCCAAAAAGGACGCCCGCTCCCCCCGCGACGCCGGGTGGCACCTGATCCTCCTGGCCCAAAACGACGTCGGCTTCCGCAACCTCCTTAAGCTCGTGACCATGGGCTATTTCGAGGGCTTCCACTACAAGCCCCGGGTGGACAAGGCCGTTTTGGCCGCCCATTCCGAGGGGCTTATTGCGCTTTCGGCCTGCCTCAAGGGCGAGATCAACCAGGCCTTCCTTCGCGAGGGCATGGACGCGGCCCGGGAGCAGGCCCGGCAGTATGCGGCGCTTTTTCCGGATCGCTTTTATCTTGAGCTTCAGGCCAACGATCTGCCCGAGCAGGCCAAGGTCAACGACATGCTCATTGAGCTTTCGCACGAGACCAAGCTGCCGCTGGTGGCCACCAACGACTGCCACTACCTGCGCGCCTCGGACGCCGAGGCCCACGATATTTTATTGTGCATCCAGACGGCGGCCTGCGTGGACGACGAAAAGCGCATGCGCTTCACCACCAAGGAGCTCTATTACCGCTCCCCGGACGAGATGGCCGCCGCGTTCGCCCATGTGCCCGAGGCCATCGCCAACACCTGCGCCATCGCCGAGCGCATCAATTTGTCCCTCGATCTCAAGTCGCTGCATTTTCCGGCCTACACCCCGCCCGAGGGCAAGGATCTGGACGAGACCATGGCCGCCATGGCCCGCGAGGGCCTGACGCGGCGGTTGGCCAAGATGCCGGGGGTGGAGGAGAACAAATATTGGGAGCGCCTGGAGCTTGAGCTCGACGTCATAAGGCGCATGGGCTTTCCCGGCTATTTCCTCATCGTGCAGGACTTCATCAACTGGGCCAAGGCCCAGGGCATCCCGGTGGGGCCGGGGCGCGGTTCGGCGGCCGGGTCGCTGGTGGCCTATGCGCTGCGCATCACCAACCTGGACCCGCTGCCGTACGACCTGCTGTTCGAGCGCTTCCTGAACATCGAGCGCGTCAGCATGCCGGATATCGACGTGGATTTTTGCGAACGCCGCCGGGTGGAGGTCATCCGCTACGTCACCGAGAAGTACGGCCGCGACTCCGTGGCCCAGATCACCACATTCGGCACCATGAAGGCCAAGGCCGTGGTGCGCGACGTGGGCCGGGCGTTGGGCATGACCTTTGGCGAGACGGACCGCATCGCCAAGCTCATCCCGGAAGACCTGAAGATGACCATCGACAAGGCCCTGGCCCAGGAGCCCAAGCTGCGCGAGATGGCCGCCGCCGACCCGCGTATCGCCCGGCTCATCGACGTCTCGCGACGTCTGGAGGGGCTGTGCCGCCACGCCTCGACCCACGCCGCCGGGGTGGTCATTTCCGACAAGCCCATGAACGAATACGTCCCGCTCTACAAAGGGAAAAACGACGAAATCGTGACCCAGTGGGACATGAAGCGGGTGGAGAAGGTGGGGCTGGTCAAGTTCGACTTTCTGGGGCTTAAAACCATGACCGTCATCCAGGACGCCCTGGAGATCATCCGGCAAAGCGGGGAGGAGCCGCCGGATCTGGACACCCTGCCCCTGACCGATCCGGACACCTATGAGCTTTTCTCCCGGGGCGACACGGACGGCATCTTCCAGGTGGAAAGCGAGGGCATGCGCAAATACCTGCGGATGCTTCGGCCCACCTGCTTCGAGGACATCATCGCCATGCTGGCCCTGTACCGGCCGGGCCCCCTGGGGTCGGGCATGGTGGAGCAGTTCATCCGCCGCAAGCACGGCGAAGAGCCCGTGGAATATCCCCATCCGCTTCTGGCCGAGACCCTTGGCCCCACCTACGGGGTCATCGTCTACCAGGAACAGGTGATGAAGATCGCCCAGGTCCTGGCCAGCTTCAGCCTGGGCGACGGCGACCTGTTGCGCCGGGCCATGGGCAAGAAAAACGCGGACGAGATGGCCAAGCAGCGCAGCCGCTTCGTGGACGGGGCAAAAGAGAACGGCATCCCCGAGAAAAAGGCCACTGAGATCTTCGATCTCATGGAGAAGTTCGCGGAATACGGCTTCAACAAGTCCCACAGCGCGGCCTACGCGCTCATCTCCTACCATACGGCCTACCTGAAGGCCCACTATCCCGTGGCCTACATGGCTGCGCTGATGACCTCGGACATCGACAACCAGGACAAAATCCTCAAATACATCGCCGACTGCCGGGAGCGGGAGAGCGAGGTGCTGCCGCCGGACGTCAACGCCGGCCAGGCGGATTTTTCGGTCAAGGACGGCAAGATCCTCTACGGCCTGTCCGGGATCAAGAACGTGGGCCGCGAGGCCATCTCCGAGATCGTGGCCGAGCGCGACAAAAACGGCCCCTATACCTCGCTTCTGGATCTGGCCAGCCGGGTCAACCTGCGCAAGGTGACCAAACGGGTGCTGGAATACATGATCAAAAGCGGGGCCTGCGACGGCTTCGGCTGCACCCGGTCCGGGCTTTTCGCGGGGCTGGACCAGGCCGTGGCCATCGGCCAGAAGCGGGCCGCCGACCGGGCCACCAACCAGCTCTCGCTTATGGCGCTTATGCCGACCAAGCCCGCGCCCACTACCGGCCTTGGCGTCGACTGCCCCGAGGCCACCCTGTCGGAATGGGGCCACGAACAGAAGATGGCCTTCGAGAAGGAGGCCCTGGGGTTCTATCTCACGGGGCATCCGCTTCTGGCCTACATCCGCGACATCCGGGCCATGCGCCTGCCGTCGCTTGTGCAGTGCGCCGACCTGTCGCCGGGAACCGAGGTCAAGGTGGCGGCCATGGTGGTGTCGCTGAAGGAAATCGTGACCAAAAAGGGCGGCAAGATGGCCTTTGGGCTGGTGAAGGACTTAACCGGCGAGGCCGAGATCACCTTTTTCCCCGAGGTCTTCGAGAAGTCCCGGGAACTCTTGTCCGTGGACGCCCCCTTGTGCATCACCGGAAAGATCAGCACCTACGAGGGCGGCGGGGGTGACGACGGCAAAAAACTGGTCAAAATCGAGGCGGCGGCCGTGGAGCATCTGTCCAAGACCGCCAACGACAGCGCCGACCCGGTGCATGTGCGGCTTGACGCCTGCGGCGGGGGCGAGCTTCCCCTGGACGGGTTGGCCCCCATCCTGGCCAAATAT
Organism: Desulfolutivibrio sulfodismutans DSM 3696; assembly: GCF_013376455.1. Lineage (GTDB taxonomy): Bacteria > Desulfobacterota > Desulfovibrionia > Desulfovibrionales > Desulfovibrionaceae > Desulfolutivibrio > Desulfolutivibrio sulfodismutans. The sequence continues at coordinate 1,367,959 of NZ_CP045504.1, read as the reverse complement.
CCCGGCAACTGCCGGGTGCATCTGGTCATCGTCTACCCCAGGGCCGAATGCCGCCTGCGCTTCGGCGACGCCTTTTGCGTGCGCCGCTGCCCGGATCTGCGCCAGGAGCTCGACGAGTTCGAGGCCTCCTGCCGGGACGCGGCCGGGGCCGGAGAAAACGCAACTGGCCCGGCCCGGGCCTGAGGGAAAAACGCATGATCGCCACACCGTTTCCGTCCCATGGGCGGGGCCTCTACCAGCTCACGGTGAGCATGGATTTCGCGGCGGCCCACTGTCTGCGCCACTACGGCGGCCCCTGCGAGAATCTGCACGGCCACAATTTCGCCGTGGAGGCCGTGGTTTCGGGCAAAAAGCTCGAACCCAAGGTGGACATCCTCATGGATTTCAAGGAACTCAAGAACCGGCTGGGCGCGGTGGTGGCCGAACTCGACCATCGCCACTTAAATGAGCTGGCCGTTTTCCAAAAACGCAACCCGTCCTCGGAGCTTCTGGCCCGCTATATCTTCGAGGGCCTGCGGGAGAAGCTGGCAGACAACCCGCAGGTGACGCTTCAAAGCGTCTCCGTGTCCGAAAAGGCGTCGAGCAAGGCCACCTATATGGAGCCGGGCATGGAGCCTGCGGGCTGATGCGTTTCGTGGTGCAGCGGGTTTCGTCCGCGCAGGTGGACATCTCGGGCGAGCGGGTGGCGGCCATCGGGCCGGGGCTTTTGGTCCTGGCCGGATTCGGCCGAGAGGACGGCCCGGAACTGCCCGGGTCGCGGGTGTGGGGCGTCATGCTGGACAAGCTTTTGTCCCTGCGCGTCTTTCCGGATGCGGCGGGCAAAATGAACCTGGGGCTTGCGGACTTTGGCGGCGAACTCCTGGTGGTGTCCCAGTTCACCCTGTACGCCGACTGCCGCCGGGGTCGTCGGCCGTCCTTCACCGACGCTGCGGCGCCGACCCTGGCCAAGGATCTGTATGACCGCCTGTGCGCCGACCTTGCGGCCCGGTGTCCGGGGCGTTTTTTTCCCGGGGTTTTCGGCGCGGACATGGACGTGGGCCTTGTCAACCGGGGACCGGTGACCGTGGTCTTGGATGCCGGGGATTTTTTGGGCGGATGATCCCGCCGTGGAGAAATGAATCGCCGCAGGGGCCTGCCTGTTGACGGCGCGGGATTTTTGGCGAAATGATCCGATACATGGAAGCTACGCACGGGCCTTGCCCGCATCCCGGTTCAAACGCGTCCGCTGTCGGGGGACGACCATGATCCGCCGCACCTTTGCGGCCCACTCCGCACCCGAGCAGAGCCGTGGGCTGGCCAGGGAGGTGGTGGGTTTTCTCGGGCAGTATCTTGCCGACCAGAACATCCTGCACGACCTGGACATCATGCTCACCGAGGCCTGCGCCAACGTGGCCCGCCATGCCTATCGCGGCGGGGAAGGGCGGCTGGAGGTGCGGCTGGCGGTTTCCCCCGGAGAGAGCGTGGACCTGGACATCGTGGACTGGGGGTACGGGTTCGAGGGCCCTGTGCGGTTCGTGAATCCCGCGCCCGAGGCCGAGGGCGGCCGGGGACTGTTCATCATCTCCCGGCTTTCCGATGCCGTGGCGGTTCGCTCCGAGGGACAGGAAAACATCGTGGCCATTCATAAGAAAATAGGGACAAATTCGTGGAAAAGCTGACGGTTTCGCGTGAAAAGAACGCCTTGTATTTCAAATACGACGGCGAGATCACCCTGGACGTGACCCCGGAGCTCAAACGCCACCTGGAGGCGGAGCTGGCCGACAACGAGGTGGCGGCGGTGGTCTTGGATCTGTCCGGGGTGGGCTTTATGGACAGTTCCGGCATCGGCTTTCTGGTGTCCGTGAACACCCGCATGCGCAGCATCGGGAAGGCCTGCTACCTGTGCCGGTTGAGCCCGAAAGTCCGGAAGACCCTGGGGCTCGTGCAACTGTTGTCGTATTTTCAGGTGGTTGAAAACGAAGAGGACGTGGCGGCGCTTTTGTCCTGAAAACGCCTGTTCCGCGCCCCGGCATATGGACCGCGCCGCGCATGACCGATCCCTGGCCCTATGAGGCGGCGGCCGTCAGCCACGACGGCGCGCTCACGGACATCCGGCTGACCCAGGCCGGAAAAACCCGCCATCTTTTCGGCCGAAGCGCCCGTAGCGGCGAATTGCGCCTCCTGGACAGCCTCGCCGCAAAATCCCCCCTTGTCGCCTCCTCCGGAGGGTCAGCCGTGTTGCCGGTGCTCGTCGGGTCCGGGCTGGGCCATGCCCTGGCCGCCCTGCTCGGGGACGCCCCGGCCGCCGCCGCCCCCCATGTGCTGCCGCGCCTGGCCGTGGTGGACCGCGAGGCCCCGCTCCTGGACATCACGGGGCTTGGCCGGGCCGCCGCCGCCGATCCCCGGGTGGTGTGGTTCGACGACCCGGACCCGGAGGCGGTCCTGGCCGCGATTGACGCCCTGTGCGCCGCAACGGGGCGCGTCCCCGCCCCCCTGGTCCTGCCCGCCTATCAGCGCCTGGACCCCGGCTATTACGGGGCCGTCCTGCGCGGGCTCAACTCCCGGACCCGGGCCGCCGCCCCGGCCGCCAGACCCGGCCGCGATCCTTTTTCCGCCTGCCGGTATCCCCGGTTTGCCGGGGATGCGCCCCGAGTGTTGCTTCTTACCTCGCGGCTTTTTCTCTCCGGCGAGGTCGTGGCCGCCTGCGGCCGCCTGGGCGTGCCCTGCCGGTATGCCCAGGTCGGCGCGGACGAACTGGACGCCGAGGCCTTCCTGGCCCGGGTCGCGGCGGACGTGGCCGATTTCCGGCCCGATTTCATCCTGACCTTCAACCATCTGGGCCTGGATCGCGAGGGGTACCTCACGGATCTGTTGTCCCGCCTGGAACTGCCCCTGGCCTCCTGGTTCGCGGACAATCCGGAACTGATCCTGGGAAACTACGTCCGGCCCTTCCCGAGCCATGCGGCGGCCTTCACCTGGGACGCGGACACCGTGCCCTTTTTGGCGCAAAGCGGCTGCGGCGACGTCTTCCACCTGCCCCTGGCCGCCGACGTGACCCGCTTCCGGCCGAAAAAGGACCATGATCCCGGCCATGCCCTGGCCGCCCGGGTGTCCTTCGTGGGCAACTCCATGCTGGCCAAGACCCGGACTCGGCTGGCCCACGCCGCGCCCCATCCCGATCTGGCGGCAAAGCTGTCGGACATCGCCTGCGGTTTCGGCCAAAGCCCCGATCGATCCGTGCCTGCCTTTCTGGCCTCCCGGCATCCGGAGATGCTTGCCCATTACCAAGCCCTTTCCGGCCCCGAACGCACCCTGGCCTTCGAGACCGCCGTGGTCTGGGAGGCCACGCGTCTGTACCGCCGGGACTGCCTGGCCTGGGTCATTCCCTTTTTCCCCACCATCGTGGGCGACGCGGGTTGGCTGGAAACCTTTGCCGACGAGGGGCGCCGGTGGCGGCGGCTGCCGGAGATGGCCTATTACGACCAGTTGCCCGATTTTTATCCCCGCAGCGAGGTCAACCTCAACATCACCAGCCGCCAGATGAAGGGCGCGGTCAACCAGCGGGTTTTCGACGTGCCGGCCTGCGGCGCGTTTCTCCTCACCGACCGCCAGCCGCAGATGGACGCCCTGTTCGATCCGGGCCGGGAATCGGCCGTCTATGCCCACCCGGGCGAACTGCCGGACCTGGTCCGCCATTATCTGGGGCGTCCCGGCGAACGTCGCCGCATCGCCCTGGCCGCCAGACGCCGCATCCTGGCCGAGCACACCTACGACCGGCGCATGGAGACGCTTTTCGCCGTCATGCGCCGCCTTTTCGCCACAGGATGAGCCATGGATGTCTTCGCGCCCGCCTCCACCGTTCCCGAACCCCTGCTGCGCGCCCTGCTGGTGGGCGGCGACGGCAGTCCGGAGCTTCTCCGGGCCGCCGCCCTGGCCGAGGCCCTGGCTGGCGGACCAGACGCCGCGCAGGGCGGCATGCCGCCCCGGGAGTTGCTTCGTCTGGCCTACGACCTGCGCCAGGCCGCCTGGGAGGCCGACCCCTTAAACGGCTCCCTGGCCGCCTCCGTCCTGGCCCTGGACGCCGCCCGGCCCTTCCTGGACGAGGCCCGCCGCCGGGTTCTGGCGGCCGTGTCCGGCCAGGACAGGCCGCCTGCCGACGCCCGCTATTTCGCCCGGCTCCTGGAACGACGCGAGCACGACAAGACCATGGCCTTCCTGTTCGGCCGTCTGGAGGCCGAGCCCGGCAACCTCCACTGGCTGCGCCACCTGGCCGCCCTGGCCCTGGCGGCCGGGGATTTCGACGCGGCCGCCAGGGCCGCCGCCCATCTGCGCCATTGCCCGCAGGGCGATCTGGCCCCGCTGGCTTTTTTGGCGGATTGGATCGATGCCGAAGCGGCCTTTCTGCACCGCGACTTCGCCCTGGCCGAACGCCGGTATGCCGCGGCCTGGGCTGTCCTTCCCATGGGGCCTGCCCGGCGCATTCGGGCCGAGGCCCTGTTGCGGCTGGGACGCCGCGACGAGGCCGTTTCCCTGCTCGGCCGGGATTTCGCCGCGCATCCGTTCAATGTGACCACGCTTTTGCGCCTGCACGACTTGGCGCTTGGCCTGGACCGGGCCAGGGCGACCCTTTCCGGCGGACTGGCCCTTTTGCTCTATACCTGCAACAAGGCCGCCGATCTGGACAACACCCTGGCCAGCCTGGCCGGGGCTGACCTGTCCTTTGCCCCGGGAACGCGCATCGTGGTCCTGAACAACGGGTCCGCCGACGCCACGGCCGACGTGATCACGGCCTGGCGCGACCGGCTGGGTCCGGATGTGCTTTCGCGTGTCGACCTGCCGGTCAACATCGGGGCCCCAGCGGCCCGAAACTGGCTGGCGCGCCATCCGGCGACCCAGGGCGCGGCCTATGCCGCCTACCTCGACGACGACGCCGATGTCCCCCGGGATTTCCTGGGCCGACTCGCCGCCGCCGTCCAGGCCTTCCCCGCCGCCGGGGTCTATGGATGCCGGGTGGTGGACGCGGCCCATCCCGCCCACATCCAAAGCGCGGATCTGTTTCTCGAACCCCTGCCCGAAACGCCCGGCGGGCCTGCATTTTCCCGGGCCTTTACGACCTCCCGGGCCCATCTGCATTCCCTGGACACGGGCCGCTTCGACTATCTGCGGCCCTGCGCCTCGGTCACCGGCTGCTGCCACCTGTTTTCCACCGCCTTGTTGCGCACGGCGGGCGACTTCGACATCCGCCTGTCGCCCTCCCAATACGATGATCTGGACCATGATTTCCGCTGTCTGTTGGCTGGCCATATCCCCATCTACCAGGGGCATCTGCGCGTCCTGCACCGCAAGCGCACGGGCAGCCAGGGCCGACCCGGCGGCAGCCAGTATTCCATGGGCTTCGCCAACCAGTTCAAGCTGCACCAGTTCTATTCCCGGGACCAGTTCGCGGCCATGGCCGAGGCCGCCTTCCAGGCCGCCCGCCTGGACGCCGCCGTCAAATGGACCTGGATTGCGGAACAGATGCACATGGCTGCGGCCGCGCCGGGCGAGACGGGAGGGCAGGCGTGAGGATTCTGGTCTTCCAGATGCAGCGGATGGGCGACCTGATCCTGTCTTTCCCGCTGTTTTTATGGCTGGGCCGGGCCTATCCCGGGGCGGCGATCCGGGTGGTGGGCGAACCTGGGTTTTTTGGGCCGTTGTCCGTCCTGGGGCCGACCGTGGACTATGTGGGCTGGGATGGCGGCGACCGGGTTGCGGCCCAGGAATATGACATGGTGATCAATCTGAGCCATCGGCCCGAGGCGGCGGAATTGGCCGGGAAGGCCGCTGCGCCGCGCAAGGCGGGCCTGGTCATGGAGGAGGGCGGCGTGCTCAGGATGCACGGGGACTGGCAGCTCTACCGGGCCTCGCTGGTGCGCAACAACCGCCACAACCGCTTCCACTGGGCGGACCTCAACGCCCTGGACGTGATCCCCCTGGCGATGATCGCGGCGACGCGCTGGGACGCGCCGCGCCAGTTGGAGCGGCATGACGGCCGGGTGGGGGTGTTTCTCGGCGCCAGCCAGCCGGAAAAACGTCCGGATGCGGCCTTTTGGGGAACCCTGGCCCGGGAGTTGGCCCGCCGCGGGCTCAAACCGGTGCTTTTGGGAGGTCCGGCGGAACGGGAGCTTGGCCGGGAGGTCAAGCGGTTGTGCGGCGGGGCGGCCCTCGAATATTGCGGGCGGCTGGGGCTGGCCGAACTGGCCAAGGTGTTGCAGACCTTTCATCTGTTGATCACCCCGGATACCGGTCCCATGCATCTGGCGGCCTGGACGGGATGCCGGGTGCTCAACCTGTCCATGGGGCCGGTGAACCCGTGGGAGACGGGACCGTACCAGCCGGGGCATTTCGTTTTGCGCGGCGCGGTGAGTTGCCGGGGCTGCTGGGAATGCTCCCGGTCGCCCATGCCGTGCCGTGCGGCCTTCGATCCGGCCCGGGTGGCCTATGCCGCCTGGCGCATGGTGCGGGGCGAGAGCCAACGTCTTGCCGGGACGGGGTTGTCGGGGATGGATCTTTTTCAAGTGGGCCGGGATGGCCGGGGGGTGTACCGGCTTGAGGCCGTTTCCGGACGGCCGCCCTTGGCCGAGGAGGCCCTGGGACGGTTCTGGTCGGAAATGTTCGGGCATTTTTTCGGCGTAGGCGACATGTCCCGGCCGCACAAGGCATGGGAGGAGCTGGCGCGCAGCCTGCCCCGGCTGGCCGCGGCCTTTGCCCGAACCCTGCCGCGATTGGGGGGATTTCTGCGGGCCGGGATATCGGGGCGGGGGGATTTCTCCGACGAGTCGTTTTGGGCCGGGTTTCCTCCCTTTGTGCGCCCCCTGACCGGATACCTGCATATTTTTTTGCAAAATGGCGATTTTTCCCGCCAAGCGGGTCGGACATGCCTGGAGAGGGTGTCCCAGGTGGCGCAGGCGACCTCCGGCACTTCCGACTGAGGGAAAAAAGTGCCCCGAGGGGGTGGTGAGATTTGAAATGGCCTGGAATTCCAGGCTGTTTTTTTTTGGAACGGCTCTTGAATTTTCTTGGCCCCAGGAGACCGACCATGCAGATTTTGCCCTCATCAGACGAAACCAGAGCCAAGGCGGGGCTTGCGACCCTTGGTGGGCTTGACCCCCAAGACTATCGCAAGCAGGCCGAGGCCTTCAACTCGTATTTCGACGCCTGTCTGGCCGAAACCACTGATTCTTCAGGGCAAAATACCAGTACGACCAGTAGTAAGACCGAATCTTCCGCCGACGCGGCCAACACCGCCACCCTGGCCACCGCCGGGCTGCTGTCCGCCGGAATCGGAAATGTGGTTTCCGATCCCAACAACGTGCGCATGACCAAGGAAGATTTTGCCCAACTCAAGGCCAGCCTTTCCAAGAGCGGGATCAGCGACAAGGACATCGAGGAGCTTGAGGCCCGGATCGATACCCCCCAGGGGATGACCTGGGGTTCGTTCATGACCTTTTTGCAGGACAAGATCGTCGGCAGCCAGCCTGGGGCCCTGAGTGCGGAGAGCAAACGCCAGGTGCAGAGCTTTCTGGGCAAGATCGGGTTTACCCCCGGCGAATCGTCCGAGTTGTTGACGGAGTTGGAGCAGGGACAGACCACCAAGGCCTGGAGCACCATCTCCTCCAAGCTGTCGTCCCTGTCGGCCGAGACTACTCTGACCGTCACTCCGGGTGAGGCCCAGGCCCTGGCCCAGGCTCTGGGGTTGTCCACGAGCGCCCAGACCCGGTTGTCGGCGCTCTTTTCCCGTTTGGAGGACAGCGAACTGGTCGGTCGGGACATCAAGACCGCCCTTTTGGCCATCACCGCCGAGGTCAAGGATCAGGCCGCTTCCGAAAGCAAGGCCCTGGCCGAGATGAAGGAACTGGCCTCCCAGGTGTTCGTGGCGGCCCAGAAGCGGGAATTTGGCCAGACCCTTTCCGATTCCCGGGAGGACCAGGTGGCCAGAAAGGCCATGCTGGCCCGGGAAATGGCCTCGCGCGGGGCTGATAATAGCGACGGGAGCACGTCGTCGGGCACGAAGAGCGTGGCAGATATGGCCTTTGCCTTCACGGAAGAGGCAGAGGCTTCGGGAAAGGTCGGAAAGGGGCAGACCCAGGACGCCACGGACGGCCAAGGGGTTGTCAACAGGCGCGTGACGCTGTCCGGGGATGCCCAGGGGGTCAATCTCCAGGGCCAGTCCGGCGCAACCGGAAACGGGAAGGGCTTTTCGGGGAATGGGAGCGCAGGCGGAAATCCGAACGGGACCACGGACGAGCGGGGCGCGAAGGGACGAGCTACGGCGGCGCAGAAGGATTCCGGCGCGTCCTCCACGGATGCCGACTGGACAGGATTTTGGAGCAAGATCGGCCTGGATGCCAGCGCGACCAGGTTCTCGGGGACGGAGGCGACGCTTAAGGACGCCCTGGCGGGCGCCACTGCCTCCCAGGTCTCCCCGCGCATGGCCCAGGCAGAAAATTCCCAGGGCACGAATTCTTCCGTCTCCTCCGACGTTCTGCGCCAGGTCGAAAGCGGGATGCTCAAGAATCTGGGGCAGGGGGCGAATCGCCTCACCCTGAACCTGACGCCGGATGAACTGGGCTCGGTCAGCGTGATGCTGACGGTCAAGGACAAGGACGTCCAGGCGGTCATTCGGGCCGAGACCCCGGAAGCGGCCAAGATTTTAAGCGAAAACATGGTGAAGGTCCGCGAGAGTCTCGAACAGCAGGGGCTCAAGGTCAGCAAGCTTGATGTGCAGACCGGCCTGGCCCAGCAGCAGGATCAGTCCTCCTGGCAGGGAGCGAATCAGCACAATGAGGCCCGGCGGCAGCAGGAAGAATTGGATATGCGGCGCACCGCCATGAGGATTTTGGGGATGGGCGCGGCTGGGTCGTCAGATGTGGCGTCGGATACGGTATCTTCCGCCATGGCGACGCGCAACGAAGGTGTGGACGTTTTTGCGTAACATCCTGGAGGGTGGTTATGTCTTCAGTCTCGAGCCTTCTTGACTCCTCGTATACGACAGATACGTCAACAACCACCAGCTCGTCGACCACGGATCTGGGGAAGGAGGCCTTTTTACAGCTCCTTTTGACCCAGCTCACCTATCAGGATCCCCTCGATCCCATGGACGATCAGGATTTCGTGGCCCAGTTGGCGCAATTTTCCAGCCTGGAACAGCTCACCAACATCAGCACCGGCATCACCGAGCTCAATGAGAATGTCCTCGAAAATCAGATGTTCTCGGCGGTCCAGTTCATCGGCAAGACCATCCGGGCCTCGGGCGAGACGATCCAGCTTGAGGAAGGAGAGGCCAGCACCATCCACTACACGATTGCGGACGACGCCGAGACGGTCCTTGCCAACGTGCTCGACGAGGATGGCAATGTGGTGCGCACGGTGGATCTGGGCGGCATGAACGCGGGCGAATACGATTTCGTTTGGGACGGCAAGGACAGCGACGGCAACGTCATGGACGACGGCGTCTACACGGTGACCATCATGACCCAGGATGCCGACGGCAACGCCGGTGTGGCCAGCACCGAGATTGAAGGCAAGGTCACAGGTGTTGAGAGCTCCGACGGAACCTATTACCTGCGGGTCGGCGATGTTCTGGTATCCTTTAGCAACATCACGGAAATCGTTGATGAAGATGCAGCCGAAACTGAAGAAGCAACAACATAATAACGGATTTCATATTTTTGTGGTGACGAAGAGAGGAGGTATACAATGGGACTGAGTTCTTCCATGTGGGCCGGGGTGACGGGACTGCTTGCCCATGGGCAGCGGATGGGGCTTATCAGCAACAATTTAGCGAACGTGAACACCGTGGCCTATAAGGGATCCAACATGTATTTCGAGGATCTCATCAGCCAGAATATCGGGACGTCGGCCGGCGTCGCCCAGATCGGCACCGGCGTGACCATCGGCGCCGTCTATGCCGACCTGAGCCAGGGCGGTTTCGAGACCACCACCGACGCCCTGGACATGGCCATCGGCGGCAACGGTTATTACATCGTCAAGGAAAAGACCTCCACCGGTGAAAACGGGCAGGCCTTAAGCAGCGGGAATCTGACGTCCTATTATACCAGGGCCGGGAACTTCCGCTTCGACAACGACGGATATCTTGTCGATACCAACGGCTATGTGGTCCAGGGCTGGGAAGTGGATAGCGCCAAGGTGCGCAGCAACGAGGCCTTGGGCATCACCACCACCCAGGTGCCCATCAAGGGATCCATCAAGGACATCAAGCTCGACCAGTTCCAGATTCCGGCCCAGGCCACCCAGAACATGACCGTCACCACCCAGCTCGACTCGGCCGAGACGGATCATGCCACCAGCACCACGGACCCCTTCTTCGCCATGGCCACCCAGTGGGACGGGCAGAATGTGCTTGACGACGAAGATGCCCTGGCCGATACGGCCTTCGCCTATCAGACCACCATGAAGGTCTACGACCAAAACGGCACGTCCCACAACATCACCATCTATTACGACAAGGTCACGGTCAGCAATTCCGGCGGCAAGTCCTACTGGGAATACATCGTCACCTGCGATCCCCTGGAAGACGGCCGGACCCTGCCCGACAGCAACGGGGGGCTCGCGGTCAGCACCACCGCCACGGCCGGACTGCTCATGATGGGCACCCTGACCTTTGATGCCTCGGGCAACCTGGAAAACACCAGCGCCTATACCCTGAGTTCCACGGCCACGGTTTCCGGCGGAGGGGTCAACCTCACGGAATGGGAACCCGCCGAGATCAGTACGAGCGGTTATCCGGTGTTCACGGCCAACTTCAGGTCCGTGTCCAACGGCAGCGCCACCGATTCAGCCAACGCCATCAACATCGCCCTGAACATGGGCATCCGCAATACAGGCGGATTCGTGGGCGGAGCCACCACCGCCGCCGGCGTCGGGACTTCGCAGACCAACCTGACGGGTTTTAATTCCGCCACCACGAAGTTCAACTCCAACATCACCACCAGTAACAGCACGTCCTCGACCACCCTGTTCAACTCCCAGGACGGCTATACCGCAGGCATGCTCACCGGGGTGTCCGTGGACCAGGACGGCGTGCTCACCGGGACGTTCTCCAACGGACAGACCATGGAGCTCTACGCCATCGCCCTGGCGGATTTCAGTAACTCCTACGGCCTGAGCCGGGCCGGAAGCAACCTGTTCACCGAGACCATCGACTCGGGGCAGCCCACCACCGGCCGGGCCAATACCGGCCGCCTGGGCACGATCTCCGGCAACACCCTGGAGACCTCGAACGTGGACCTGGCTTCGGAAATGGTGGACATGATCCTCACCCAGCGCGGCTTCCAGGCCAACAGCAAGACCATCACCACAGTGGACACCATGTTGGCGGAAGTCATCCAGCTCAAGCGGTAACCGGCAGACCTCCCTCTCGTCGAAAGGCCCGTCCCCGCCCTCCCATGGCGGGGGCGGGCCTTTTTGCGCAAAAGGGCGTACCGTTGGGCGGATCAGCCGTGGGGCCTGCTCCCTTGTCCGTCGCTTTTCAAACACGGCGAAATGCGGCAGGGAAGGAGGAGCCATGAATACGACCGCACTCGATATCCTCCGCACCGCCCGGGCGGCCACCCGGGATTTTTTTCGCCACCAGGGCCTGACCCAAGCGGCGGCGTTGGCGTTTTACGCCCTGATCTCGTTTATCCCCATGGGATTTTTGCTCATTTCCCTGCATGGGATGCTGGTGGGGGATACCTGGGAGGCCCAGCTCCTGGTGAAGCGGCATCTGGGCGAGGTGGCGCCGTGGGCGGACGATCTGCTGGTCGGGCGCATGCGGCGATTGGTGTGGGCCGCGCCGCATCTGCGCTGGCCGAGCCTGGTCTTTATCGCCTGGACGTCCTGCCTGTTTTTTTCGGCGCTGCGGGCCACCTTGCGGCATCCCTGGAAGGGCGGCGAGGAGCGGGCGCCGCTGCTGCGGCGGGCGGCGGCCTGGTTGGGCGGACCGGTGGTCAGCGGGCTTTTGACGGCGGTGCTTACGGGGCTTTTGGTCCTGGCCAATACCTCGGAGGAGATTTTTCCCAGCGGGCGGCTGTGGGGGGAGGCCTTGCGAGTGGTATGGTCGCTTTGCTGCCTGGCCACGCTGTTTTTTTGCATCTATGCCCTGGGCCTGCCGCATATCCGGCCGCTGCGGGCGGCGGGACCGCTGTGCCTGGGGCTGGCCGTGGCGGCCTATGCGGTGACGGCGGTTTTCACCTGGTTCGTGACGGCCATGCCGCGCTACAACATGGTCTACGGGTCGTTGGCCGGGGCGGTGCTGTTCGTTTTGTGGCTGCACTACAGCACGGCGGTCATCCTCTGGGGCGGGCATTTTCTGCGCATCTGGCGGCAGGGGCACGCCCCGAAAAAGTATGGGCGGTGGTTTCGACTGCGGCGCAAGAGAAAGGACTGAGCAATCGGCGGCGTAGCCGCGTTTGGGGCGCGGCAAGAGGATGCCGGGCGCGTTCGCCCGGATGCCCGGGAACGCACAAGCCGAGACCGTTGCACGGGAAAATGGCACAATTCTATTGTAATTTTAGGCAATTATGCTATATTTTCTCCATCAAAAATGATGGAGGCGATCATGAGCGAGCGCAATTCCAAAAAGCCCGGTATTGCCGACTACGTCGTGTCCCATCGCAGGCACAAGGAATGCTTTCTGGATGAGATTGATCGCCTCATTGATTGGAAGCCGTTTGAGAAGCTTCTTCGAAAAAAGCTCAGCCGAGTCGTCAATGCCGTTGGTAATCCTGCATATGCACCGTTGCCGATGTTTAAAATCCTTCTGCTCCAGAGGTGGTACAACCTGAGCGACGCGGCGGTGGAGGAATGCTTGTACGATCGGTTGTCCTTTGTCCGATTCGTGGGCCTTTCCCTTGATCATGACGAGGTGCCCGATTCCTCGACCATTTGCCGGTTTCGGCAGAGCCTGCTTGAAAAAAACGTCTTGAAGCGGCTTCTGGACAAACTCAACCATCAACTCCAGCGGCGCGGCTTACTGGTACGTGAAGGAGCCATCGTGGACGCGAGCGTCATCACCTCCTCGCGCCGCCCCCTCAAAGTAATCGATATTCTTCCCGAAGATCGCGAGGAAGATGACGACGAGGCGTCGGACGTAACCATCAGCTACTCCGATGACGCCGATGCGGCCTGGTTGCGCAAAGGGAACCGGGCTTATTACGGCTACAAAGTCCATGCGGCCACGGACAGCCGGGACGGCTTTCTCCTCGGCGGCCATGTCACGCCCGCCAACCGTTCGGATACGCAGGAATTCGTGGATATTCTTGATGAGATTGGCCCCATGCCAGGGGGCCGCATCTATGCGGACAAGGGATACAGCAGCCAGTTGAACAGGCATGTGCTCCAAGCTCGGAGACTTGCCGACGGCATCATGCATAAGGCCGCTCGCAACCGTGCGCTGAACCCCGCCGAAAAAGCGGCAAATCGTCAAGTTAGCAGCGTCCGGTCGAGGGTGGAACGGGCTTTCGGAACGCTCAAAAGAGGTTATGGCTTCTTCCGGACGCGTTACCTGGGGGTAGCCAAGGTTGAACTTGAATTTTTACTCAACGCTATGGCTTTCAACTTGAAAAAAGCGGTGCTCAAAGCGGGATGTTGAGGAACACTTACGCTAAGGAGTGACGAACGCCGCCTCAAGGTGAAACAAGATCAGCGCTGTCGGCTAAACGACGGCGGAAACAGACGACCGAGACCTTTCGAGAGAATTCCGTAACGACATCAGAGGATTGTGCAGCGGTCTCAAGCCAGGGAGCCGTCCTCACGTATTGATTGGGCCGGACGAAGCGGACGGAGGTGGGGCGATGAAAGAAATCGGCCAAAAACTTTAATCCTGCGGGAGGGGGTTAAAGTTGGCTTTCATCGGGCGCCGACGGTGAGGCCGGTTTTGTGTTTCAGGGGCGCGGGCGGTGATGTGGACGTCCCGGCCGGGGGGCGCTGTCAGGGGATTATTATTTCTGAGCAAACAACTAATATTTATGTTGATCTTGTTTCTCTATGTAAGTATCCCATAAAAAAACTGCTAGAGTTGTTGCTGCTCCAACGACAAGTCTTGCATGACGTGTAGTGAGGCCTTTTGTCCCAGCCTCTTTACCATGCCCTGTTCCATAACTATTTCTGAGTTCAGCCATTCCTTGAGTTATTATGGCAAGGCTACCAAGGATACTTTTTATAGTTTGAGCAGCTTTAATTTCGTTTGAAATACTATCTGGAGTAAGTTTTAGCAGCTTTGTTGTTTGCCGAACTAGATTTGGAATTTTCGAGTTATCAGGATATGATTCGCCATGTCTGACAATGACCGTCTTACAAATCGTTTCTATCAACTCTTTTGCCGTTCCAATTGCAAGTCCAGGATCAGGAACTATTGCTGTCTCCATTCGAGTTATTTGCTGACTTAAGTACGATTCGTCAATGTTTTTGAATGATTGCTTAGCAGTCTCTAAACTTGGAGTGCGTAGGTGGATAAGTTCCTTTGCGGTAAAGACCGGCTTTCCTGAAATCCTTGTAGTTTCCGCTATATGGTAGCCATCATGCTTGAGATGGTTATTAAACTCTTCGCATATTCGGGTAGCTTCATCACTGTCTGGTCGAACCACAGGATGAATCACTTCACATAAGAACTTAAGAAACAGCTCATCTTTGCATCGCAACAAGCTAAACCGTGAATCAGTAAAAATCCAATCGTCTTCCCAATCATTATTATTTATTCGATGTTGCCAAATGTCACCAAAAGCATTCTGAAATCTAGTATCTGTCGACGGCAATGTATGGAGATCAAACAGTCGAGCAAGAAAATTTGTTTCATCAAGACGACCAGACCAATATATACGTTGTATCGATAGATAATCAAAGATATTGCGACGAGTTATTTCGGTAACTTTATTCTCTGCTAATTCTTCGTCATGCATTTAGTCACCTTGCCTTCACAATATGACGCTCAAATCGAAGCATCTGCAAAGATAGATATCAACTACGTTTTGATTTTGCTTAGGTAACCACCACCCATGCCGGGGTGGTCGGGAACACTGTGAACCAGCAGGAAGCTCCCCGTTGACAAACCCCCAGATCGCACCACCCATGTGATTCACCTGACCCATTGGCAGGATGCCTGAAACGCCGGGGCGATGTCGAGAAAAAATAATTCTATGATATAAAGCTATTGGAGGATCGGAGAGTCAGCAGAACGTCATCGTGCGTAAGGCACCCCCCTGATTTATTGTGCCGTGACACATAGATTTGACTAGCGGGGAAACCGGGATATGCCGGGAGGAAGCGGGACATAGCGGGACGAAAACCGGCTAATGGTGCGGGTTTCGGGGTGAAGGGCCGGGGGCGCGATGGACTGGCGCGTGAAGACGCCGACGACGTTTAGTTTTGAATTTTTGGCGCGGTTGCGACGGATAGTTTTGACGGTTAGCCGCCGTACTCCCGGCAGGACCAGACCACGCGGCCGATGATGCGGACGGTGTCCGCCAGATCGCCGGTCATGGGAACTTCGATGGGCTTGTAACGCTCGTTACGGCTGCGCAGAATCAGCATTCCTGGCTCACAATCCACGTATTTGACAAATACCGCGTCATCGACTCCGACAGCGAACATGCAGCCGGATAGTATTTCGTTTTGACTTTCGTCAATCAATACAGTGTCTCGATCTTCCAATACTGGATTCATGCTGTCGCCGTGGATGTCCATGAGGACCATTCTCGTGGAGTTTCCTTTCCGTTTGAGGAATTGTGTCTTGAACGCATAATGGCCTATGGTTTCCGCGCTCGTCTCCAGGCTTCCGGTTCCAGCGTTCAGCCTTGCTTTTACCTTTGGAATCAGGGTGTAGCCACTTCTCTGTACGTCTTCTGCTGGCGCTTGGTCGGCCTCCTGGCTGCCTTTTGGCGTTGAGAGCGACGTATCCCCTGTTAAAATCCAATCAATTGAGCATGATAACTCTCTGGAAAGGGCAATGAGGTGCTCTCCACGCGGGATGCGTCCGGCCTCATAATTCTGAATGGACGTCAGACTAACCCCTATCTTTGTTGCCAAATCTTGCTGGGTCAAACCCAACTCTTCCCGCTTTGACCGCAGACGTGAGGCAAACTTTTCTTGGTTCGGGCTTTCCGCCTGCAAGCCCGAAGGCAAGCCCGAAGGGGTTTTATCGTTCATATTTTTCTCTAACATGCCGGGATAATAGATTTTACAGAATGCCCACCGCAGCTTGCCAACTTTTGAAAGCCCGAAACAAACTTTCGTGTTGACAACTCACGAAAGTTTGTCCAAAAGTCTTTGTGACGGGTCACAAACCTGACCACTTCACCCGGTTTTTAGACCGAATTTCAGGGGCGGGCAATGGCAAAATGTGTGCGAAATCTGGACAAGGGCCTGGTGCAGCTCACCCTGCCGTTGACCAGCCTGCCCACGGCCGGACTTCCGGCCGGGAGCCTGCGCCGCAGGGATGCCGTCCAGGAGGCGTTTCGGGCCGCCCTGGACCGCTCGGGCCTCACCCGGGAATACGTCGCCAATGAACTCTCCCGCCTGACGGGCGACTCCATCAGCATCCATCACATCAACAATTGGACGGCCGAGTCCAAGGCCGCCGAACGGCGCATCCCGCTGGATTATCTGGCGGCTCTGGGGCTCATCCTGGGCGACGCGGGTATCCTCCAGGCGGCGCTGCCCGCCGGGTGGCTGGGGCTCACGCCCGAGGGCGCGGCGGTCTACGAGTACGGGCGGCTGGCGGTCGAGGAGCGGCGGCGCGGCCGCAAAAAGCGCGAACTTTTGGAGAGGATCAATGGCGGACGTGAAGGGTCGTAAGGTCAAGGCGTGGCTGGTGCTGCGCGGGACCAAGATTTCGGATGTGGCCCGGGCGGTCGGCGTGGACCACAGTCTGGTGTCGCATTTTCTGGCCGGGAGGCGTCGGGCGGACGTGGTGCGCAACTACCTGGAGCAGATCGGGTGTCCGGTCGAGTACCTGGGAAAAAGGAAGGAGGCGGCGTGATGCACGAGGATGCTTTCCGGGCGGCCGCACGACAACAGTTCCCTTGCCTTCCTAATATCCGTGAGCTTGTCTGTAATAGTCTAAAATCTGGTCAGAATGCGTCCTCATATACCGAAGAATTGGAGTATTTAGTTTCCTTTCGGAAGAACCGTCAAGAAAATCCTGCGGAAATGGCGGCCAATCAGGAAGAGAAAGAAAAGTAATGTATGCAATTATGATGTCATGTAACGCTTTCTTTTTTTTCTTTGGAAGCATGGTGGCTTCTTCTGCGGTTATGAATGATTCTTTTTCAAGCATTTCCAAGACTGAATTCCACGCTTTTTGCTTAAAAGGTGTTTTCTTTGTATCGGCGTTGAAGTCGCTAAAAGCATACATAGTGAAATTATACAAAGTATCTCTGACGAATTCTGCTGAAAGCATATTTCCGTGCCTCCTGTGCGGTCAGGGGTTGAGCAACTCCGATAGCCAAGTCCCCTCCTAACAGGGGGCACGGGAAACTATCAAGGGAACGAGCGGCAAAAGGAGATGAGCGATGGAATTTGAAGAAGCGAGAACGCGAGTCAGTGAAATTCTGAAAACGTATGATGTCGAGGAAAATATTTTCAAGGCGGTCAACCTTGTGCTGGCCGCCTTAAACAGAAGATACGAAGAGTCAGGAGCCGTTTTTACGGTTACTGTACATCAGACAGTCTGTCGCGAAGAGCGCGATAGAACGAATTGAAATCATCAGCGAGTTGACGTGTTCGTTTTAGATATTCGTCTTCGTTTTTTGATTTCTGAACGTAGTTTCGAGGTTCGGCCCTGGAAAGGAAAATTTCTTTTGCAACAGTAAGTAACGCATCATCTGAAAAAGCCATTTCCGTGCCTCCTGTGCGGTCAGGGGTTGAGCAACTCCGATAGCCAAGTCCCCTCCTAGCAGGGGGCACGGGAAACTTTCAAGGGAACGAGCGGTACATATGGACCAGGTCACGGCAAAAAACATCGCGCAGGCGCTCCATGTGACAGAGCGGGCAGCGCAAAAGCGGGCGGAAACCGAGTCCTGGCCGTTTGACGAGGTGACCTGCCGGGGCGGACGCCGCCGCCTGTACCGCCTGGACAGCCTGCCCTCTGACGTGCGGGTGGCGCTGGCCGGGGTGGCCGCTTCGGAGGCGGCCACGGCCGGGCGGATGGAGGCCCTGCGGCTCTCCCTGGACGAGAACCTGACCGCGCGGGCGGCCACGGCGGCGCGGCAGTCCGGGCTGGCCCGGTATGTGTGCTTAAATGACACGGCCAAGGGCCGGGCGTCGGCCAAGGCGGCCGTGTTGGCGGCCTACCAGCAGTTTCTGGCCTCGTCGGGGCTGGCCCCGTCCACGGCCCGGGCGGTGTTCGCGGCGCAGTACAGCCGGGGGCAGATTGCGGTGGACCAGGACGTGCGCGAGGACGTGCCCCGCGTCTCCCCGGGGACGCTGCGCAATTGGGAAACGGCGCTCACCACCGGCGGTCTGGCCCGGCTGGCGGGCAACTACGGACACCGGCGCGGCTCGGGACTGGCCTCTCGGCCGGAGGTGGCCGAGTTCATCACCGCCATGCTCACGGACCATCCCCACGCCTCATCCAAGCACATCCGGCGCGGGTTGATCTCCCGGTTCGGCGAGGCCGAGGCTCCCAGCCTGCGCGCCCTGCAACGGTTCGTGGAAACCTGGAAGCGCGCCAACTCCTCGGCATTCCTTAAAATTTCCAACCCGGACAAGTGGCGCTCCACGTACCAGTGCGCGTTCGGATCGGCCTCGGCGGACGTTGTGCGGCTCAATCAGCGGTGGGAGATCGACAGCACAAAGGGCGACGTGATGCTTGCCGACGGGAAGCGGCACAACGTGGTGCAGATCATCGACGTTTACTCGCGTCGGGTGGTTTACCACGTCTCCCGCACGTCCTCGGCCGCCGCCGTGGCCGCCTGCCTGCGCCGGGCCGTCCTGGCCTGGGGGGCGCCCGAGGAGCTGGTGACGGACAACGGCTCGGACTATGTGTCCCGGCGCATCACGGACGCCCTGCTGGGCCTGGGCATCACGCAACGCATCGCCCCGCCGTTCACGCCCGAGGCAAAACCGCATGTGGAGCGGGCCTTCGGGACATTCTCCCATGATCTGGTCGAGCTTTTGCCAGGGTACATCGGCCATAACGTGGCCGAACGCCAGGACATCGAGGCCCGGAAGTCGTTTGCCCAGCGGCTGGGCAAGGCCGGGGAGACCGTCTCCCTGGACATGAGTCCGGAGGATTTCCAGGCCATTTGCGACCGCTGGGCGGAAGACATCTATGCCCGTGATCCCCACGAGGGGCTGGGCGGCAAGTCTCCCTTGAAGGTGGCGGCGGACTGGCGGTTGCCGGTGGCGCGGCCGGACGCCCGCGCCCTGGACGTGCTGCTCTCCGCTCCGGCGGACGGGGATTCCTGGCGCACGGTGCGCAAGAAGGGCCTCAAGATTGATGGGCGCTGGCACATCCATGCCGCCCTGGGACCGATCATCGGGCAGCGGGTGCGGGTGCTGTTGGACGAATCCGACGTGGGGGCCGTGTATGTGTTCGCCGAGGCGGCCTCGGGCGAGATGGAATTCATCTGCCGGGCGGTGGACCCCGCCACGGCGGGCATTTCTCGGCAGGAGATCGCGGCGGCCAAGGCGGCCCAGAAAAAGGCCGTGGCCGAAGAAACGGCGAAACTACGGGCCTCCAGCAAAACGCACTCCACGAAGGACATTGCCCGGGAAATCCTGCACGACGCGGCGGCCAAGGCGGGCAAATTGACCGTGCTGCCGCCCCCCACGCTCCCCCACGAAACCCCCATGCTGCGCGAGGCCGGGCAGGCGGCCCGGGCCACGGACGCGCCCACGCCCAGACCCGCCACCGAGGCCGAACAGACGGCCCGGGCGGCGCTGGCCGAGGACATGCGGCAGGCGGCCACGGTGCATCAGCTCCCGGAATCGCCGCGCCAGCGGTACGCGCGGTGGCGTGAGCTTGACTCGGCCATCCAGGCGGGCACGGCCGTGACGCAAAAGGATCGCAAGTGGTGGGAGAGCTACCGCCGGACATCGGAATGTTCCGCCCAGGCCATGCTGCGGGAGATGGTCCCGGGGCAGGCGGCCGGGGCGCAGTAACGACGAACGCCCACCGCTGCAACGGTGGGCGCTCTGAAAGACCAAAATCAAGGAGGTCGTAGCGTGTCAACATCCGAGACGCTTGTCAACACCGCCCCGCTGCCCGGCGGGGTGGCCCCCCTGCAAAACGTGGCCTTGTGCCTGGGCGCGCTGGACAAGGCGGCCAAGCGGCCGGGGCATCTGCCGGGGCTGGTAGTCCTGTATGGGCCGTCCGGCTACGGCAAATCCACCTCGGCGGCCTACGTGGCCACGCGCACCGACGCCTACTACGTGGAAGCCCGGTCCTCCTGGACCAAAAAGGCCATGCTGGAGTCGATCCTTACCAGCATGGACATCCGCCGGGGCCGCACCATCCAGCCTGCACGGACCATCAGCGCCATGGTGGATCAGGCGGCCGAACAGTTGGCGAGATCCGGACGCCCGCTGATCATCGATGAGATGGACCATGTGGTGGACCGCAATGCCGTGGAGCTGGTGCGAGACCTGTACGAGGCCAGCCGCGCGGCCATCCTGCTCATCGGCGAGGAGCAGCTTCCGGGGAAATTGTCGGCCTGGGAACGCTTCCACGGCCGCATCCTGGACTGGGTGGCTGCCCAGCCTGCGGACCTGGATGACGCCCGGGCCTTGCGGGACATGTACTGCGACCGGGTGCGGGTGGCGGACGATCTGCTGGCCGATCTGGTGGCCGTGGCCCGGGGCAGCGTCCGGCGCATCTGCGTGAACCTGGAGCGCGTCCAGGAGCAGGGGCAGCTTGACGGCGTGGACGTGATGGACCGGGCGGCCTGGGGCGGCCGTCCGCTCTATACGGGCGAGGCCCCGCGCCGGAGGTCGTGAAAATGGCCATCTCGAAACGTGACCAAATGTGGGCCGCCATGCGCCAGCTCGGCAGCTTCACCCTCGTGGACGTGTCCCGGGCGGCCGGGGTCACGGAACCGGCGGCCACGGACTACGTCAAGGCCCTGGTCCTGGCCGGGATCGTCGAGAAGATCGGTGAGATGGTCATGGGGCCTCGCGGCCAGAAGCGCAGGCAGTACCGGCTGGCCCGGGACTTGGGCGTTGACGCCCCGCGCGTGGCCAAGGACGGCCGCGTCCTGCCGCCGTCCGGGCGGCAGCGCATGTGGCGGGCCATGGGCATCCTGAAAGAATTCTCGGTGCGGGATCTTGCGGCCACGGCCTCGCTGCCCGAGGCCCCGGTGGCCTTGGCCGAGGCCGTTTACTACTGCGCCTGGCTGGCGCGCGGCGGCTATCTGCGGCCGACCACGCCCGGCCGGTTTGTGGCCGTCGAGGCGTTGCGCTTTGGCCCCCGCGCGCCGCTTATCCAGCGCATCCGGCGGCTGGTGGACGCCAATACCGGCGAGGTCATGGCCGAATCGGCCCCGGCCGAGGAGGCGTCGTGAGCGCCCTGGCCAAGGCCCGCGAGGCCCACGTTGATTCGACTGGTTACGCGCCGGACTGGATCGAGGCCCTGGCGGCGGCCTGCGACGCCTCCACGGGCCGGGCCGTGGCCAAGCGGCTCGGGGTGTCGCCTGCGGCGGTGTGCCGGGTGCTGGCCAACGCCTACGGCGACACGGGCAAGATGGAACGCCGGGTGCGCGAGATCCTCATGGCCACGGCCGTGGCCTGCCCGGTGCTGGGCGATATCGACGCGGCCGTGTGCCGGGAGCACCAGGAACGTCCGTACACCCCCATAAACCCCACCTACGTGCGGCTTTTCCGGGCCTGTCGGACCTGTCCGCACCGTCTGGAGGCAGATCATGACCAGGGCCGTCAGGTGTGTGGAGCGTGAGGCGCGGCGCGTGCGGGCGCGGATGGGACTGCGGGCCGTGACCGCCGGGCGGCTTATGCGGCGCGAGGCCAGGGAAACAAAACGGGAAATTACGGAGGGACTGCGATGCTTGGGGACAAGATCAGAAACGTGCGGAACAGCCTGGGCGTCCTGGCGGACAAGGTAGGCGAAAATGAGTGGGCGTTTTTGAGGGTCTGCCAATCGGAGCTGACCGAGGCGGCGGATTCCGTGGAAGAGATCGAACGAGCTGTGGCCATGGAAACCCCGGCCGCAACCCCTGCAAAATAAGGAGAGACATCATGCGCACGAAACCGAACCCGGCCTTTCTGATCGGGGATCTGGACGCGGCGGACAAGGCCCTGGCCCGGCTGGCGGAAATCCGGCGGGCCGTGGAGGCCGAGGAAGGCAAACTCAACGAAACCATCGACAAAATGAAGGCCCTGGCCAAGGAGCGGCTGGCGGCCAAGCTGGCGGATAAAAAGGCCATTGAAGCGGCCTTGGTCACCTTCGCGGGATCGAAAAAGGATGAATTGTTCGAGAAGGCGCGAAGCAGACAGCTCAATTTCGGGACCATCGGCTTCCGGCGCTCCACGGAGATAAAGGCCAAGGGCAAGGGGACTCTCGCGGGCATCCTGGAGCGGGTCAAGACGTTGATTACCGGAGAGCCCGACGATCCGTTTGCCGGTGCCGTCCGCGTCAAAGAAGAGCTGAACCGGGACGAAATGGTGAAGTGGCCCGACGAGCGCCTGGAACTCGTGGGGGCAAGGCGCGCGAAAAAAGACCTCTTCTACTACGAGCTGAAGGCCGAAGAGATCAAGGAGGCTGCGGCATGAGCGACGCATGCACGGTCGAGGTGACGGAACGGCAGGTGCCTCTGCGGGTGCTGATGTCGGCCGAAGCTCAGGCCCTGGCCTGGAAGAAGCGGGCCGAGGCGCTGTCTCTGGCCATCAAGGACGCGGCGGCTGCCGACGTGCCCGTGGCCGCGCTCATGCAGAGCTGCCGGAAGATCATGGCCGGGATGGAATAGATGCGAAACCGCCCTGCGGGGCGGTCGCCGGGGCGTGGCGGTTCCGGCCTGATGAGCAGCCGCAGGAGAGACGCATGGCCGTCGCATATTGCTTCACCAACGGTGTGATCCATGTTGACCAGGAATGCCCGCAGGGGGCCTTGCCCATTGCTTCCGGAGATTCGCACAAGCTCCACGAGTGCCTGGAAGGTATGGCCACCTTGGCGTGGGACAACAAAACGCTGCTCATTCCCGGCTTTGGTTTTGCGGAGAATGAGGATGAGAAGCTGGACGCTGTGCTGGAATTCTCGCGGCTCGTCGAACAAAGCCTGCGCCGGGAGCAGTAGATGGAATGGCGCACCATCCCGGGATACCCGGCTTACGAAATCAGCGAGTCCGGCACCGTCCGCAAGGCGGATAGCAAGTATCCGCTCGGAAAAAGCGGCCGCCGCTATGGGCTGTGGGGCGGGCGACAACGGAGATTCTTTTATCCGTTTGAGCTGGTTGAGAAGGCTTTCGGACCACGCGAGGGCGAAGCGGCCGCCATGCCCATGGAGGCCCAACCTCCGGCAGCGGCAGGGGGCGAGACCGGAACCCAGCCGTGGAGCCTTGAGCTGAGAAGCGGCCCGGTCTCGATCCCCGTCCCTGCCGTGTCGGATGACGACAGATGCGCGGCCCTGGAAAGCGAAAACCGGGAGCTGCGGGCGTTGGTGGCGGAGCTGGAGGCGGAACTGCTGGTCTACAGGGTGGCGATATGACCACGCCCCGCTTCGCCGTCGATACCAGCGCCATCCCCGGCCGGGCCGCCATCCGCGACACGGCGCGCGGGCGGCTGGTGGGATTTTTCCTGGCCGATCCGGACAAGCCGGACGCGGCCGAGCGCATCGCGGCCATTTGCGCCGAACGCCTCAACGAGATCGCGGCCCGGGCCGCAAAACAGGGAGAATGACATGCCCTGCCAACCCTACGTCATGTCCAAGCGCCACAAAGGCCGCATCGTGATGATGGTCACGTATTCGCGAGGCGGCGGCGTTGGCCGCAAGATATGTGCTGACGGCGCATTGGCAGACCGCGAGGTGTGCCTTTTCCCGGGCGACATCGTTGCGGAACGGCCGCTCTTGCCGGGGTGCGAGGACGTGGCGCTACGGAGGCTCCCATGAACCGCTCGACCTCCCGCCGCCAGGGCATGCTGGCCAAAATTCACATCGCCAAGAAGCAACTCGGCATGGATGACCCAGACTACCGGGCCATGCTCGACGGCCGTTACGGCGCGGATTCGGCGGGCAAGCTCGATCTGAAACAGCTTGACGATCTGCTGCGGTTCCTGTCGCGGCGAGGCTTCACCGCCCCGGCCCGGCGTCGCGGCGACCGGGCCGCGCCCGCGCAGCGCGACTATGACCGCTCGGATCTCATGGGCAAAATCGAGGCCTTACTTGCCGAAACAGCCAACGCCCAGGGCCGGTTCGTGCCCTGGGACTACGCCCTGGCCATCCTCACGCGCCAGGGCGGCCCGGAAAAGCTGGAATGGGCCACCACCAAGCAGCTCCAGGCCGTGATCGCGGCCCTGGGCAAGAACTTGCGGCGCAAGGATCAGGCGGCCCTGCGGGAAAGCCACGGGGCGCAGGACGCCGCGTTTACCGGGGACGGGGAGTAAACATGTTCGGGGCGTTTGATATGGAGCTGCCGCCGACGTTGGCGGCCATCGCCGACCTGGTGGGGCCTGTGGCGGCGTACCGCCTGGCCGAAGCCAGGGGCGGCACGACGGTCTACATCCCGCGCCCCGAGACGCTCACGCAGGACCATTGGCTGGTGACGGCCGTGGGCCGGGCGGCGGCGGAAAGAATCGCCTGGATGGCCCAGGGCGAGAACATGACGATCCCGCTGGGGCCGCTGGCCGGGAACCGGTCCAGGGTGTGGCGGGCCATCCGTGAAGGCATCAAGGCCGGGAAAAGCGAAAACGAGATCGCCCGGCTGGCCGGGGTGGCAGGGCGCACCGTACGGCGGCACCGGGCCGGTGGCGACGGGCGGCCGGATCAACACAGTTTGCTGTAAGGATGCCGGAGAATCATGGCGGAAACACGCACGAAAATGGGGTCTGTTTTGCTCAAGATTTCCGGCAAGACGACGCTGATAGAGCTGTTCGACGCGGCGCAGTGGCCCGGGGAACGGCCGGAACCGGGCACGGTGCGGCTGCGCGTGAACGGCCGCTGGCTGGCGGCTGGCGGCGGGAAATATGCGTTCGTGACCCTGGAGGGCCTGGCCGTCGTGCTGGCCGGGGCGGTCCACGACGGGGCGGGGCTTCCCCGGCCTGTCGCCGGGCATGGCATCGCGGCTGGGACGCGGCTGTCCGTGCCGAACGGGCAATTTTTCGAGGAAGGCCGCCCGGTTTTTGACCGGGTGATCGCCAAGACTCCGGCGTTTCTGGGGATTGACGGCCGCTGGCGGGTGTTTGTGGTGGGCCGCCGGGAGCCGGTGCTGTTGTCGGATTGTGAACGAATCGAGGAGGAAGCGTGAAAAAGGGCATGTCGGTTGGCGTACGGGACGAGTTGAAACGTCAAAAACGGCGGCAGGTGGAGCTTTTGACGCACCTGTCCGCCCGATTGGCGGCTGTGGCGATGCTTGTCGCTGTCAGGCTCCCCGGCGTCTCGACCTTGACCGATGCGGGGGTGCTCCTGGGCATCGGCGAGACCATG
Organism: Desulfolutivibrio sulfodismutans DSM 3696; assembly: GCF_013376455.1. GTDB lineage: Bacteria > Desulfobacterota > Desulfovibrionia > Desulfovibrionales > Desulfovibrionaceae > Desulfolutivibrio > Desulfolutivibrio sulfodismutans. The sequence goes on along the minus strand of NZ_CP045504.1, from coordinate 1,342,353 downwards.
ATGGCCAACCAGACCCTGGAGGGCATCCTGGGAACCCTGGAGCGGATCGCGAAGGCGGCCGCGCCCGCGCCCGCGCCCGGGGCTGGCGACATTCCCGCGCCGGGAACGGAGACATGGCAGTGATGGTGGCTGCGGATCGAGGGGGACGGGTCCGGACGGCGGGAGGTCGCCCCGCCGCCCGGAAGGGCTACTCCTTGTCCCTGATGATGCGGTTGCCGGTGGCCCGTCCTTCCTTTTCCTTGCCGCTGCCCTGCGAGTGGACGGCGATGGAGATGGACGGGGCGGGCCTCGCTTCCGGCGGTTCCTGCGGCGGTTTCTTTTCCTTGTCCGAATCCGACACGGCGACCACCTCCCGTGCCGCCGGGTTTACGCGGCGAGGGTGACGCCCGCCGCGAGGACGGCCAAAGCCGAGGCGCAAAGGAGCATCCATGACATGGCTCGTAATTTTCTTCCTCTTTGGTGGACTGCTGCTGCTTGATGACTGATCCCGGCCCCGAGGGACACCAGAACCGTCTGGTAGAACAGGGCGTCCGCATCCCCCTGCGCCTCCCGGAAGGCTTTGTCCGAGAGGAACTTGAAGTCGCCCAGGGGCATTTCCAGATTCCTGCGGCCGCGCAGGGCGTCGATGCAGAAGGCGAACGTGGCCAGGGCGAGGAGCAGGGACAGGCCCACGAGAACGAGAAAGGGCGCGGCCAGGCCGGAGGCCACGGCCAGCTCCCCGGCCTTGAACCGGATGACGGCCCCGATCTCGAAGGTGGCCAGAAGGCTGGCGATCCACAGGTAGGTGCGGAGGTAGAGGGCTTGCAGCTTGTGGGTGTCCGTGGCGAGATGCCGGTATTCCAGATAGGCCTTGTCGATGAGCAGGCCCATCCGGGAGACGTAGCCGGGCGCGTCAAAGGCGGTTTCGGTCATGGCGGCCCCCTGGGGTTGCGTTGGCTGATATGCGGGGAGGCATAGCAACCCGCCAGGGGGTTGACAAGACCGGCATGGGGCCGAAACGCGGCAATAGGCGTTTACTGGATGCGGGAGGGTTGATATCCATTCGGAAACAAGGAGGCGTGTGATGCGGACAAGGGCTTGGATGTTGGCCGGGGTGTGTTTGCTGGCGTTATGTTTCGCGGCCCCTTCCCTGTCGGCCGCTGAGGACGCGTACGATCTCCGCAGTGTGAAATGGGGGATGAGCAGGGAAGAGGTCAAGAAGGCGGAACGAAGCGCGCCAGTCATGGAGAGTGACAACTTGATTGTCTTCAACGACAAAATTTTCGATAAAAACATCCAAGTGGCGTATGCTTTTGTTGACAACAAGCTATGGAAGGTGAGGTATTTTCTTGTTGATATACACACAAATAAGAATGATTACATTTCCGATTATGAAGAATTTGTGGAAGCATTAATATCTAAATATGGGAAACCAAAACAATCAAAAGTTCTATGGAAAAACAATACTTATGCCGAAGACAAGCAAAACCATGGGTTGGCGGTATCAATGGGGCATCTTGCTTTGTTTTCGGCATGGGATACGGCAAAAACTACAGTATTTTGTTTTATAGATGGTGAAAATTTCAATGTAAATGTGCGTATTGACTATGAATCGAGCGAACTCCGAGATTTGGCGATAAAGCAAAAGAAAGACGAAGAAAAGGGCAAGCTCTAGGCTGCGCTGCTTGACAACCCCGGCCGGAAATCCTAACCGGGAAGTCCCTAACTAAGCGTGGCTGTCCACCGCCACGACCAAGCCGTAGGCATGGTTGAAGAGTGGACGACGTGTTTTTGTCGCCTAGCATCTCTGTTTTTAGGAGAGGCTCGTATTGGCGGCTGACGTCCGGGTGTCCGCGAGGCCCCGGCCGCGCTTAGCGGGGGAGCGTCAGTCGCCTTTTTTTGTTTCCAACCCCCAACTAAGCGAGGCGCATCATGTCCCTTTCCCTTTCCCAAACCCCTTCCGTTCCGGTGACCGTCGAATTCCTGCCCGGCGAACGCCCGGCCGTCCGATCCGTGGAGCTGGCCCAGCATTTCGGGCTCAAGCACAAGAACGTGCTGCGGGACATCGACGATTTGACCCGTAAGCTACCGGAATCATTTTGTCGGCTCAACTTTGAGCCCACAGAGGCCGAGGTCGTTGTTCCCGCGTCCGGCGGGATGAGGAAGGATCGCGCCTACCTCCTCACCCGCGACGCCTTCACCCTCCTGGTGATGGGCTGGAACTCCACCCGGGCCATGGAATGGAAGCTCCGCTACATCGAGGCCTTCAACACCCTCGAACGCGCGGCCCTGGAAAACGCCCGCAGCGAGGCCCTGGCCGACGGGGCGCGGGCGGCCCTGGCCGTGCCGCCGGAGCGGCTGCACCGCATCAACCAGGCCGTGCGCTACCACCAAAAGGGCCTCAATTGCATCGAGATCGGTAAGCTCCTGGACGTGTCCAGGGATGTGGTCTGGAGGCTGGTGCGCCAGGCCCGCACCCTGGGCCTGCTTCCGGCGTCCGGCCCGACGTCTGGCCCGGCGGCCGCGTCCCGCGCGGCGCGGGGGCTGGCGCAATGACCGGGCTGGTGCGGCCCGGAGAGCACCCGGCCGACGCCATCCGCCGCATGGGCTGCGTGGCGGACTATCTGAGCGAATCGATCCCGGCCTGGAGCCTGGAGACGGAACCGTCCCGCGAGGCCGTGGAGGGGCTGGCCGTGCTGCTCCAGCTTTTGGCCGGGGCGGCGCACGAACTGGCCCGGGAGATGACGGACTTGACGCCTCCCCCGGGGTCGTGACACAAACCCGCAACATCCCCATGAAGAGGCCCCCGGACAACTGTCCGGGGGCCTCTTGCTTTTCGCCCGGCGTAGACCGGGCGTCATGAAACGCCATCCGATATCGCTTTTCCTGGTCCTGTGCCTGCTGGTTGCGACGGCCATCCCCCCGGTGGCCGCTGCGACCCGGGCCGTCCCTGTGGCAACCCCGCAACAGAACGAGGCCGACGCGACGGCCGCGCCTTTGGTGACGCCGCGTCCGGGCCTTACGGACATCCGGGCCGTGGTGGCCAAGGTGCGCGACGGCGACACCCTCACCGTCACCATCCCGGACTGGCATCCGGCCGTGGCCACCATCGGCGTGCGCATCGCCGGAATCGACACGCCGGAGCTGCGCGACACGCGGCCCCATATCCAGGCCCTGGCCGAATTGGCCCGGGAATGGACCCGGTCCCGGTGCCGGGTGGGAAGCGTGGTCATCCTGCGCGACGCGTATCTCGGCAGCCTGTCCCGGCTGTCGGCCCGGGTGGTGACCGAAGACGGCGTGGATCTGGGCGACGAGCTGGTGCGGCGCGGGCTGGCCCGACCGTGGAACGGGCGCGGGGACGCGCCGTGGTGATGCCAAAGGAGGTGGCTGTGAGCGATCCGAACGAAATCGTGGTGGAAGTCCGCATCGGAGGGAAGCTCATTTATGCCTACGACTCGGACGGGAATGTTTTTTTCAGCCAGGGGCATGCACACGCCCCCCAGGCGCTGGAACACCTGGAGGGCGCAGCGGAATGGCTCAAGAAAACGTCACCTCGCGCCACGGAAGGCGTTGGGGAGGGACGTTTGCCAGGAAGCCCACAAGGTCTTTCCTGCCCCAATAGTCAAGGCCATGCCGGTTGTTTTCCGCAGCCAAAACCACAGGCACACCCAGGCGAATAGACAGGGCTTCGGCAACCCGGTCTCTTTCGCCCTGGGAGGAGAGGATACGAGGCTTCACCAGCATAACGGCAAACGAAACACCTTGTTCATTAATCAGGGCGCATTGCCATTTCTCCATAAACATCTCCTTTTGGTCCGGGGAAAAGATGCCAAACCGTACCAGATAGAAAATGGCAAATAAAGGGAACAGGAAATGACTGAAGAAATCCTGAAGGCGATCCTGGCGGCGGCGGACGAGTTCAAGCTGCCTTTCGAGCTGGTGCGGGCGGTGGTCGAACACGAGTCGGTCGGGGGGGGTACGTATGCGATCCGCTACGAGCCGGGGTTCGACTTCCGCTACCACCGCGCGCCCGGCGGTTTTATCCCGCCGGGATGCAGCCAGGCCACGGAAGAGGTCGGCCGGGCCATGTCTTGGGGCCTGATGCAGATCATGGGCGAGACGGCCCGGACCCTCGGTTTCCAGGGCTGGTTTCCGGAGCTGTGTGTCCCGGCGATTGGGCTGGCCTGGGGCTGCCGGTATCTGCGGCGGCTGGCGGACCGCTACGGCCACGAGGGCTGGGACGTGGTGTGCCGGGCCTACAACGGCGGCCCGGGCAACCGGCACAACCTCGAAAACGACTATCCGTCGAAAATCCTGAAACATCTGGGCGGCCGCTGGCCGCAAAAGGGAGTCTGATCGTGGACGAAAAAAACGAAGGCAGACAGGTCACGGCTGAAATCGGCGTGATCGAAAAGAAATGGTGGCTGTCCCGGGGCGTCTGGGGCGGCGTGGTGGCCATGCTGGCCGGTATCGCGGCCGCGCTGGGCTACAGCCTGTCCGAGGGCGTGCAGGGCGACATCGTGGAATTGATCCTGGGCATCGCCGGGGTGGCGGGCGGCGGCTTGGCCGTGTGGGGCCGCATCAAAGCCGAAACCAAGATTGCCACGCCCGGGACCGGCGGCCCGTCCACCATCAAGGGGTTGCTGGCCCTGGCCGTGGCCGTTCCGGCGCTGCTTCTGGCCGGGTGCGTGGGAACGCGGGCCCAGACCGACCCGGGCACGGTGGACGCAAGCCGGTATCAGGCCGTGGCGGCCCAGCTCCCGGGTGTGGTCGAGGCCCTGGCCGACGTGGCCCTGACCGCTCCGGTGGACGCCCAGACAAAGGAGCGGATCGCCGAATACGCCACGCTGGCCAAGGCCACGGCTTCGGCCATCGGGACCGTGGACACCTCCGATCCCCTGACCGTGGACAAGTTGCACGAATTGATCCGGCGCATCGCCGCCGTTGTGGAGGCCTCGCAGGCCGACGCCGGGACGAAGTCGCAGGTGGCCAACTACGCCGCCTGGGCGGGGGTGGCCCTTCGCGCGGTAGCCGTCGTGGGCGCGATGATCTGACCCGGGAGGCTGACGTGGAGGATATTCTCAAGTGGTGGCCGGTGGCCATGTTCCTGTTTCAGGCGTTTTTCGGATGGATCATGTGGTCCCTGGCCCGGAAATTCGTGACCCGGGAACACTGCGAAGCAACACGGGCCAGTCGTGACGCAGACCGGGCCAGGAGCGACAAGGCCGTCGCGGACCGGGTTGCCGGGGTGGACGGCCGGGTATGCGCCGCGCACGCGGCCCTGGCCGATGCCCCATCTCCCTCGGAGGTCGAACGTCTTACCGGAAGCCTGGACGGGCTGTCCGCCGACGTGGCGGCCTTGGGCACGGATCTGGAGGCCGTCCGGGGCGACGTCAAGGAGGTCAAGGCCATGATCTCCGGCGTCCGCGACGGGCTTTCCCGCATGGAAAAGCAAAACGATCTGCTCATGGAGCATCACATCAGGGGGCGGAAATGAACAGCTTCGCGCGTCTGGTGACCGAGGACCGCCGCCTGGTGATCCTGCGTTTCCTGCATGAAGACCCGGATTACAAGCTGAACACGTCCGTGTTGCAGACGGCCCTGGACGCCGTGGGGCACAGCGCGTCCCGGGACCAGGTGGAGACGGACGCGGCCTGGCTGGCGGAAACGGGGCTGGTCGAGATCGAGACCGTGGGCAACGTGCGCGTGGTGCGGCTGACCGCCCGGGGCGCGGACGTGGCCACGGGGCGGGCTGTTGTGCCCGGCGTCAAACGCCCGAGCCCGAGGTAGCCATGCCGCGAAAGTCTACCGTCAAGGCGCTCCCTGCGCCGATCCGAAAGGAGCTTGACCGCCTGTTGACCGAGGGCGCGCACACGCTGGATCAAATCGTTGCGCATCTGCGGCAGTTGGGCGCGCCTGTCTCACGATCTGCGGTGGGCAGATATTCACAGGATTTCGAGGAAGTTGCCGCGCACATCCGGGAAAGCCGCGAAATCGCGTCCTCGTTTGCCCGCGAGTTGGGCGAGGTGCCGGATGGCGACATGGGGCGAGTGCTCATCGAAATCGTGCATCGGCTGGTGTTTAAGGCCAGCTTGGCGAAGTTGCGCGATGGGGACGCCATTGATGCCGTTGACGCCGCGCGCTTGGCCAAGGCGATCAAGGACTTGGCTGCCGGGTCCAAGATCGGCGTGGACACCGAGATCAAAATCCGTGAGCAGGCCCGCAAGGAGGCCCTGGCCAAGGCCGCCGAGGCGGCCCAGGGCGCGGCGGATCAGGCCGGGCTCACCCCCGAGCAGTGGGGGCTTATCCGGGCGCAAATCCTTGGCGTTGAGGTTGAGCCCGCATGAGCATGACCACGTCCGAACGCGAGGAAGCCCTCCAACTCGTTGAGGACATCCAACGCATGCGAGCGACACGGCGGCTGACCCCGACCGAAGTCCCGAAGATCCTGCTGCCGTATCAAGCCGCGTGGCATCGCGATGAATCGCCGGTGCGGCTCTGCAAAAAGTCCCGGCGTATCGGTTTTTCGTGGGGTTCGCTGGCTGCCGAAGCGGCCCTGGAGGCCGCCTTGGCCAAGGGGATGGACCAGTTTTATATGGGCTACAACATGGCCATGGCCGCCGAGTTTATCGGTGACTGCGCCTTCTTCGCCCGAGCCTACCAACTGGCGGCCAGTCAGATCGGCGTCACCCTGCTGAAAGACGAGAAGCGCGACATCGTCACATACAAGATCCAGCTTGCCAGCGGATTCAAGATCGAGGCGTTGTCATCCTGCCCCTATAACTGGCGGTCCCGCCAGGGACATGCCCGCATCGACGAGGCAGCATTCCACGAAAACCTTCAGGAGGTCATCAAGGGGGCCTTGGCCTTCCGCATGTGGGGCGGGCGTATAGACATCGTTTCCACCTTGAACGGAGAGGACAACCCCTTCACGGTGCTTTGCAAGGACGTGGAGGCGGGAAAGCTCCCCTACTCGCTCCATAAGGTCACTTTCGACGACGCCTTGGCCCAGGGCTTTTATCAGCGGGTGTGCCTCGTCACGGACAAGGAATACAGCCTTACGGCGGAAGAGAAATACCGGGAAGAGATCTACGCGGATTATCCCACGCCAGAGGACGCGAACGAGGAACTGGATTGCATCGCGAAACGCGGGTCGGGGGCGTTTTTTACCCGACTCCTTTTGGAGCACTGCCATGGCGAGGGAATTCCTCGTTTGCGTTGGCAGCAACCCGCCGAATTTGTGATTGAACCTGACCGCTTGGAAATCGCTTCCACATGGATACAGGACCACCTGAAGCCGCTCATCGACGCCATGCCTACGGGTAGGCGCACGGTTTACAGTCAGGATTTCGGGCGTTCTGGAGACTTGTCGGTAAACTGGGTCTGGCACGAGGAACGGCCTGGACGTTGGCGACAGTCGTTCGGCGTGGAGTTGCGCAATATCCCTTTCGACGTGCAGCAGCTCATCACGTTTTACATCCTGGACAACATCCCGCTTTTTCAAAAGGCGGCCTTTGACGCGCGCGGGAACGGTCAGAGCCATGCCGAGGCAGCATTGCAGAAATACGGACAGGGCCGGGTGGAGTGCGTCATGTTTTCGGCCCCTTGGTATGCCGAGTGGTTCCCGAAGTACAAGCAGGCCATGGAAGGGGATCTGTTGCGTCTGGATGCCAACGAGGACGTGATTGCAGACCACCGTATGGTGGTGATGGTCCAGGGGCGGCCGGGGATATCCGGTGCCCGGGTCAAGGGATCTGACGGCCAATACCGGCACGGGGATTCGGCCGTTGCTGGCGTGCTGGCATATTTCGCCACCTGTCAGAAGCGCACCGAATATGGCTACACCCCGGCCGAGCCGTCCGGCTCTGTCCCTAGCCGGAATGGCCACTCCGACATCGACGACGACAGCGGCCGCTGGCCGCAACAGGGGGCGTGGTAATGCCGACGCTATTTGACCATCTGGGGCGGCCGGTGGACCTGGGCCGCCTGCGCGAGGAGGAGGCCGGGCCGACGCTGACCGGCGTGCGCCAGGTCATGTCCGGCCATCCGGCTCAGGGCCTGACGCCGGTTCGGCTGGCGCGGCTTTTGCGCGACGCCGAAGACGGCGACCCCACGGCCTATCTGGAGCTGGCCGAAGAGATGGAGGAAAAGGACTGCCACTACCGGAGCGTATTGGGCACGCGCAAATTGCAGGTGTCGGGCCTGGAGATCACGGTGGAGGCGGCCACGGACGCGGCCGAAGACCAGCGGGCCGCCGACCTGGTGCGCGACGTGCTGACCCGGGACGAATTGCGGGACGAGCTTTTCGACGTGCTGGACGCCGTGGGCAAGGGGTTTTCGCTCACGGAAATCATCTGGGACGTGGAAGGCAGGCAGTGGACGCCGCAGCGCCTGGAATGGCGCGATCCGCGCTGGTTCGCCTTTGCCCGCGAGGACGGCCGCACGCCGCTTTTGCGCAGCGAGGGCGGGCAGCTCGTGCCGCTTTCCCCCTACAAGTACGTGGCCCATATCCATAAGAGCAAATCGGGCCTGCCCATTCGCGGCGGCCTGGCCCGGCCCGTGGCCTGGGGCTACCTGTTCAAAAACTTCGACATCAAGTCGTGGGTGCAGTTCGCGGAGATCTTCGGGGTTCCGCTACGCGTCGGCCGCTACGGCCCGGGCGCGACGGAGAGCGAAAAGGCCACGCTTTTGCGCGCCGTCAGGAACATTTCCACGGACGCGGCGGCTATCATCCCGGAGTCCATGGGCATCGAGTTCATCGAGGCCAAGCTCTCGGGCAACGTAACCCTTTTTCGGGAACTCTCCGAATTCTTGGACCGTCAGACCAGCAAGGCCGTTCTGGGCCAGACCGGCACCACGGACGTGGGCCAGCACGTGGGCACGGCGGACGCCCATGAGCGGGTGCGCGGCGACATCGAGGCCGCCGACGCCCGGCAATTGTCCATCGCGCTTACCCGAGACGTCGCCCGGCCGGTGGTCGACCTCAACCTGGGGCCGCGCCGCCTCTATCCGCGCATTAAGGTATTCCGGCCGGACGAAGAGGACATGGACAAGCTGGCCGACCGGCTGGTGAAGCTGGTGCCGCTTGGGCTCCAGGTCGAGGCGTCGATCATCCGGGACAAGCTGGGGTTGCCCGATCCGCCTCCGGACGCGGTGTGCCTGCGCGCCCCCGGGGAAACGGCCGAAACGGCCGCGACTGGCGCGATGGGCGCGCCAGTGGCCACCGGATCGCCCAGGGCGGCGCACACCCGGGAGTTGGCCGGGGCTTGGCCGGGGCGGCCGAGCCGCAGCCCCGGGACGCGGTGGACGTGGCCGTGGCCGAGGAGTTGGCCGAATGGCAACCGCTGGTGGACCCGCTGATTGAGCCTGTGCGGCGGCTGTTGGCCGAATGTGCGGACCTGGACGAGTTTTTGCGGCGGCTGCCCGAGGCCGTGGCCGGGCAGGACGTGGCCGCGTTGACCGAACACCTGGCAAAGCTAACCTTTGCGGCCCGCCTGGCGGGCGAGACGGGGGCGGGCCTTGGCGATTGAATTCAAGGCCGTCGCGCCCGCCGAATCCGTGGCCTACCTGGAGGCCCGGGGCCACGTGCTCACCCCGACGTTCGACTGGCGCGAGATGTGGCAGGGCGAACACACCCGGGCGTTTACCGTGGCGAAAAGCGCCGGGTTCGATGTGCTCAAGGACATCGAACAGGCCGTGCTGCGGGCCAAGTCCGAAGGCCGCACCCTCAAACAGTTCGCCGCCGAGCTGACGCCGATCCTCCAGGCCAAGGGCTGGTGGGGCAAAAAAGACATGACGCACCCGGACACCGGGCAGGTGGTGCGGGCGCAGCTCGGTTCTCCCCGGCGTTTGCAGATCATCTACGACACCAACATGCGCACGGCCCACGCGGCCGGAACCTGGGCGCGCTACGAGCGCACCAAACATATAGCTCCCTATCTGCGGTACGTGGCCATCCTGGACGGCAAGACGCGGCCCGAGCACCGCGCATGGCACGGCATCGTATTACGAGGGGACCATCCCTGGTGGAAAATGCACTTCCCCCCAAACGGCTGGCATTGCCGGTGTGTCGTCATCCAGCTTTCCGAAGCGCAGCTCAGAGAGCTTGGATACGAAATCAGCCCCGATCTGGTCATCGAGATGGAAAAGTACGTCAACCCCCGCACGGGTCAGGAAATCTATGTGCCCAAGGGCATCGACCCCGGCTTTGCCTACAACCCCGGGCAGGCCGCCCTGGAAAACCACGCGGCCCGGGCCATGCTGGACAAGCTGCCGCAGGCCTCGGCCGATCTGGCGGCGGCCCAGGCGGCCTCGGCCCGGTTCGTGGTGCCTGCGCTCAAGCATGACCTGTCCGAATGGGTGCAGGGTAAGCTGACGGCCATGGAGACCGGCGCGCCGATCTCGGCCGGAGAACGGCGGGTGGTGGGGGCGCTGGATCAGAAGGTCATCGACTTCATGCGCGAAAAAAAGGCGCCGCCGGAGTGCGGGGCCATCACCTTGTCGGATAAGGGCATCGCCCACCTGTACCGCGAGGGCAAGCAGGCCAGCGGCGTGGGGCTGTCCCGGGAGACCATCGCCCGGGTGGTGGACGCCCTGTGGGAGCCGGAGGCGGTCTATTGGGACAAGGCCAACCCGGCCCTGCTGTACCTGATCGATGCCGGTGACGGCGCGGGCAAGCTGGTGGTGCGGGTCAACCACGCCGTGCGGATGCGGGTGGCGGCCCCGGGCGAGGAACTGACGAAACAGACGGTCGTCACGAACGATCTGTGGTCGGGGCGGGTGATTGATCCCAAGGACATGGAAAACACGGGGATGTTTGAGCGAATCTTTTAAGATGGCCGCCCGGGTGGTGCGCAACCTCCACGGGGGGACTCCGCTGCTGCCAGGGCAGGGCAGCCCCGTCCGGTAGCGACATTCCCGGACTCTCCGAGCGGCCAAGGGTGAAGAGTAAATAAGCCGCCCTGGGGCGTTTGGCAAGCCCCGGGGCGGGGCGATGTCGCCAAAACCCAGTAAACGCGCAAGTAAACGCCCCTCCGTGCGCATACGGGGCATGTCCCGGGCGCGGGCACGGACCACCCACCCACCCCTTGCCCGGAACGCCGGAATTGGAGTACCTCATGGCCACCACCAGCAAAACGCATTCGCAGGCAAGCCCCCTGCCCCGGACACCTGTCCGGGGCACGGGGGCTTTTGTCGTGCGCTAGGACGGGCGTCATGAAAACGCGAACCGCCCGAACCGCCCGTGCCGCTCACGCCCTGGACCTGGGAACGTCCCGTCCCGTTCCGGAATGGGTGCATCTGCTGCCCCTGGGGGACATCGCCTGCCGGGACGGCCGGGGGCCGTACCGCCTGGACGATCCGCAGGGCGTAATCGCGGCCACCACGGCCCATCAGCGGGGCGTTCCCCTGCCCATCGATTACGACCACCAGCTTCTCTATTCGGAAAAAAACGGCAGGCCCGCCCCGGCCGCCGGGTGGATCACGGACCTGGACGTCCGCGAGGACGGCATCTGGGGCCGCGTGGAATGGACCGAGGCGGCGGCCGCGCGGCTGGCGGCCCGGGAATACCGCTATCTCTCCCCGGTCTACCGCTATCTCAAGCACGACGGCACGGTGACGCGCATCGAATGCGCGGCTCTGACCAACATCCCCAACCTGGAGCTGACGGCGCTGGCGTCGCAGCTCGACAACGACGGAGGCGAGGACATGGATTTGAACCAATTTCTGGCAATGCTGGCGGGCCTGTTCGGCCTGTCCGGCATGCCCACGGCCGACGGCGTGGCCGCCCACGCCAAGGCTCTGGCGGAGAGACAGGCGGCCATGGCGGGGCTTTTCGCCGGTCTGGCCAAGGATCTGGGGCTGGCGGCGGACGCCAAACCCGAGGCCGTTGTCGCCCATGCCAAGACGCTTACGGCCCAGGGCACGGCCCTGTCGGGGCTGTTCACCGGGCTGGTCAAGGACTTCGGGCTGGCGGCGGACGCCAAACCCGAGGCCGTTGCCGCCCATGCCAAGACGCTTACGGCCCAGGGGGCCGGAGGCGTCTTGGACCCCACCCGGTACGTGCCCATGGAGCAGTTCCAGGCCGTGGCCGGTCGCCTGTCCGTCCTGGAGACGGATCGGACCCGGGAGCGGGTTGAGGCCGTGGTGGCCCATGCCAAGCAGACGGGCAAGCTGGCCCCGGCCATGGAGGAATGGGCCACGGCCTACGCCTCCAAGGATCTGTCGGGATTTGAGGCCTGGGTGAACGCCGCGCCTGTCGTGGTGGCCCCGGGGGCCACGGGGCCGGTGGGCGGGCTGCCGCCCACATCCGGCGGCCTGACCGACGTGGATCGGGCGGTGTGCGCCCAGCTCGGCCTGGGCGAGGACGCCTACAAGAAGCACATGCAGCAGGAGGGCAAATAGATGGCCGCTCTGACCAAGGACCGCAACACCCCCGAACAGGACGGCAAGCTCGTCGGGCATCCCGTGGCGGCGGGAAAGGTCATTTACGCCGGGTCGCTGGTGGCCCTGTCGGCCACGGGCTACGCCACCCCGGCCGTCACGGCCACGGGCCTCAAGGGCCTGGGCCGGGCCGAACATCATGCGGACAACGCCGAGGGCGCGGACGGCGAGGAGGTGGTCACCGTGGCGCGCGGCTGCTTCGCCTTCGCCAATTCCGGCGACATCACCCGGCAGCACATCGGCGGGACGGCCTACGCCGTGGATGACCAGACCGTGGCCGCCACGGACGGCACGGGCACCCGCAGCGCCGTGGGAACCATTCGCGACCTGGACGCCCACGGCGTCTGGGTCGAGTTCTAAAGGAGGCGTTTCATGATCATCAATCAGGCCAGCCTGGCCGCCGCGTACACCGGGTTCAAGACCCTTTTTCAGAATGCGTTCGCGGGCGCGCCGAGCGACTTCGAGAAGATCGCCATGGTGGTGCCCTCCACCAAGGCCGTCGAGGTCTATCCCTGGCTGGGGAAGACCACCGGATTCCGGGAATGGGTCGGCGACCGCGTGATCCAGAACCTCATGGCTCACGACTTCAGCATCCGCAACAAGAGCTTCGAGAACACCGTCGGCGTGGACCGGGACGACATGGAAGACGATTCGTTGGGCGTCTACGCTCCCATGATTTCCCAGCTCGGCATCGACGCCAAACAGCATCCGGACCAGCTTGTGTTCGCCCTGCTGGCGGCCGGGTTCACCACCCTGTGCTACGACGGCCAGAACTTCTTCGACACCGACCATCCCGTGCTTTCTGGCGGCGCCGAGGTCAGCGTCAGCAACCATGGCGGCGGCTCCGGCACCCCCTGGTTCCTCATGGACATGACCCGGGCCGTCAAGCCGCTCATCTTCCAGAAGCGGCGGGATTATTCCTTCGTGGCCATGGACAGGCCCGACGACGAGTCCGTGTTCACCCGCAAGCTCTTCCGCTACGGCGTGGACGCCCGGGTCAACGTGGGCCTGGGGTTGTGGCAACTGGCCTACGGCAGCAAGCAGACCCTGGACGCGGACAGCTACGCGGCGGCCAGGACGGCCATGAGCAGCTTCAAGGGCGACAACGGCAAGCCCCTGGGCATCCGGCCCACGCTGTTGGTGACCCCGCCCAGCCTGGAGAAGGCGGCCCTGGAGGTGCTCAAGGCCGAGCGCGACGCCAACGGCGCGACCAACGTCTATCGCGACACGGCGCAACTGCTGGTCACGCCGTGGCTGGCCTAAAGGAGGCGACCCCATGAAGATCCTGCGCATCATCGCCAAGAAGTCCGGCTTCCGCCGGGCCGGGCTTGCCCACCCGGACCACGCCGTGGATCATCCCGTTGACGCCTTCACCCCGGAAGAGGTGGAGGCCCTGAAATCCGAGCCCATGCTCGTGGTCCAGGAACTGGACGTGCCGGACCCCGAGCCCGAATCCGGGAAAAAGGCCAAGCCCGGCAAGGCCGAAACCCCGGCCGGGGAAGGCCAGTAAATGTACGCCACGCGGCAGGGGATGGTCGACCGCTACGGCCAGGACCGGCTCATTCAGCTCACGGACATCCATGACCCTCCCACGGGGGGGGTCGTGGACGCCGTGCTGGACCTGGCCCTGGCCGACGCGGCCAACGTCATCCACGGCTACGCCCGGGCCGGGGGCTATCAGGTGCCGTTTGCGGCCGCCCCGGACATGGTGGTCCGCTGGCAGGGCGACATCGCCCTGTATCTGCTCTACCGCGACGCCGCGCCCGAGAAGGTGGCCGAGGACTACAAGGCCGCCGTCGCCCAGCTCAAGGACTTGGCCCGGGGCGTGGTGGTGCTCCAGGCGGCGGGCGTGGCCGCCCCCGTGGCCGACGGCGGCGGCACCGTGCTCCTGGACGGGGCCGGACGCACGTTTACCGGCGACTCCATGAGGGGGTTTTAGGCATGGACGGGTTTACTGTCCGCGTCGAGGACGCCCAGGTCCAGGAACTGCTGCACAAGCTGGGGCGGCAGGCTGGTGGTACCCGGGACATCATGGACGCCATGGGCACGGCCCTGCTGTCCCAGATTCAAGAGGGATACCAGCGGGAACAGAGCCCGGACGGCCGGGCCTGGAAAAAGCTGGCCCCGGCCACTATCCGCAGCCGTAGGCGGGCCGGGCACTGGCCCGGTCCCATGCTGCGGGTGAGCGGCGAGTTGTTTAGGTCCATCACCTATCAGGCGGGCGACGGCCGCCTGGAGATCGGCAGCAACAAGCCTTACGCGGCTATCCACCAATTCGGCGGCCAGGTGTCGCGGCCCGAGCGCCGGGGCGTGTTGCGTTTCAAGGTGAACATGGAGACGGGGAAATCCCGGTTCGCCAAACAGTCCAAAGCTAACTTCGAGCAGGATGTGACCTTCCGGGCCGGGGCGGTCACCATCCCGGCCCGGCCGTACCTGTTCACGGCCTCGGGCACGCTGCCCGATCCGTGGATCGCGGCGGTGCTGGGCATCCTGCGCACGTATCTGGAGGTCGCCCCGTGAGCACGCCCTACGAGATCACGGCCGTGGAGGACACTATCCTGGCCGCACTGGCCCCCCTGCGGGCCAGCCACGGCGTGCGCCAGGTGGAGCCGTACAACGGCGACCTGGACCCGGAACGCCTGGCGGCGGCCGTGCAGCAGTGGCCCGCCCTACTCACGTTTTATGTCGGCGGCCCGCGCGCCGACCTGGGCCAGCGGCGCATCGAAACCATGGGATTCGTGGTGCTGGTGTGCGCCAAGCACGCCGGGGACCAGGCCAAGGCCCGGCGCGGCGGCACCGGCAGCCCGGGCAGCTATCCGCTGCTTCGGGCCGCGTCGGCGCTCCTGGAGGGCAAGACGTTGCTGCCGGGGATGTTCCCGGTCGCGGTGACGGGCGTGGCCAGCGAACTCCAGGGCGGCGGCATGAGCGTCTATTCTCTGCAAATCGAAATCGACCAGCCCTATCTGGTGGCTGGCTAGGAGGTTACGATGGCCCTGCTAACCCGTGTTATGGCCCTGTTGGCCGCAACCGAGGCCACTTACGGCGTGGCCCCGGCCGCCGACCAATTCAAGGGCATCCTGTGCAACTCCGGATCGGAGATCTCCCCGACCGGCGACAAAATCGAACGGGATACCGTGCGGAGTACATTTTCCCCGGCCGCGTCGAAAATGGGCGCGAAGCGGCAACAGCTCACGGTCACCACCGAACTGCGCGGCGGCGGCCTGGGCGTGGGCGGCGAGGTGCTGCCGCCGGACTATGCCCCGTTCCTGCTGGCCTGCGGGATGCAAGCCACGGCCGTGGTCCGGCTCACGCTGACCGACGACGACGGGGGCAAGTTTGCAATCGGCGAGGCCATTACCAGCGGCACGGCCACGGGCACTCTGCACCACATCGACGCCCGGACGCTGGTGCTGTCCGGGGTGGAAGGGACGTTTGCGGAGGCGGAGATCGTCACCGGCGGCTTGCAGGGGGCCACGGCCACCGTGGCGGCTGGCGGCGTCGCGCCGGGCCTGGAGTACCGGCCCGTCACCGCCCGCGTGGAGGTTCAGAAAAGCGCCTGCGTCAAGTACCACAAGGACAGCATCCTGCATCAGATCGTCGGCGCGCGGGGCACGGCGGTCATCGACTGCCAGGTGGGCAAGATTCCCACCATCAAATGGACCCTGACCGGCCTGTGGGCCGATCCGGCGGCAGCCGTGCTGCCCAACCCGGACCTGACCGATCTGTCCGGGCCGGTGTTCGTCAATGCCGGGGTGGTGATCGGCGCGTATGAGCCCATCATCTCCGCTCTGTCCCTGGACATCGGCAACACCATCGCCGAGCGCGTCAGCGCCAACGGCGCGGACGGCCTGCTGGCGCAGTACATCTCGGGTCGCCGGTCCACGGGCAGCCTGGATCCCGAGGTGGACGCTCTGGCCGCATACAATCCCTGGGTGGCCTGGAAAGACGCCACCCCGGCCCGCATCGCGGCCACCATCGGCAATGTGCCCGGCAACCGCATCCGGCTGGAGGTGCCCCAGGCGGCCAACGAGGATCTCAAATATGGCGAACGCAACGGCCTGGCCACCTACCAGCAGCCGTTCGTGGCCAGCATCGACCGCGACGGCGACGATGAATGGCGCATCACCTTCTTCTAAAGGAGCATGACACATGGCTTTTGAACTGAAACCCACCCGCCACGTCCTGACCGTGCATTTCGCGGCCACGGGCGAGGATATCGACCTCTACTACCGCCCGGCCAAGCCCAAGGAGCGGCTGGCCTATTCCAACGCCACCATGCGCCGGGAAGGCAAAAAGGTGCTCATGGTGCAAAACCCCTATCCCCTCCAGGTCCGGTACGGGAAGGCGTTCGTGACCGGGTTTCCGGACGGGGCGTTCACGGTGGAGGGAAAGCCCGTCAGCTCCGATCCGGAGGCCGAAGGCTACTACCCGGAATGGCGGGAGCTGATGGAGGAGGCCTGCCCGGACGCCCTGGCGCTTGTCTGCCAGCGCGTGATGAGCGCGGCCACCGTGGCCCGTGACCTGGATGACGGCGGCCTGGAGTTTGTGGAGGAGCTGGACGGCCCTTTGCCGACGCCGTCGACCGGCACCTCTCCGGATGCGACGGAAAACGCCCCGAGTGTCTAGCGGCCAACGGGCCGTGGCTGGCGGCAGCGTGCAAACGCTGCCCCCGGCGGGGGGCGAAGCCGTCGCCGTGGGTGAGCCGGTTGCTGCACCTGCGGACGCTGCGGATGGGGGGCTACCCATTTGCGGCGGATGACCTGGAATTGGAAACCTGGGCCGATTTGGGCGAACTGGAACTCTACTTCGACGCCAAACGGCCCAGGCTGTTTTGATCATATAAAAGGATAAGGCACGGACGTGGCGGAAAACAGGGTCAGGATCGTTATCGAGGCGGATGGGCGGCAGGCCCAGACCGCTGTCGAAGCCCTGGGCCGAGGCCTCAACGGCCTCGGCCCCAAGGCCCAGACCGGCGCGTCAGGTGCCAAGACGGCCCTGGGGTCCACAACGTCCGAGGCCAAAAAGACCACGGCCGCCGTCAACGAAACGGGAAAGAAGCTGCAAGACCTTGGCCCGGCAGCGCAATCCGGGGCTGGCGGGGCCAAGGTCGCCATGACCAACATCTCTGCGCTTGGGGGCGCGGTCACCCGGCTCGGCCCGGCTGTGATGGGGGCAGTCGGGGCCTTCCTCTCTTTGCGGGCCGCTATGGACGCGATGTCGACGGTCGTGTCCAGGGGGTTTGATTTCAACCGGACCATGGAAACATCAAAGCTGGGCATCGCGTCGATCCTGTCCGCCACCAATGAATTGATCACCGCAGAGGGACGGCGATTGCAGGGCGTCGACAAGCTGAATGCGGCGCAGTCTGTGAGCCGCGATCTGATGAAAGACATCCAGATTATGGGGTTGCAGACGACGGCGACCACCAAGGATCTGGTGGAAGGGTTTCAGATGGTTCTGGGGCCTGCCGGTCAGGCGGGTCTTAATCTCGACCAGACCAAGCAGACGCTGGTGGGCATTGTCCAGGCCTTCGGGGCGCTGGGCATCCCGTTGGAACAATTGAGCGCGGAGGCGCGGTCCCTTTTCGATGGGGATATCAAGCTGGGGCAGGACCGGCTGGCCGGTTTTTTGGGAATCACCAAGGAACTGGTGTTGGAATGGCAGCGCCAGGGGGTCTACGTTGAAAAGTTGAATGAAAAGCTGGAGGCATTTCGCACCGCTGGCGACGCCACGGCACAGACCTGGGAAGGCCTGACCTCGAACTTGGCCGAGGCGTTTGACGTGCTCGCCGGACATGCCACCGAAGGGTTGTTCGAGGACGCGAAAAAGGCCACGTCGGAGATCCTCGGGTTGCTCATCGACACCAAGAATCTCGGGCTCGGGCAGGACATCCAGAACATCGCGGCGGCCATCCGGGGTGTCGGCGACGACATCGGCGGCCTGGTGGTGTCCGGCGCACAGGCCCTGGTCGAAAAAATCCGTGAGTTGGACAGGTGGATCGGCGAGAACAGAGAGCGTCTGGCCGGGATGTATGAAACCCTTAAATCCATCGGGTCGCAGTTCCTGGATATCCTGGGTTCCCTGGGGAGCGCCGTCCAGTCTTTCGCGCAGATGGAGATGGCCACGGGGCGGGCCGGGCTGGCCCTGGATTTGGTGAAGGCCGCTGTCACGGTCATCAATGAGCTTGTCGGCTACGTCGAAGTGGCCTTCTGGGGCGTTTCGACGGCCATCGTCGCCGGGCTGCTCGGCCCCCTGGCCGACGTGCAAGACGCCATCGCCGCCATCGGCAAGACGAGCATCGGAAGCAAACTCATTGACGCCGACACCGTGGCCGGACTGGAAGCGTCGGCGGCACAGAACAGGGCCGTGGTCGAAGGATTCGAAAAAAAGATCGTTGGCCTCACCGCTCGGTATAAGCCAACCCCCTTCCCGGCTTTGACGGCGGCCTATAACCCCGCCCCGGCGCAAACGAATACATCCGCTGTCGATCTGTTCCGTGCGGATCGCGACCGGGTGGCCGCCCTTGATGTCGTGATCGAAAAGGGCCGGAACCAGGAACTCGCCAAGCACCTTGCCAACCTCAAAGGCATCGAATCCGGCAATGCCGCCGCCTTATCCGCCGAACAGAAGCGTCAGGCCGCCACCCAAAAGTGGCAGGAGGAACGGATTCAGGCTGAAAAGGCCATGGCCTTCGCCCAGAAGGAAGGGGATGCGGAGTTGTTGAGCCGGGCGCAGGCCATGAAGGATCTGGCCGACGCCGGGGTTGCCAAGGCTTTTGACGATATCGCCAAGGCCGCTTCCCGTTCCGGAGGGGCCGCCGCCCGGGCAGCCCAGGAGGCGACGAATTTCCTTGCCTCACTTGATGACCAGATCGCATCAGCCGAGGCCGCCTTGTCGGGCGATACGCTGCAAACCAAATTGTCCCAGGTTGACAAAAAGTGGAACGACTTCGCCAGACGGGTTGAGTCTGGCCTTGTTGCTGGAAAGCTTTCGGCGGAACAGGCCGCTGAAGCCATGGAACGTATCGGCCGGGGCCGGGGACTGGAAAAACAAGCCGTCCAGGCCCAGGCCATGGTGGAATCACTACAAAAACTTTCCGGCCTCATGTCTGAAATTGCCGACGCCACGGGTGATCCAGACCTCGCGTATCAAGCGGGCCTCTCCGAGGCCGAGGCCTGGTATGAGCGAAACAAACAGCTCATCAACCAGAACGTTGAAGACGAAAACAGACGTCTTTCCCTGCTGGAGGGACTGGAACGGGGCTATCAGGCGAAGCGCCTTGAGGCGCAGCGCGACGCCTACGCCAAAATGGGCGACGGATCATCGGCGTATTGGGAGGCTGAAAAGGCCCTGCTCGAACAGCGCCTGAAAATGGTCAAGTCCAAGACGGACGATGAGGTCGCCTATAAAATGTATGCGGCCAAGGAAGTGGACGATTTCAACCGGCGTCGCCTGGAGGCCGCCCGCGACAACCCCACGTCCCTCGGCGAGGCCATGTCCTCCGCGTTCGCCCTGGAATCCGGCTCGTACAAGACATCTTTCGGCCGGGCGCAGGACGACTGGCGCGACACCACCCAGCGCATGCTGCGGCTGACGGACGACCTGTCCAGCGGCGTCGCCCAGGGGTTCGGCGACATGGCCCGGCAAGGGGTCAACAAGCTGGTGGAGATGTTGGGGCCGGTCGGCGCCGTGGTGGGCCGCCTGGGGGACATGTTCATTTCGCTTTTCGAAGACATCATGGCCGAATGGCTCAAGCGCAATATCATGGGCCTGATTTTTGACGACGCCAGCGCCCTGTCCCAGGGCCTGTCCGGGCTCTCCCCCGGCGGCGTCTCGGGCGGGGGCGGCGGCATCGCCTCCCTGGCTACGGGTCTGGTGGGCGACCTGCTCAAGGGCGGCGTCTCCACCCTGTTCCAGGGCGGCGCGTCTGCGGTCACGACCGGCGTCACGACCGGCGGTTTTGGTCTGGGGTCGTCGCTCCTGGAGGGGATGATGGGCGCGGGCGTGGCTGGCGCGCCGTGGGCCGGAGCGGGCGCGGGAGCGGCGGCCGGGGCCGGTATGGGCTCCCTGGTGCTGCCTATCGTGGGCACCATCATCGGCGCTGGGCTGGGGCTTCTGGGGTCGCTTTTTGGCGAAGAGAAGAAGGAACAACCGCCGCAAGAGGTCTGGTCCGGCCAGGCCGTGATGTATTCCGGCGGGGCCATGGGCGGCATCGGCTATACCCAGATGTCCGACGGCTCCTACAAAATGACCGCGCTGGACCCCATGGAGATGGAAGCCGAGCGGCAGCAGTTTGCTGAGACCGTCAAGGACATCAACGCGGCCGCCAAGACATTGGAAATTGATTTCGACCGCAACTGGGACCGGGATTTCAGTTTCTTCTTTCCGCCGGTGGCCGAGGAATTGGCCGGGTTGGTCGAACGCCTGATGTACAGCACGGCCGCCGGGCAGGTGCTGGGCGAGTTGTCACCGGCGGCCCAGCTTTTTGCCGAGGGCCTGGAGGGCCTGCACGATACGTTGATCCGTCTGGGCGAGGCCTTCGGGACCGTGGCCAACCAGGTCAAGCCGCTGGGGATCGATTTCGCGCGCATGGGCGGGGTCACGGACGCCACGTTGCTGTCCCTGGCCAGCCTGGCCACGGGCTACAACGCCGGGTCGGCCATCCTGCGCCAGGCCCAGGAGGACCAGGCCGAATCCACTGAGGAACTGACGGAACGGTTTCTGGCGGCGGGCGAGGCCGGGGCCGAGGTGGTGCGGTATTTGGAGCAATACCGCCAACAATTGCAAAATTTGGCTCTGGCGTCGTATTCCGAGCAGCTTGTTGACGTCGTGGGCGGCGAGGACAATTTCAACCAGGTCATTTCCACCTTCGCCGAACGGGCCTACGAGGACCGGGACCGCACCGAGGCGTCCGTAAACTACTACCGCAGCGAGTTCCGGGACAAGCTGTCCGGGGCCTCGGAACATTTTCCGGATTTCGACGTGGATAGTGTCATGGACAACCCGGGCGCGTTCTGGTCGGCGTACCGGGCCGCGATGGAACAGCCCATGCCGCCGAGCGCGTTCGAGTGGTGGGCGGACCTCTCGGGCATCGTGTCCAATCTACAGGATTTCCAGGACGCCCTGGCGGACATCGATCTGGCCGAGCGGGCCTGGGACCAGGATCTGCTGGCCCGCCGCCAGACGGCGGACGGTCAGGATTCTGCGGCCGAGATGACCCGACGCGCCATCGCCCAGGAACAGGAGCTGGCGGACGCCCGCAAAAACGGCGCGACGTACGCCCAACAGGCCGCCCTGGCCGAAACCCAGGCGTACGAGCTGGAGCGGGAACGGGACCGGTTGCTGGGGATTGAGGACGAGGCCGACAGCCTGGGCGAATACATCGAAGACCTCAAGGACGCCGTGGCCTATCAAACCAGCGCCGCCCAATCCCTGGCCGCGTCGGCCCTGGCCGCATCATCGGCCTTCGGGGCCGCCTCGAAGAGTCTGCGCGACACCCTGGACGATATGCTGGGGCTGGATGCGGACCCGGCCGTGACGGCGGCCCGGGCGTCCCGGGAATTTGCCGATCTGTACCGGCGCACCATGCGCGGCGACACCGAGGCCGCCGGGCAACTGGCCGGGGCTGCCTCGGATCTGTGGGAGTCCGGCCGGTCGACCTACGATTACGATTCGCTTCGGGCGTCCATCATCGCCCGTTTGGGCAGCGCGGCCGCGTACAGCGAACGCCAGGATACCTACCAGGGGTTGGAGGGCGGCATGGCCTCGGCGCAATCCGGATTGCTCGACCGGCTCTACGACGAGACGTCGGGAGACGTTCCGGACGCGGATTTTCTGGCCGCCGCCACGGAGATGCTGTCCCGGATGCAGGCGTTTACCGACCTGTCCGGTCTGGCCGCCGAGGGCCGGGCCACGTCGGGCGACGTGCGCGCCCTGGCCGCGTCGACCGTTGACGATCTGATGCGCACCACGGGGCTGGCGGAACTGCTGGGCGGCACCCTGGACGTGCAGAGCCTGACCGCCGACCAAGCCAAACTGCTCCTGTCGGCCTACGACGCCATGCAGGTGCTGGGCGAGGCCACGGGCCAGCAGTACGACGCTTCCGCCCTGACCTTGCGCGCCCTGGACGCCCTGGCCTCGGAGACCCTGGGGCAGGATCAGTGGGCGTCCGTGGTCGAGGCCATCGAAGCCGGACAGGCCGAATACCTGGAATGGCTGGAGCGCAACATCGAAGAGCGCCGGGCCGAGGCGGACAGGCTGTACGCGCTCCAGGAACAGCAATTGGAGGCCCAGGAGCAGATGGAGGCCTATTTCGCTGGCATTTCCGACTATCTGCTCAAACAGACCCAGATCGAGACACTTTCCGCCACCATCGCGGATCTGCGGTCCCAGGCCAGCACGTATCAGCAGATGGCCATACAGGCCATAGCAATGGGGGTGCCCATGGCGGCCATGATGCACCTCCAGGAAGTGGACCGCATCAACGCCAAGATCGCGGCCCTGGTGTCCGAACTCGAATACTGGATCGGCTACGAACCGCAGGTGCCGGGACTGGCCGAGGGCGGCATTACCACCCGGCCCACCTACGCCCTGATCGGCGAGGGCAAGGGGGGGCGGCAGCAGGAGGCCGTGGTGCCGCTGGATCAGTTCTGGGCGGTCCTGGAGCGGCTCAACGCCTCTTTTGAGCGCCACCTCACGAACATGACGGGACTTACCCGCGAGGTGGCGCGCAACACCGCCACCTCGGCCGATGAGGCCCGCCGCGCCAGATATGCGGAAAGGACGGTCAGCCCGGCATGAAGGTGATCGTGCCCCGCGAAATCACCCCGGCCCGCATCAAGGCCACGTCGCTTCCGGCCAGGCACGCCAGCGAGCCCGAGGAATATGACCCGGCCCGGACGTATATTGCGGATCAGCAATGCATGGTGGCCGCGACTGACCGCATCTATCAATCCCTGACGGCGGGCAATGTGGGTCACTACCCGCCCGACAGCCCGGGGCATTGGGTGGCTGTGGGCGCAACAAACCGAGGCCGCTGGAATGACGAATACGTCAACACGTTTTCCGAGGATCTGGAGGGGCTGGGGTATATTGAGAAGGATCTGGAGAGCGCGCTGACCACCTCCGTGGCCCTGTTCGGGGTGCGCGGCACGAGTGTGGATTTTACATTGCTGGACGCCGCCGGGGCGGTGGTGGCCGAACGATCCATCGACCTAATGGTGGATGACTGCCTGGACTGGTACGACGTGTGTTTCACCGAGCCGGAACTTGGCGACCGCGTTTACTGGCAATATCCGTTTACAGCGGCCGGGACGCTGCGAATCCGGATCAACCTGCCCGGGGGGGGCGCGCGCCTGGGCGATGTGCGCTATGGCATGGAACGTGTGTTGGGCCAGACGCTGCTGCCCGTCAACCCTGGGATTTTGGACTTTTCCGAAAAGACCACGGACGAGAAGGGGCGCACACGAATTGCCCAGGGGCTGTATGCCGATCTGTTGGATTTCAGTTTGGTTCTCCCGACCGGCGCGGTGGACAAGGTGCGGCGGATATTGACCACCCTGCGAGGCCGGGCGTGCGTCTGGATGGTCGACAACCTGACCGATGACCAGGACACTCTGGAGGGATCACTGCTGACCTATTTTGTCCTGGGATACTACTCCAGTCTGACAATCTCCGTGGCCTGGGATGCCGAATATAAGCTGTCAATCGAGGGGGTGGTATGATGGATGCGATCCAATCTGTTTCCGCCCTTCCGCCCGTTCCGGTCATTGGCTCGGACACCTATTTTGATGAGGTGCTGGCTTGGCTGGGGGCCATGCCCACCCTGCGCGACGAGTTGCAAACCTGGGGCGAGGATGTCGTCGGCCAAGCCACGGCGGCCTACGGGGCCGGGCTGGAAACCATGGGCGTCGTGTCCGGAGGGCTGTCCCTGGCCCTGGGCACGCGGACGATCAAGCTGATGCGGGCCTACGGGGTGTTTGCCCCGGGGCAGCACGTTTGCTTGTGGTGCGAGGCCACCCAGGCCGCCCTGTGGGGCGAGGTCACCGGATATGCGGCCGTGTCCCGCAAAGGGGTCGTGGCCGAGATGACCGTCGCGGTGACCGCCGTGCGCGGCCAGTCCGGCGACGGGTCGTGGGTGGTTTTCCCCGTGCCGCATATAGAAGCCGTGTCCGGGCCGCTGGCGATGCTGCTCCCCATTACGGCCGCCCGCGCCGACGCCATCGTCCGGGAGGCCACCGGCCGGTTCTCCGGCGTCCGGCCCGTGTGGTCCCTGTGGTCGCCGGGTCGCACCCTGCCGGGCGGGGTCACGTTTACCAGGGCCTCGACCGGCACGCGGCGCACGGCGGCCGGGTATCTGGCGACAGTGGCCAACACCATCCCTCGTTGGCATTACGATGCGACGGGGGATCTGCTGGGACTGTTGATCGAGGGGAGCGCACAAAATCTCGTGACCGATCCCCAGGCCCCGACGGTCAAGGAGGTACAACTGGAGCCGGGTCCGTTTGCCGTCTCCGTGTCCGGCCCTGAAGCCTGCGGTGTTGACGTGTATGATGATATGCTCCCTGCGGTGCATCACGGCCGGGCCACGCCCGGAGCCCCTGTGATCCTGACGGTGACCCAGACGGCTCTCTATCGACTGGTGCCTGTCCGGACACCGGATGCGATCCAGTGCGAGGCCGGGCGGGTCGCCACCTCGCCGGTGCTGCCGACTGCCGCCAATCTTTTTACGAATCCGGATTCGCCTGCCACGCAAGCCCTGACGCTTCCGGCTGGCACCTATGCCGTGTCTGTTTCCGGGGCTGGCGGGCTGTCGTTCGCCGTGAGAGTGGGGGAGGTGGCCTTTGGCATGGTGGCGACAGAAGATAATCCCGTCTCGTTTACCCTGGCAGACCAGCAGACCATCACGTTTACTGTGGCCGGATCTCTCTCCCTGATCCGGTTGACCGCAATGCAGTGGGTGTCGGGACTGCGCATGGCGGACGTGGCCACGGCCGGTCTGGCCGGGCTCGATTTTGTCCCTGCGCAGGGGGCGCTGTTCGTGTCCGGGCGCGCCGCGCCGGGCGTGGGCGATGCAGCGCAAACGGCCGTCTGCCTGGATGACGGCACCGTGAACAATCGCATTGTGGTGGCCCGGCAGCCGGATCGCCGCTTGACCTGCACGGTGGTCGCGGCCGGGGTGGTCCAGGCCGACCTGTCCCTGGGCGTGGTGTCGGACGGGGCCGATTTCCGGGTGGCGTTTTCGTGGCGGGCGAACGATTTCCGGGCCGTGCTCAATGCCGCGACAGCGGCCGTGGACACGTCGGGGGCCGCTCCCGCCAGCCTGACCACCCTGCGCGTTGGCCGTGATCTATCCGGACACGAATTGTGCGGAACTATCAACCATCTGGCCCTGTTCGCCGTCCCCCTGGACGAGGCGGACATGTGGGCCGTCACCGTGGAGGCGTAACATATGTTCCCTGCTGTCAGGTCGCCACAGATTCCGCCCTCCCCGGAGGACATGACACGTTTTCGCACGCGCGCCGTCGCGTATTGGGGCGATCTTCCCGGTGTCGTGCGCGACGTCAACGCCCTGACCGGGGCCGTCTCGGCCCACGTGCAAGGTGCCCTGGCCGCCGGGGGCTCCGGTATCACGGCCGCGTCCGCCACCTCGCTTATGGTGGGGACGGGGGCCAGGACATTGACGATTAGCACAGGCAAGGGGCTCGTTGCGGGGCAATACGTGGTGCTGTGGACCGAGGCGGGACAGGCGGGGATGCTCGGCCGGGTCACGGCGTACAATACGGTAACCGGCAGCCTGACGGTCGATGTGGCCGACACGGTCGGGGCTGGGACGTACGCCGTTTGGGCCGTATTTGTTGTGCCCCTTGTGGCGGCCCAGGTCGACCTGTCGGGCGGGCATTTCACGGCCGCGCCGGTTTCCGTAGGGGGGGTGGCCCGCCGTCTGCGCGATGACGTGGGCCAGTTTGTGGGCGTCGTCCCTCCCGCTTTCCAGATTTTCGCGCCGGATCTGGCCCTTCCGGGCACGGTGGCGTTCTCCCGGGCCTCGTCGGCCTGGCGTCTGGGTGCGGCCGGAAGCCTGCGCGAAGCGGCCGTGGGCGTGCCGCGCTTCGATTACGACGCATCGGGCAATCTGCTCGGCCTGCGCATCGAAGGCGCGGCCACGCGCTTAAACACCATCGCCGCCGCGCCCACGGCCCCGGAAAACGTCTCGGTCTCGGCCGTGGCGTACACCGTATCGTATTATGGCGGTGGATCGTTAACTTTGTCAGGTGCTTATTCTGGCGCAATACCTCCCATTGAAGGAATAGGCTACAATGTTCGGCGCAGTCTGACATTCACGCCCACGGCCGGGACGTTGACGCTGGCCCCCTCCGGGACGGTGCAACACCTCCAGGTGGAGGCCGGGCCATTCGCCACCTCGCCGATCCTGGGCGAGGGATCGGCCGTGGCCCGGGCGGCGGACGTGGCGACCGTGGCGCTGTCCGACATCGATTTCAACGCGGCAGAGGGGACGATTTATTGTGAGTTTCGTGTTGCTGGGGTGTCTGTTCCGCAACGGATTTTTTATCTGGATAACAATGGCAATACAAACGTTTTGTCGTTGTTTGTTTCGGCAAGCAATAAAATTACAATGGCGGTCAACTCCGGCGGGACAGCCGTGGTCTATACAGAGGCATCATTAACTGTTGCTGTAAACACTGTGTATAGGGCGGCATTCTCCTTCCGAAATAATAACTATCAACTCGTTGTAAATGGCGGCCAAGCCGTTTCGGATACATCCGGAGCAATGCCGTCGCCGCTCTCGACATTACGCGTGGGGCATACACTCGGCGGGGTGCAGCCGATGTGTGGAGCTCTACGCCATTTTACATATTTTCCCAGAGCCCTGACCGCCGCGCAACTCCGCGCCATCACGTTGTAAGGAGGCCCTATGATCGATATGTTTCTGCACGCCCCCACGCGCCAAGCCCTGGCGACAGACCTCGCCCCCCTGGGGCTGACCGTGGATGGAGATCTGGCATACTCCAGCCATCGGCACAACCTGATGGATCTGATCGAGACAGATGACGGGGGGGTGACCGTGGCCCTGTGCTGCCTGGATGACGCCCTGGCCCTGGCCGTTCAGGCAGCGGTGTTTCCAGCCGGGACCGCAATCGTCTCGCGGCCGGAAAATGCCCCCGTCCCGGCCGGTGGCGCATCCGAAAATCTGGAGACGGCCAAGGCGGTGGCCTGCGCAGCCATCGACGCCGAGGCCGAGCGGCGGCGGCTCATGGTGTTGACGCCGGGCGACGGGCAGACCCTGGAATATCAACATACGGCGCATGACGCGGCCCGGGCCGATACCGCGCCGGACCCGCTGACCCCGGCAGCCTATCCGTTTTTGGTGGCCGAGCAGACGGCCCTGGCCCGGGTGGACGTGGCCCTGACACTGCGCCAGGTCGTGGATCTGGTGGTCTACCAGCGGGCCACGTGGCTGGCCTACGGCGCGGCCGTCAAGGCCGCCCGTCGCGGAGCCAAGCTGGCTATCGATGAGGCGGCCACGCCCCTGGATGTGGCCGTGGTGCTGGCTGGCGTCGTCTGGCCAGAGTTGGCCGAGCATTTATAGTGGAGCAGGCGGGACGGGTGGAGCCGTCCCACTGGCCCGGTGCAGGAACACCGGACCACCAGCTTGCGCTGGCTGCTCCCTCCCCTGGGGGACCAAGGGTGACCAGGGCGTAGCAGGCGCAGGCGCAACCTGTAAAGGCGTTGGACGTGCAGGAGATCAGATGCGGAGAATGCGGGAGGTTGCTGGGTAAGGGGGAGGCGATCCGCCTCTCAATCAAGTGTCCCCGGTGCGGGACCGTGAATCACGTGAGGGCCGCGAGCCCCGGCACAGAAGGCCATGGAGCCTCGAAAGAGGAACATCCATGGCCGAGATCATTGACAACCGAGACAGAGCGTTAAGGCGCGCCAAGCGGCCGCCGCACCATCCCCCAGACCCGGGGGTTTACGATCCGCCCACGTCTACGGACAAGGGGTTTATCAAGGGGGCATGGGCGGTGGCTGGTTTTGGCGGCCGCGATTTCTATGTAGCGGCGATTCCAGCGGCTATGGCGCGTGAGCTGGTCACGCGCCACCACTACTCTCACCGGGTAGTCAATAATTCCTATGTCCACCTCGGCGTTTACTTCCGCCGGAATCTGGCCGGGGTGCTGTCGTTCGGCTATGCGCTACAGCCTGCCCGGGCCGGGAAGGTGGTGGAGGGAACGGGGACCACGGAATATCTGGAGTTGAACCGCATGTGGCTGGCGGACGTCTGCCCCCGCAACTCCGAGAGCATGGCCATCGCCTATTCGTTCCGGTACATCCGGCAGGTCATGCCGTGGATCGGGTGGGTGCAGAGCTTTGCGGATGAACGGTGCGGCCGCTGGGGCGTCGTCTACCAGGCGGCCAATTTCCTCTACGTCGGCAGCCACAAGTCGCAATTTCTCTTTCTGGATTGTGACTATTACCATGACTTGCTGGTGACGGCCCACCGGACGAGCGGAGGGAGGAGCAAGGTTATCCGCGAGGGCCTCGACCGGGCGCTCCGGCTCACCTTCCGCCAGTTCCGGTATGTGTTCTTCCTCAAGCCTGGTTGGCGCAAGCGACTGCGGCTGCCCGTGCTCCCCTACCCGAAGCCGGAGGATGGTCAAAACTAAACGTCGTTGTACACAAAACTAGGTGGCGCGGTACATTTATGGGAAATAGGATCGCTTCATATGGCTATCCAATTAAAATTTCAGGATAAAAAATTATCCAGCCGGTTATTCAACGAGAAAAGGGGTTAAGCTTCTTCAGCTTAACCCCTTGAAATCTCTGGTCGGGATGAGAGGATTTGAACCTCCGACCCCCTGAACCCCATTCAGGTGCGCTCCCAGACTGCGCTACATCCCGACGAAGGGGCGTTATTAGACCCCAGGGCGGGCCATGTCAAGCGTCTGATCCTTTCTTTGCCATGGTGTTGCCATAACATGCCAATAAGTCATGATAAAATCCTGCCATGCCGCCCACGGCTGTGTCCCGATGTTGCGGCCGACAGGCGGCCTTGCCAGGCCTGTGGCCATGCTTGTGCCGATCCGTCCCTGGACGGCGTGGTGCGGATTCCCCCCAGAGACAAGACCAGAACGTGTCGGCGCGCCGGGGCCGCGAAAGCCGTCTTGACCCGCAGCACGCAAAAGCCCCCAGGCGCGTCAACGTCCGGGGGCCAGGGCGCGTGGCAGGCGCGCAGATCACCATTTGCCCGACGAGCCGCCGCCGCTGAACGAGCCGCCGCCGCCGGAAAATCCTCCGCCACCGCCGCCGCCGGAAAATCCTCCGCCGCCGCCCGTGCCGCCGCCACGGAAGATATACGGCGCGAGAATGCCCAAAACCACGCCCACCAAGGCCATCACGATGGTCATGGTGATTCCGGAGGCGACCACAAACGCTAAAATCCCCATCCCCACGCCGCCCAGTCCGGCCCGGATCAGGGCAGGCAGAAACCGCAGGATGGACATGAGCACCAGGCAGATCACGGCCCCGAATATCAAAGACGACGTTTCATCATCAAGCTCGGAAGAGCCGCCAGCGGAACCGTCGCCCGTGTATTCCCCGCGCACCGCCGCCATGATCTTTTCCACGCCTTGTTCCACACCCGCATTGAAATCGCCCTTCTTGAACTCCGGAACGATCACATGGTCGATGATCCGGCCGCTCAGGGCGTCCGTCAGGCTCCCTTCCAACCCCCGCCCGACCTCAATGCGCACCTCGCGGTCGCCCTTGGAGACCACCAAAAGCGCCCCGTTGTCCTTGCCCTTCTGGCCGATGCCCCATTTCTGGGCCGTCTTTATGGAGAAGCCCTCAATGGTGTCCCCCTCAAGGGACGGCACGGTCAGGACCACCACCTGGGTCGAGTCCGAGGCCTCGAAAGCCGCCAGGGCGCTCTCCAGACGCGTAACCGTGTCCGGGGACAATATCCCGGCCATGTCGTTGACCCGGCCCCGAAGCGGCGGCACATCCAGCGACCAGGCCGAACCGGCCGCCAGCACCATGCCCATCACCACAAGCAGGGCGGCGAGACGCGGCATACGTAGCGTGCCTTTCATGTCAGCCTCCGGCGCTTAGTTGAACTTCACCTTGGGGGGCGTGGCCGCCGCTTCCTCAGCCTTGAAGTATTCCTTCGGCGCCAGATGCAGCAGCAGGGAATTCGTCAACGAATTGGGAAAGGTCCGAATCGACGTGTTATACGCCTGCACGGCCTCGTTGAACCGTTCCCGGGCCACGTTGATGCGGTTCTCCGTGCCCTCCAGCTGATGCTGCAAGTCCAGAAAGTTCTGGTTCGCTTTCAGGTCCGGATAGTTTTCCACCACGGCCAAAAGCCGCGCCAGCGCCGACGACATCTCCGACTGGGCCTTGACGAAACTGTCCACCGCATGGGCGTCGGACAACGCGTCCACGGACAGTTTCATCTGCGTGGCCTTGGCCCGGGCGTCCACCACGGCCTGCAAGGTGTCCTTCTCATGGGTGGCGTAGCCCTTTACCGTCTCCACCAGATTCGGAATCAGATCCATGCGGCGCTGCAACGCCGACTGCACGTTGCCCCAGGCCGCGCCTACGGACTCGTCGTTTTTCTGCATCTCGTTGTAGCCGCAGCCCGATAACAACAAGATCGCTAAAAGACCTACCCAGAGTTTCATACGCGCTCCTTTTGGGGGGAGAGATGGGGAGTCGGGAGGGGAACCCCTTTTTGAAAAAAGGGGTTCCCCTCCCGAACCCTCCCCTCCCCAAAAACTTTCAATAGTGTTCGATGTGAGGAAGAAGGCACAGCCTTCTTTCCTTGTGATACCCAAAAAACTTTCAACGGTTTTTGTTGGTTGTAGAATGAAGGCTGAGCCTTCTTTCTGTCAGTCGCCAAAAAATCAACGGTTTATGTCTGTTATAGAAAGAATACATAGCCGGTTTTTTTGTTTCATCCCAAAAGTATCAATTTTTTCTGTTGTGAGAAAGGCGGCATGGCTTTCGCCATGTGTGCCCGGAAAACATTTTCATGCCTGTGATTTGCCCCGGGCCGTACGGCCCGGGGCAAATCACAGGCGGAAACATCGGTTTCCCGGCGCGAGACGCGAAGCTGATGCCGGGTCCAGGGGGCGCTGCCCCCTGGTGGTGGAGGGGTTCGGGGAGGAGGCGACGCCTCCTCCCCGCCTGCGTGCTACGCCCGGGGGGCGTTGGCGAGTATCCGTTGGGCGTTGTTGTCGGTTTGGGAATAGTCGTCGGGGGTAAGCCCGGCCCCCATGGCGATTTTTTTGCGCAGCTCCAGGGACACGAAGTCGCCGGGTTCGTGGGCGTCGTTGTTGATGACCAGTTTGGCGTTGTGGGCCTTGGCCAGGGCGGCGACGAGGCCGTTGGTGAGGCTGTGGCCTTTGCGGGTGGTGATCTCCAGGGCCACGTTGTTTTGGGTGGCCAGGGCGGCTTCCTGGGGGGTGAGGATGCCGGGGTGGGCCAGGATGTCGGCGCGGCCTTCGATGGCCGCCAGGTTGGTTCCTTTGAGGACGGGTTCGACGATGGTTTCGCCGTGGACCACGACGATTTGCGCGCCGAGTTGCCGGGCGGTGTGGATGAGGCCCGGGATAAGCGGCGGTGGCACATGGGTGATCTCCACGCCGGCCAGAACGTCGATGCCCAGGTAGGGTCCGGCCTCGCGCACGAAGCGCAGCAGGTTGTCCAGGATGAGCCGGATGTTGGAGTGATCGGCGTGGTCGGTGATGGCCACGGCGCGGTATCCGGCCTTGGCGGCGCGTCGGGCCAGTTCGGCGGGGATGAGGCAGCCGTCGCTGAACGTGGTGTGGGTATGCAGGTCGATCATGGTGTCCGGCTACATTTTGTATTTGGTTTCGTCGTTGGTGAATTTTTCGAGGATCTCCGTCCATTTGTCCGCATCTTCGGCCCCGAAGGCCACCACCGAGCCGGTGCTTTTCCCTTCGGCGGCCATCTGTTCGAAGACGCCGGGGGCCACCATGATGGGCACGTCGGCGCGCAGGGCCAGGGCGATGGCGTCGGAGGGGCGGCTGTCGATGCGTTTGCGTTCGTCGCGGACGTCCACTTCGATTTCGGCGTAGTAGGTGCCTTCGCTCAGCGAGGTGATCGAGACCGAGGCCACGCTGCCGCCCAGGTCATGGATGGTGTTGAGGAGCAGGTCATGGGTCATGGGCCTAGGCAGTTTGACCTCGTTTAAGGCCAGGGAGATGGCCATGGCCTCCATGGCTCCGATCCAGATGGGCAGAACGGTTTTTTCCTCGCGGTCCTTGAGGATGAGCACGGGAACCTGGGAGTCTTCGTCCAGGGCCAGGCCGAAAACTTTCATTGTAATCATGGCCTCATACCGCCTTTCCCCGGAGGGAGTGCTTTTTGGCTTCAAGGATGTCCACCGTGACGAATGTGCCGGTAGGATCGCCCGGGCCTGCATATTCGAAATCGACCACGCGGTTGCCCGGTTCACGTCCGCGCCAGGAGGGGCGGCCGGGTTTGGGCTTGCGGCTTGCGCCTTCCACCAACACCTCGGTGCGCGTGCCCACGCGGGCGGCCAGGGCCGCCGTGTGGAGGTCGTCCAGGAGAACCTGGAGCCGGGCCAGGCGCTCGGCCTTGATCTCCACGGGGATTTTGGGTGCAAAGCGGGTTGCCGCCACCCCCGGACGATCATTGTACATGAAGGAAAAGCCGCTTTCAAACCCCACCGTGCGGACCATGTCCATGGTCTGCTGAAAATCTTCCTCGGTTTCGCCCGGGAATCCCACGATGATATCCGTGGACAGGCTGATGTCCGGGCGGGCTTTTTTCAGGTCTTCGACCAGCCGGAGGTATCGGGCGGCGTCGTATTTACGGCCCATGCGCCGAAGCACCGCATCGGAGCCGGACTGCAGCGGCAGATGCAGGCTGGGACACAGGGCGGGCAGTTCGGCGAAGGCTGCGATGACCTCGGGGGACAGATCCTTGGGGTGGGAGGTGGTGAAACGCAGGCGGGCGATGCCCTCCACGGCGGCCACCCGGTGCAGGAGTGTGGCGAAGGAGACGCCGTCGCCCGAGGCGTCCAGGCCGTAGCTGTTGACGTTTTGCCCGAGCAGGGTGATCTCGCGCGCCCCCCGGGCGGCCAGTTCGCGGCATTCGGCCACAACGTCGGCGCTTTGGCGGGATTTCTGCCGCCCCCGGACGAAGGGCACGATACAGTAGGCGCAGAAGTTGTCGCAGCCCTGCATGATGGTGACGAAGGCCTGGGCCGGGACGGTTTCTTCGGGCCAGGCCGCCTGGCGTTCGGGGTAGGTGTCGGTGAAGTCGAGAAGCGAGATGCGCAGGCCCGGTTCCGTGATCAGGCGCAGGATGGCCTGGGGCGCGGCGGCCAGGCCGTCGGCGCCGAAGACCAGACGCACCAGGGGGAAGCGTTGCCAGAGCTTTGTGCCGATCTGCTGGGCCACGCAGCCGCCCACGGCGATGAACAGATCGGGCTTTTCGAGGGCGTATTCGGCCAGTCGGCCGAGGATGCTGTAGACTTTGAGTTCGGGTTTTTCCCGGACGCTGCAGGTATTGACGACAAAGATGTCGGCCTCGTTTTCCGGGGCAGGGGTAAGGCCCTGGGCCACGAGGGAGCGGCTGAGCCAGTCGGAGTCGCCGACGTTCATCTGGCAGCCGAAGGTGATGACGTGGAATTTCATGGTAGGTGAGTATACTGCCTGTTTGGCCGGGGGTAAAGGCGCGGGCAGGGTTTGACCGGGCGCGGGGGGAGGGGGTAGAGGGGGAGCTTGGTCCGGATTCACCGCAATGCCGGTCGGTTGGGAGAAAAGGATATGGAACGCGACATGGAGAAACGGCTGCGCCAGGCCCGCCCCTTTTTCTGGGAGAATCCCGCCCGGCGGCCTGTGGCCGCCTGCGGGGAAGTCCTTGCGGTCCATGCCCCGGGCGTGGCGGCGGCCCGGGAGCGGTTTACGCGCTTTGCGCCCCTTCTGGCCGATCTTTTTCCTGAACTTCGCGCCGTTGGCGGTGTCATCGCCTCCCAGCTCCTCCCCATCCCCGGCCTGGCGGACGTGTGGCGCGACCCGGAGGGGAATGCGGCCTTTTCGCCGGAGCGCCTTTTTCTCAAGGGCGACCATGACCTGCCCGTGGCCGGATCGGTCAAGGCCCGGGGCGGCGTGCATGCGGTCCTGTGCGTGGCCGAGCGGCTGGCCCTGGCCCAGGGGCTTGTTTCGTCGCCGCAGGACGACTACCGGCGGCTGGCCGAGGCGAAGGCCAGGACGTTTTTCGCCGGGCATCGGTTGAGCGTGGGCAGCACGGGCAACCTGGGCCTGTCCATCGGCGTCATGGGCCGGGCTCTGGGGCTTGGCGTGGACGTGCATATGTCCCGGGAGGCCCGGGAATGGAAAAAGAAGCGGCTGCGGGACGTGGGGGCGCGGGTGGTGGAGCACGCCAGCGACTATTCGGCGGCCTGTGCCGTGGCCCGGGCCGAGGCGCAGGGCCGCGACGACCTGCATTTCATCGACGACGAGAACTCTTTGGATCTTTTCTACGGCTATGCCGTGGCCGCCGGGGAACTGGCGGCGCAGCTTACGGCGGCGGGACTGTCGCCGTCTCCCGAGCGCCCGGTGAGCCTGTATCTGCCCTGCGGGGTGGGCGGCGCGCCCGGCGGAATTGCGCTTGGGGCGAGGCTTTTGTGGGGCGACGCGGCCGTGATCTCTTTTGTCGAGCCCGTTCAGGCTCCATGTTTTCTCTATGGTCTGGCCAGCGGCCGCCACGAGGCGGCCAGTGTGGCCGAGCTTGGCCTGACGCTTGCCACCGAGGCCGACGGGTTGGCCGTGGGGAGACCGTCGCGCTTCGTGGGGCGGCTCATGGAACCCTTGCTGGACGCCTGTGTGACGGTGGCCGACGCCGGTCTATTGCGCCATCTGGCGGCGTTGTACGCGGCGCACGGCATCGAGGTGGAACCTTCGGCGGCGGCGGGACTGGCCGGGATGGAGGTCGTGTGCGGCGACCCGGACGGCTGGCGGTTTGTGCGCGACCGTAAGGCGGCCTCGGGCGTGCTGGTGGCCTGGGCCACGGGCGGGCGGCTGGTTCCGGAGGCGGAGCATGCCGCGTTTCGGACGAAGGCGGCCGGGCTGGCCGGATAAAGGGAGAGCCGGGATGCAGGAGGAGGCAAAGGAGGCGGCCGGGCCGCTTTCCTACGACGAATTTTTACGGGTGGACATGCGGGTGGGGCGCATCCTGACCGCCGAGCCGCTGCCAAAGGCCAGGATTCCGGCCTACAAACTGACGGTCGATCTGGGGCCGTTGGGTGTGAAATCGAGCAGCGCCCGGATCACCGCCCTGTATTCGGCCGAGGAACTGCCGGGGAGGCGGGTGGTGGCGGTGGTGAACTTTCCGCCCAGGCGCATCGCGGGGTTTGTGTCCGAGGTGCTGGTCATGGGCGTGGATGATGCCGAGGGCCGGGTGGCGCTCCTTGCGCCTGATGGCGACGTGCCGCTGGGGTCGCGGGTC
The DNA here is from genome assembly GCF_013376455.1 of Desulfolutivibrio sulfodismutans DSM 3696. GTDB lineage: Bacteria > Desulfobacterota > Desulfovibrionia > Desulfovibrionales > Desulfovibrionaceae > Desulfolutivibrio > Desulfolutivibrio sulfodismutans. The sequence continues at coordinate 1,306,416 of NZ_CP045504.1, read as the reverse complement.
TATTGAAGGTCGTTTGGAGAAAGGCCGGTCTTTTTGGCTATCCGGGCCACCATGCGGGGGCCGATTTCTTCGGTGTCATGGAAGGCAAAGACGACATCCGGCCAGCCGTCGCGTTGCAGCGTCCGGTGCGAACCGCTGCGGCGCTTTTCGCTCCAGCCAAGCCGCAGCAGCGCGGCGAGCAGTCTGGCGGATTTGATGGACGGCCACTGGCTCATGCGGCGGCGAAGGAAATGGTGTCGGTATTGGGAACATGTTCACCATGTTCCAGCTGTTCGGCTATGACCCGCAAAGCCAGGGCCTTGACCCTGGCAATGGCCTCGGTCTGCGTCGGCCCATAGGCCATGACGCCGGGAAGCTCCGTGATCTCCGCCAGCCACCGGCCATCCGTCTCTTGTTCGTATTCCATGGTCAATTGCATGGCTGCCCCCGTGCCTCGACCTTATAGCCACCCGTCCAGAAACCGCAACACCGCGTCCCGGGCCTGATCGACGCTCAAAGTGGCCGCGTCCACCACGCATTCGGCGGCCGGGTCGTCCTCGAAGGGCACGTCCACCCCGACGACCTCCCCCAGCCCCGGAACCTCTTCCCCCGTGGCCTTGCGGGCCAGGGCCTTGGCGTACAGACCGGCCATGACCAGCCCTTCGGGCCGGGACGCCTCCCGGGCCATGGCCACCGAAACCGGACAGGACACGAACACCTCGGCAAACCGGGGGATCAACGCCCGGGCCCTGTCGCGCCACCGCTTGCGGTTGCCCGTGGCGTCCATGATCACCACCCGGCCCTCGCGCACCAGCCCGGCCGCGTCCCCGGCAAACATCAGGTAGGCCGACTCACGCTCGTCTTCGGTATAGGCCGGGACGGGAAAATAGACCTTGCGCCGGACATCCATGGACAAAAGCGTCACCGGCCTCCCGGCCGTTTCCAGGGCCTTGGCCACGGCCCTGGCCACGCTGCTTTTGCCCGACCCCGGAAGTCCCGTGAACCATATCGCCGCACCGGTGTTCATAGTCGTGTCGAGTCCTCGCACGCGCAGCCACGTGCCGCAAAGGGTTGCAATGAAGCCTCAGACGGCCAAGGGGCGGAGCCCCTAAGAATCCCTTTACAGGCGCCCGGCGGCGTCGTTTTTCCGGGAGGCGCCCTCCGGGTGAGTCGGCGAGCCCGCTCCCCGGGGGGATTATGCCATGTATTTGTTGATGTTTTGGCAGTCGAAACGGTCATCCTCGAGCACGTTTTCCAAAAACCGCAGAAGCCCCTGGCGCACGGGCAGGGGGTGGTTGGGATACCACTGGGGCGAGGCGATCACCAGCCCCCGGAACACGAAAAAGGGGGCGATGACCGAAAGCATTTCGTCGTCGCCGCTGGCGCGCAGATAGGTCTCGAAAAAGGCCATGTACATCCTCTCGAAATCCCCGGCCAGGCGCGGCTTCTCATAGAGCCCGAACAGCAGGTAGTTGATGGCCAGGGTGGCCACGTCGTCGGCTGCGTCGCCCCATTCCCCCCGGCTGCGGTCCAGCACGGCGAAGTCGCGGTTTTCCCCCTCGCCGCTGACCAGGATGTTCCAGGGGTGGAAGTCGCCATGCACCTCGGTCAGCCGGTGGGTGTACCCCCGAAGCTTCCAGCGCCAGTCGATGATGCGCTTTTCCAGGGCCACGAAGCGTTCGGGCGGGAAGTGCTCATAGGGGTGCGGGTAGGCGTCCACCAGACCGAAGATGCATTCCGAGGCCCCGATAAGGTTGCGGATGCGGCGTAGATAGAGGTCCGGATCGTCTTTTTTACGGGCATGCACCCCGGCCAGGAACCGGGCGAAGCGCCGGGCCATCTCCAGGTCGTCCGGCCGGAAGCCTCCTTTGCGGATGCGCTCCAGGTCCAGATAATAGTCGTAGCCCGGGGCCTTCTCGCTGACGATGAAAAATTCCTTGGGCCGGGTGACCGGGGCCATGGCGTCATCCTCATCGAAATAGCCCAGTCCCAGGGAACGGACATGTTTTTCCATGCGGCCCGAGGCCTCGTGCTGGAACATGAGGATGGCCGCCCGGTCCCAGTAGAACTGGTGCCCGTATTTGTCCCCACGCATGATGGACAAGACCGCGCTTTTGCGGACGCCCCCCACGGTGAATTCGATGCATACGGGTTTGCCGTAGCCGAACTCCTTCATGCCCTGTTCGCCCGGCGCGGCGATGTCGCACAGGCCGATAAGGTGCGCGTCGTCGCCGAAGGCCCGGCGCAGATAGTCCTCAACCCTGTCCGCCCGGATGACGATGGGCGTTTTTTCCTCGGTTCCGGTGCGCATGGCCGTCTCCTTTGGGGACACGGTAACCCCCAAGGCCCATGCCGGGCAAGTGCGGAGCAAGGCGCGCCGCAACCGGCCCCGGCGCGCGGGGTCATGCCGGGGAAACGCGTCCGAAACACAATCTGCATGACTTTTGTATGAAATGCTGTTAGGGCGAGGCTCCAATAATGTATAGCCCCGGGAATTTTCACTTTATGAGCAAGCGCATCCCACAGATCGAGTTCCTGCGCGTTGTGGCCATGGTGGGGGTCTTTTTCTTTCACATCTGGTCCGTGATCCCCGAGGCCGGGACAGACAATCCCCTGGGGCCGCTTTTCGGGGACATCCTGGCCCAGGGCTACCTCGGGGTGGTCATCTTCAACACCATCACCGGCTTCGTCCTGACGCTGCCCCTGGCGGCCCGGGGCGGGGTGCTCGACCTGTCCTACGCGGCGTTTTTCCGCCGCCGCTTCGGACGCATCTGCCCGCAGTATTACATGGCCCTGGCCCTGTGGAGCGCCGTGGCCCTGTTTACCGCCACGGCGGCCGGGCCGTCGCTTGGGCGCTGCATTTTCGAACATGCCGCATTCGTCCACACCCTGGACCCGGCCTGCTTCTACGGCATTGTCCCGGCCCTGTGGTGGATGGGGCTGGTGGCCCAGTTCTACCTGCTGTATCCGCTGCTGCTGCGGCTGTTCGTCAGGCTTGGGCCCGGGTGGGCGCTTGGCGGCGTCGTGGTCGGCTGCTTCGGGGTGTGGGGGCTTTTGGAGGCCCTTTCCGGATGGTTCCCGGACGGCCCGTTCGGGCTTTTGTCCTACATGATCTATTTCAACCTTCCGGCCCGGCTGCCGGAATTCGCCATGGGCATGTTCCTGGCCTTCCGCTGGACGGCGCGCCAGGCCGCAGAGCAGGCCGCAGAGCAGGCCCAGGCCGATCTGGACGAGCCGGAGGCCTCGGGTTTCCCTCGTCCGGCATCCCTAGCCCTGGCCGGGACGGCGGTCATGTCCGTGGCCCTGACCGTGGCGGTCAAGGACGGACTGCCTGCCCCCGCTGCCCACTTCCTGGTGTGCCTATGCACGCTGACCGTAAGCGGGATGCTTTTTACCCTGCCCATCACCGCCCGCCTGGGGGAGAACCGGATGGTGGCCCGCCTGGCGGCGGCCTCCTACAGTTTCTACCTGATCCATCAGCCCCTTTTGGGGTATGCGGCCGAAATGCTCCATGGGCGCATGTCGCCCCTGGCGGCCTTTGGGGTGTCGGCCGTGGTGGTGGGGGGGCTGGCCCTGGCCGGGGCGCAGCTCATGGACCGGGCGGCGTCCGCCTTATTCTCCCGGGGCGCGGCCCAAAAGGCGGCCCAAAAGGCGGCCCAAAAGGCGGTATGAAAAAGGCGGCGGACCCGGATGCCGTTCCGGATATCGCCGCCTGAAGCGCCTGGGGCCGCGCGAGGTCGTCCCCTTTTTCAAAAAGCTATTCGATGATCTTGTCGGCCTTTTTCAGGACGGATTCGGGCAGGGTCACGCCCATGTCGGCGGCGGCTTTCTTGTTCACCACCACCTCCAGATCCTGCAACTGCTCAACGGGCATGGCGGCGGGCTTTTTTCCGCCCACCAGGATGCGTTTGGCCATGACCGCCGTCTGTTCGCCCATGCGGCCATAGTCGATGGCCACGGCGGCGATGGTGCCGCGCGGCACGGAATCATTGTCCGAACTGAAAAGCGGCAGTTTGCTCTCCGTGCAGATCTTGATGGCCGACTCCAGGGCCGAGACCACGGTGTTGTCCAGGGGGATGTAGATCGCGTCGCACTTGCCCACCAGGCTTTTGGCCGCCTGGAAGACACCGCTGGAATTGGTCACGGTGGCCTCTACGGTGTCGATGCCGCGTTTTTTGGCCTCGGCCTTGAGCAGTTCAAGCTGGCTGACGGAGTTGGCCTCCCCGGCGTTGTAGATGACGCCCAGGGTATGTAAGTCCGGCTTGATCTCGCGCATCAGTTCGAGCTGCCGGTCCACGGGGCTCATGTCCGTCATGCCGGTGACGTTGCCGCCCGGGGCGTCAAGGGAGGCCACAAGGCCTGCGCCCACAGGGTCGGAGACGGCAGAGAACAGCACGGGAATGTCCTTGATCTTCTGGGCTGCGGCCTGGGCCGAGGGGGTGGCGATGGCCATGACCAGATCGGGTTTCTCCCCGAGCATCTGGCTGGCGATCTGCACGTTGACCGCCGGGTTTCCCTGGGCGATATGCACGTTCACCGTGGCCTCCACGCCATTTTTCTTAAGTCCTTCGACAAAACCGTTGCGCACGGCGTCCAGGGCCGGATGCTCCACGATCTGGCTGATGGACACCACATACGGCGCGGCCAGGGCCGGGACGGCGGCCAGGGTCAGGATAAAGGCCCACAGACAGGCGATTCCCGGGCGTTTCATGACGGTATTCCTCCTGGGTGAGGGTAACGGGAAGTGGGCATGTTTTTCATCATGGCAGGCAAGGATAAATCATCCGCTGGGCCGGATCAATCCGAACCGGAGGCGGCGGTGCGCAGGCGTTCCGGAGACATGTCCCCGGCCCGGACCATGGTCAGGCGCTTGTCACGGCTGGCGGCGAAGGCCCGCAGGGCCTCCAGGGTCTCGGGATAGGGATGGCCGATGGCCAGGGCCTGCCCGGTCTTGAGGGCCAGGGCCTCGGTGGTTTTGAGCTGGCGCAGGATGGTCCGGACGTCCCGGGTGTTGTCCAGAAAGACGTAGCGGCGGCGGTATTCGCTGCCGGTTTTGGCCGCTGCGGCCGGGACGCCGCTTTTGTGGGTGGTCAGGCTGTCCAGGAAAAAGAGATTTTTTTCGGCCAGGTGCTCCAGGACCACGGCCATGCCCGCCGTGTCCTCGGTGAAGCGCGAGCCCATGTGGTTGTTGACCCCCGAGGCGTTGGGGGTCTGGGCCAGGTTTTCGTCCAGGGCGGCCTGGATGCGTTCCGGGGACATGCCCACGGTGAGCGCCCCCCGGCCGGGATTGACCCCGGGATAGCCTTGCGGCTGCATGGGCTGGTGCAGGAGAACCTGGGCCCCGTGCCGGGCGGCCAGGGCGTCCACGTCGGAGGAATGGGGCCGGAAGGGCAGGATGGCCATGGTCACGGGGAAATCGAGCTTGAGAAGTTCCTTGGCGAACGTCACGCTGTCGCCCAGGTCGTCGATGACCACGGCCATTCGCGGCGCGTCCGGCGACGGGGCGGGCGTCTCGGGGGAGGGAGCGGCCGGGGCGGGCGTCTGGCGCGGATCGGCCGGGACCACCACCGCGCCGCGATATTCCCGGACCACCTCCATCTCGGGCGTCAGTTCCCGCTTCCCGGTGAAATGCTCCTCGTAGGCCATGGCCGGTTCTTTGGAGAGGGCCGGGCCGGAAGCCGATCCGTCGGCCGGGGCCGGAGAGGGGGCGTCCGCAGGTTCGGCCGGAAGCGGCCGGACGGCGGGGGCGTCTTTCCCGGGTTTTTCTTTGCGCTCCGGGGCGGCCTTGGCCGCCGGTCGGTCGGCGTGGGACCGCTCCAGGATCAATCGTCCGTCCGGGGTGCGGCTTTGCGAACCGAACAGCAGGAGGCCCACCACGACCAGGGTGACGCCCAGGGTGATCCCGGCCGCAAAGAGAAGGACACCGGGTTGGGAGAGCTTTTTTTGCAGCGTCGGCCACCAGGCGGCCTTTTTCTTGGTGCGGGACGTTTTTTTCTTTTTGGGTGCGGCCATATCGTGCGGGAGCGGTCGCAGGCAGGCCCGGCCGCCGGGGGTTTGGGCCCGAAGGCCGGGGTGGGGTCCGTGGTCAGGGGGCCATGGGCGTGGCCCAAAATGGCCGGGCCGTGGCCGAGTCGCCGCCGCCCGTTCCCCTGGCGGGGAGCGGACGGCGGCCCGGGGACGCGCGTTACTTGACGAGGGCCTGGATGGGCACGGTCTTGACCAGTTCCAGGGCCAGCTTGAGCTGGTTGTCCCGTTCCAGTTGCTCTTTGACTTTTTGCTTGGGATCGTCGCTGTCGGACTTGGCGTCCTTGCGGTTTTCCAGGTGCCGGGTGAGGTCTTTCTCCCGGAACTGGTGCATGCCGTTGGTCAAGTCCTTCTCGGACGCGACGTCCTGCAGGGGCACCTTGAAGTCCGGCTCGATGCCCTCGGCCTGGATGGAGCGGCCGTTGGGCGTATAATAGAGGGCCGTAGTCAGTTTGATGCCCGAGCCGTCGGACAGGGGGATGACCGTCTGCACGGACCCCTTGCCGAAGGTCTTCTCGCCGATGAGCAGGGCCCGTTTGTGATCCTGCAACGCCCCGGCCACGATCTCCGAGGCCGACGCCGAGCCGGCGTTGATGAGCACCACCGTGGGCGCGGCGACCTCGCCGGATTCGCCCCGGGCCTCGAAGTCCTTGCGCTGGTCGTTGTTTTTGCCCTTGATGGACACGATTTTTCCCGAGGGCAAAAACATGTCCGAGACGCTCACGGCCTGTTCCAAAAGGCCGCCGGGGTTGTTGCGCAGGTCGAGGATGACCCCTTTGAGCGGCGTGCCGCCCTTGCCGTAGTCCTTCAGGGCGTCTTTGAGCTCGCTGGTGGTGTTTTCGTTGAAGCGGCTGACGCGCAGCAAAAGGTAGCCGGGCTCAAGCTCGGTCTTTTTGACGCTGATGATGGGGATGGTGTCGCGGACGACGCGCACCTTGAGGGGCTTTTGGGCGTCCTTGTGCAGGATGGTCAGGCTGACGGCCTTGCCCTTGGGGCCGCGTATCTTCTGCACGGCGTCCACCAGGGTCATGTCCTGGGTGGGCTGGTCGTCGATCTCCAGGATGATGTCCCCGGCCTTGATCCCGGCTTTGTCGGCAGGGGTGTCGTCGATGGGGGAGATGACCGTGAGGCGGCCGTTTTCCAGGCTGATCTCGATGCCGATGCCCCCGAACTCGCCCGAGGTGCTGACCTGCATCTCTTTGAATTCCTCTTTGGAGAGGAAACTCGAATGGGGGTCGAGCTGCTGCAGCATGCCCACGATGGCCCCGTCGATGAGTTCGCTTCGGGTGACGCTTTTGACGTAATGGTTTTCCACCAGATCCATGACCTGGCTGAACCTTTTCAGCGGCGCAAAACGATCTTCCTCGGTTGCCGCAGCCAGGACGGAAGCGGCCTGGCAGATGACCAGGATGGTCGCAAAAGCGCACAGGGAATGCCGGAAACGCATAGAAGCCTCCAGGGGCCTGGCGAAACCTGTCCCGTAGCAAGGGACGATATGTTCGGATTCACGCGCGTCAATCACGGACGGCCAGCCACTCCACGGGGTTAATGGCTTTCTCGTGAAAACGCAATTCAAAATAAAGTCCCGGGCCGCCCGCCGGCGGATAGAACCCGGCATGGCCGACGTGATCGGCGCCGGTCACGTCCTGTCCCATGGAGACGGTGATGTCGGCCAGATAGGCGTACACCGTGAAATGTCCGTCGCCGTGGGAGACAATAACCACCTTGCCCATGCCGCGCAACAGATCGGTAAAGACCACCTTGCCGGCGGACACGGCGCGCACCGGGGCGTCCTTGGCGCAGGAAAAGCCCATGCCCCGCCGGGGCGGATCGGCCCCGGGGTCGAAGGTGGAGATGGGCGTGCCGGGAACGGGCCAGGCCATGGTTCCCCGGACTACGGGCACGGGGGCGGCCTTGGCGGCGGACATGCGGGCGTCGAGGTCGACGATGGTGCGCAGGATTTCCTTGAGCTGCTCTTCCTCGCTGACGATGCGTCGGCGGACGTTGCGCAACTGTTTGGAAAATTCGAGCTGCTCGGCCAAAAGGGCGTCCTTGCTCTTTTCGGCCTCGGCCCTGGCCGCCGCCAGCCGGGTTCGGGCGGTTTCCTGGGCGGCCATGTTGGCGGCCAGCCGGGCGGACTGCTCGCGATAGGCGGCGTAGGACTGCCCGGCCGCGCCGTAGAGTTCGGCCAGCCAGGTGAAGCGGCGGTCGGCCTCCTCCCAGGAGGACAGCCCGGCGGCCTTGGATTCGATGTTGTGCAGATGCACCGGCCACAGCGCGGCCAGAAGCTCGGACATGTGCGACCGGGCGGCGGCAAGCTGCCGGGTGAGGGCGGCGTGTTCCGCCGACAGCCGGGCCTCTTCGACCATGACCTCGCGTACCAGCCGCTCCTTCTCCGCAAGCTGGCCCGAGAGCGCCCCCACCTTGGCCTCGAGCCCGGCCAGCCCGGCCCCCAGCCGACGTTCCTCGGCCGTGAGCTGCTCCATGGCCTTGCGGCGCGCGCTGGCCGTCTCCTTGTGCCTGGCGATCTCCGTTTCCAACTCGGCCTCGGGGCTGGCGTCGGCGGCGCCGGGCTGGGCTCCTGCCGGATGCCCGCACAAAAAGACGCAGGCCGCCAAAAAAAACGCCAGGGCCGCCCGGCGCAGGCCTGTCCGGCGGCCGGGGCATGGCGCGGCCGGGGTGTCGGGATGGGGCTTGGCCATGAGCGGTCGTCTCGCGGGGGGCAGCCTGGGAACGGTGTCCGGGCGTTCTTCGGAACAACGGCCCGGGGTCGATGCACTGTCCGGATGCGTCATACGGATGCAGCCTGGATGCGGGGGGATGCCGCCTGGGTGCGGGTCATGGGACAAAGCGCGCCAAAGGGCACGGTTCACACCGGCCCGTGGCCTTTTTGCACCAGGATTTGCCGGTGCGCACGATCAGGGCGTGGTATTCGTTGAAGAGCCTCGGGTCGGGGTCCAGGACATCCATGAAGAATTCGCGCATCTCGTCGTACGTCGCCTCCTCGGGGAGCAGGCCGTGCCGGGTGAGCAGGCGGCGGGTGTAGGCGTCCACCACGAAGGTCGGATAGTCCAGGGCGTAGAGCAGGATGCTGTCGGCGGTTTCAGGGCCGATGCCGCGCACGGCCAGGAATTTTTCCCGCATGGCCGGAAGGTCGCGACCGGCCAGGGCCGTGATGTCGAACCCGCACTCGGCCTTGAGAAATCCCAGGAGGTTTTTCAAACGCCCGGCCTTGAGCCGGAAATAGCCCGAGGGCCGGATGAGTTCGGCCAGACGGGCCTCGGGCAGATCGTACATGGCCTTGGGGGCAAAGAGTCCGGCGGACTTGAGGTTGGCGATGGCCTGTTCCACGTTGGTCCAGGAGGCGTTTTGGGTGAGGATGGCCCCGATGGCCACCTCGAAGGGGGTCTCTCCGGGCCACCAGCGGCTGGGGCCCAGGGTGTCCAGCATGGCCTGGAACATGTTCATGAGCAGGCTTTGACGGTTCATGGCGGATGGTCGCACTGTGAGAGGGTTGCAGGGTTGGGTCGGCCGTGGCCGCCGGGTGCGCCGCAATGGCCGCATCCCGGAAGGGAGGCGGTCCGGACGTTCGGGGAAGCTTTGGGGGCAATGGCGGCGTCTGTCAAGGGAAAGAGGGCGTCGGAACCGCTCCCAGGCGTACCGGCTAGGTTGCGTTGCAATGCCTCCGGCTGCAGCCCGTGTTGCCTTGTTCGGCGCGCCAGGATAGGATGCCGCCTGAAAAAAACAAGGAGGCCGCCATGTCCGCCGCCCTGGCCTACATCACCTGCGAAAGCCTGGAGCAGGCCCGGATGATCGGCCGGACAGTGGTGGCCGAACGTCTGGCCGCCTGCGTGAACATCCTGCCGGGCATGGTTTCCATGTATTGGTGGCAGGGGAAGATCGAAGAGGCCGCCGAGGTGGTGCTTGTGGCCAAGACCCGCATGAGCCTGGCCGACGCCCTGACCAGCCGCGTGGCGGCCCTGCATTCCTATGACGTGCCCTGTGTGGTGGTGTTGCCCATTTTGCGCGGCAATCCCGATTTTTTGCGGTGGATCGAATCCGAGACCCAACCGCCATCCTGAATCCTTCTTACGTGAAAGGAGCCCGCTGCATGCGCATTCTCGTTTCCGGTTCCCTGGCCTACGACCGGATCATGACCTTCCCCGGCAAGTTTTCCGACCACATCCTGCCCGACAAGATCCACATCATAAACGTCTGCTTCCTGGTCAACGGGCTGACCGAAAAATTCGGCGGCACGGCCGGGAACATCGCCTATTCCCTGAAGCTTCTGGGGCAGGAGCCGGTCATCCTGGCCACGGCCGGGAAGGACTTCGCCGGATACCGCCAGTGGCTGGAAAAATGCGGGATGACCTTCGAGGGCGTCCGCCAGGTCGACGAGGAATTCACGGCCGGGGCCTACATCACCACGGATCAGTCCGACAACCAGATCACGGGATTCAACCCCGGAGCGATGAAGTTCCCCTGCGGCTACGATGTGGACGGCCTGGGCGCGGCGGACGCGCTGGCCATCGTGGCCCCGGGCAACCTGGACGACATGCAGGACTATCCCCGGCGCTACAAGGCCCGCGGCATCCGGTTCGTGCTCGATCCCGGGCAGAACATCACGGCTTTTTCCGGTGAGGCGCTCACGGAAATGCTCACCGGGGCCACCTTTCTCATTTCCAACGACTATGAGCTGGAGCTGATCGTTAACGCCACCGGCCTGACCCTGGCCGACATCCTGTCCCGGGTGGGCACGCTGATCACCACTCTGGGCGAAAAGGGCTCGGCCATCCGCCAGGGCGGCACGGAACTGGCCATTCCCCCGGCCAGGGCCACGGCGGTCAAGGATCCCACCGGCGCGGGCGACGCCTTCCGGGCCGGGCTGCTCATGGGCCTTGCCGCCGGGCTGCCCCTGGAAAAGGCGGGGCGGCTTGGCTCGGTGAGCGCGGTCTACGCCGTGGAGCACCACGGCACCCAGGAACACGCCTACACCAGGCAGGAATTTTTGGCCCGCTACGAAGAGAACTTCGGACCCCTGTAAGCGTTTTGCCGCGACGCCCGGAGACGGCTCCCCGGGCGTCGCGACGGACTTTTTTTCATCCTGCGCGCCCGTGTGGGCCATTCTTCCCCCTGTCGCACAATCGTCATCACTTCTTCACAAGAGCCCCCCGGGGGGCTGGTAGGAACGTGCTTCCTCCTGGACGCCCTTTTCCCGCGTCATGCCTTTTCGCCTCAAGGGAGTATCGCATGTCTCTGAAAACAAAGATGATCGCCTTTTGTCTCTTAGTCGGTATCGTTCCGGTGACGGTCATGGGGCTTTTCGCCGTGAACCGGGCGGCACAAAGCCTGTCGGCGTTGGCCTTCGGCCGGGTGGAGGCCGTGCGCGACGCCAAAAAGGCGGCCGTGGAGGCCATGGCCGGGAAATGGCTGGCCGACGTGCGCATCTACGCCGGGGTCAAGGAAATCTACCACGCCGTGGCCATGGGCCGTGACGCCTTCATGGGGGTCAAGCCCGGGGTGCGGGCCGACGTGACCGACCCGGCCTATCTGGACACCCGCAACTTCGTCATCGCCTCCTTCAAGCCTTTTGTGGATATCCTGGGCTACGAGGACGCCCTGGTGGTGGACGACTACGGTCGGGTGTTGTTTTCCGTGGCCAATGGCTCCGAGGTGGGCGAGGACATCAAAAACGGATCGCTCAAGGATTCCGGGCTGGGGCGGGCCTTTGACAAGGCCCTGGCCGGGGAGGCCGTGTTTGCCGATTTCGCGCCGTATGCCCCCCTAGGCGGGGAACCGGCGGCATTTGTGGCCGCGCCTATCCGCGACCATGTAGGCAAGGTGGAGGCCGTGGGCGTGCTGCGCGTTCCCCGGGCGCAACTGGCCGGGATCATGGCCCTGCGCACGGGCATGGGAGAGACCGGGGAAAGCTATCTGGTGGGCGGGGAGGGCCTCATGCGTTCGGATTCCTTCCGGGCCCCGGACACCCATTCCTTGCGCGCTTCTTTTGCGGCGCCCCAGACGGGAAGGGTGGAGACCCCTGCCGCGAAAAAGGCCCTTTCCGGCGAAAACGGCACGGCCTTGACCGAGGATTTCCGGGGCGTGCCGGTTTTGTCCGGTTTCGCGCCGGTTACCCTTGGGGACGTGACCTGGGCGCTTTTGGCCGAGACCGACGAGGAAGAGGCCCTGGCCGCCGCCGACGAACTGGGACTGGCGGCCATGGGGCTTGGCGCGGCCACCATCGTGGCCGTGCTTGCGGCCACGATGTATTTTTTGCGCCGGGAGCTGTTATCCCCCTTTGCGGCCATCCGGGCCTATCTGCGCCAAAGCGCCGAAGGGGATCTGTCCGCCGAGCTGCCCGGCCGTTTCAAGGCCGAGATGGCCGAGATCAAGGGCGGCCTCCTGGAGATGACCGGGGAGCTCAAGGTCAAGCTGGGGTTCGCCGAAAGCGTGCTCAAAGCCATGACCGTACCCTGCCTGGTGGCCAATTCCAAAAACCGGCTGACCTTCGTCAACGCCCCCCTGCTCGACCTTTTCCAGGAATCCGGCGACCCTGTCGGCCAGCACGGCCGCGATGTGGAGGAATTCCTGACGGGGCTTGGCGACGGCGGGGCCATGGCCCTGGGCTGCCTGTCCTGCCGGGAGGGCAACGCGGCGGTGTGCGGCCTGGAAACGGCCGGCCGGGGACGCACGGGCCGACCATTCCACGTCCGACTCGATGCCGCGCCGCTTTTTGACTTAGACGACAATCGTATCGGGCTGTTCGTGCTCTTTACCGACTTAACGGACATCACGGCCCAGGCCGAACGGGTGCGGGCGCAGCACGCCCTGGTGTCGGCCATGGCCGCCCGGGCCGACCGCATCGCCAAGGGCGTGTCCGCCGAAGCCCGTGATCTGGCGGGCTTGGTGGAAACGGCCGCAGGCGGCGCCGCCACCCAGACCCGTCGGCTCACGGATGTCTCGGGGCTTGGGGAATCGGCCCAGGCCACCCTGGACACGGCCGCCACCCAGGCCACCGAGGCCGCCCGGCGCGCCGAAGGGGCCATGGACACGGCCCGAAACGGGGCCACGGACATGACCCGTTCCATGGAGGCCATGGCCCGCATCGCCGCTCTGACCGCAGCGCTGCGCGAGGACATGGGCGAACTCGGGGTTGCGGCCGGGGCCATCGGGCATGTGGTGGAGGTCATTTCCGACATCGCCGACCAGACCAATCTCCTGGCCCTGAATGCCGCCATCGAGGCCGCCCGGGCCGGAGACGCCGGGCGCGGCTTCGCCGTGGTGGCCGACGAGGTCCGCAAGCTGGCCGAAAAGACCATGGCCGCCACCCGTGAGGTGGGGTCGAGCGTCCGAGCCATCCAGGATTCTGCAGAGCGCAATGTCGCCGGGGCCCGGCAGGCGGCGGATTCCGTGGACGAGGCCCGGGAGCTGGTGAGCCGGTCGGGTGAGGTGTTTTCGGTGATCGTCGATTCGTCGCGGGAGACGGCCACGCGGATTACGGGTGTTGCCGCGTCCCTGGCGGATCAGGCCGTGATCCACGAGGACATCCTGCGGGCCGTGGCCGAGGTGGAGGATGTGGCCCGGCAGACCGCCGGGGGCATGAGCGGTGCGGCCGGGGCCGTGGCCTCCCTGGCCGGGGAGGCCGGGGAACTGGAGGAGCTGATCCGCGAGATGCGCCGGGAAGGGGCGGGCGGGGAGACGCCATCGCCGGAGCGGGCCGCCCCAAAAGGCGGCAACGGCAGCTCGGCCCAGATTCAGCGTGCGGCGCTTTCGGCGGCCGAGGTGTCGCCCACCACCAGGAAGCTGCCCGGGGTGCTCACCGGGGTGCGATCCGGGGCCAACAGCCATGTGCCGGGTTTTTCTGCGGCCAGCCTCTCGTAGTGCCGGTCCAGGATGCTGCGGCGGTCCAGGAAGCGGTTCATGTCCGAGGACACGCGCACGCAGCCCTTGGAGTCCATTCGACCCAGGCGGGGTTCGCCCTGGTCGGGGTCCGTGGCGTGCATGAGCAGCCGCATCTGGCTTTCATAGATCCCCTGGCGGAACTCCCGGGGGCTTTGCTGGTATCCGAAATCCCACACCCGGCTGCCCTTGCCGCCGAGTCCCCGCCAGCCGTTCTGGTTTTTCGTGCCCTGGGCCCGGTAGCCGAAGTTGTCCGGCAAATGCTCGAACACCCCGGTGGGGGTGAGGAACGAGTCCTGCCCGCGCCGTAAAAGCCCGGTGGACACCAGATCCCCGCCCACAAGCGCCACCGTGGCCTTGCCTGCGTCGTAAAAACCCAGGAAGATCAGTTGGCGGGTCGGATTGCGGTCCACGTAGACAAAATACTGGTCGGGCGGGTTGTCGCCCAGGGCCGGGACGAGCCGGGTTTGGGCGTCCTTTGCCGCCTGGGCCAGATAGGCCGCATCGGCCGCGGCCGCCAGCCTGGAGGTTCTGAGGGAGAAGGCTTTTTCCGACAGGGCCTTGCGCTTTTTCATGCGTTCCAGGCGTTCCATGGTCTTGCCGGTCACGGTCTGGGCGAATTCCCGGCGCACGGTCTCCATGTCCGAAACGGCGGCGGACGGCGCGGCTGAGACGGATGCGGCCGTATCGCCTCCCGGCGCACCCGGGACGGCCTCGGCGCCTGCGGCCAAACCGGTAGAGGACCAGACGGTCCAGCAGGCCGCCGCCATGACCGGAAGGAGACAGCGGGCCATGCGCCCCAGGGCGGTTCCTGCGGGCCGGGCGTAAAACGATGTGCTATGGCCGGTCGGCCCGGGTCGGTCTGACGGACAAAGGGGTCGAGGCGGAAACGGCGTGCCGGGAATGTTGTCGGGCATGGGGTTCACGGGAAGGTGGCAGGTGGGTGGGGCAGAGGCTCTCGTCTCCTGAAACACAAAGGCGACGCTGTCCGCGCAAGACGGAAGCGTCGCCTGAAAAATCGGATTCCGGCGGGCTTAGAAGACCCTGCGGCCTCCGGCGTACCGCTGTTTCCAATAGTCTTCCTCGAGGTTGCTGACCTGCACGTTCTTTCCGTTGCTGGCGCTGTGGATGAATTTGCCGTTCTCGAGGTAGATGCCGACGTGGGAGATGCCGCGTTTGGAGCCGAAGAAGACCAGATCGCCTTTTTTGAGGCTGGTTTTGGCCACCTGCTGGCCGATCTGGAACTGTTCGCGGGAGGAGCGGGGGAGGTTGATGCCGTATCTGTTGAACACCCAGGTGGTGAAACCGGAGCAGTCGAATCCCGTGGAGGGGGTGTCGCCGCCGGAACGGTACCGGGTGCCCAGCAGGGCGAAGGCCCCGCGCAGGAGCTGGTCGGATGAACCACCGGCCTTGCCCGTGGCCAGACGGGTCGGGGGACAGGAGGTCGGGGCCATGTCGAAAAGATTCTTGCTCAAGACATCGTCTTGGGAGGAAGACGCCACCTGGATGCCCATGTCGTCAAGGGAGGCCAGACGGGACAGCGGCGTTGCGTTGAGGAAATCGTTTTTGGCGTTGAAGCCCTGGTACTGCTCGATGGGGAAATTATAAGAGGTCTTTTTGGGCTGGCATCCGGCCATGACAAAAGCCAATATAGCCAAAAATACCACCTGTTTCAGCCGTTTCTGTGGATAGCCTAGGTGATGACGAGCGTCGGTCAATTTGCTTCTCCTTATGGGAGTTGCCGCTTTCTCGGCCTATCTCGTTTGACGATCCGGTGGTCGCGCCCTACCGGGAATGCCCCGCGCTCTCGCGCCGTAGTTTCTTTGTATGCAGCGGGCGGGACCATTTCCCGCGACCACTGGTAAACCTTCAAAAGGTTTCAAGCGTCCTAAAAAACCACGGTATTTCTGTCAACCCCGAAAAACGAGGAAAAAGGCATGGTTAATATGTTTTTTTAGGAATTCCGACTGGTTGGGGATTGAAATTTTTTTCTTCATTTTTGCATTTTTTTACAAATTTATTCATGGCGTATTGCCATGGAAAGCCCGGCAATCCGCCGGATCGCATGCTATTTCCAGGAGATGGCGGGGTACGGCCGGATGATGGCGCATGACCGCAGAGAATTGGGCCGCTTTGCCTTGGTCCGGGAAAACGATAGGTTCCTGTTCCATGAACGGCGACCTCCTCGTTGTAAGCGGCCACAGCCGCCGCACCGTGCCCCTGCCCCAGGGCGACACCCTGGCCCAGGCCCTGTTTCGGGCCGGATATTTCGTGGGCCGCCCCCTGTGTTCCGGCATCGGCCGGTGCGGGGCCTGCCGGGTGCGTTTCGCCTCCGGAGCGCCGACTCCGGTCCCCCAGGACGCCAGGCGGCTTGGCCCCGGGGAGCTGGCGGCGGGATGGCGGCTTTCCTGCGCCCATCCGGCCCAGGCCGCCGCCGGGCGGGAGATCCTGGCCCCCTCGGACGTCGGGCCGGGGCCCGTCCTCAATGCGGCCCGGAAAGCGGCCCATGGCGCGCCGGGCGGGTATGTCCTGGGCCTGGACCTGGGAACCACGGGGCTGGCCTGGAGAGCCGCCACGGCCTCAGGGGGCGGCCCGGCCGTGGAGGGGCAGATGCCCAATCCCCAACTGGGGGCGGGCAGCGAGATCATGTCCAGGCTGGCCTTTGCGGCCAGGGACGGCGGGGCGGACATCCTGCGGGAGCTGGTCCTTGATTTTATGCGCCGGGTCGCCGCCTCCCTGCCTGGCCCCCTTGCCGATCTGGGCGTGGCCGGGAATCCGGCCATGATCCATCTGCTTGTGGGCCTGGATTTTTCAGGGCTGGCCGCCGCCCCCTACCGGTTGTCCTTCCGGGGGGGCTATGAAACGGTCCTTGCGCCGGATTTGCCCCCGGCATATGTTCCGCCGCTTTTGGGGCCGTTTGTTGGCGCGGACGCCTCGGCCGGGCTTTTTGCGATTATGCGCGCCGGGGCCAAGCCGCCGTTTCTTCTGGCGGATTTCGGCACCAACGGGGAATTTGTGCTGGCCCTGCCGGATGGGCGTTTCCTGGCCGCCAGCGTGCCCATGGGCCCGGCCCTGGAGGGCGTGGGGCCGCGCCTGGGCCGGGTGGCCGGTTCGGGGGTGGCCGTGGGCTTCGATCTCACCCCGGCGGGCCTTGCCCCGGTTCCATACCGGGACGGATCGCCCGCAGCGGAGGTTACGGCCATCGGCGGCACGGGCTACCTGTCGCTTCTGGCCAGGCTTGTGTCCGTGGGCGTTTTGCGCCCGGACGGCCGGTTTGCGGAGGCCGGATCGTCCCTGCCGCCCCTGGGGCGCAGGATTCTGGCCGGGCTGGCCCATGACGGGGGCGAACCCCGGCTGGATGTGGGGAGGCTGTCCCTGTGGGCCTCGGACGTGGAAGAGATCCAGAAGGTCAAGGCCGCCTGCAACCTGGCCTTTTCCGGGCTGTTTCGGGCGGCCGGGCTGGGAGTCGGGGCGCTTTCGGCCATCCATCTGGCCGGGGCCTTCGGCAGCCATGTCTCGCCGGACGACCTGGAGGCCCTGGGGTTTCTGCCCTCGGGCGGGGCGGCCAGATGCCGGGCGGCGGGCAACACCTCCCTGGACGGGGTGTGCCTTTTGACGGCCGACGCGGCGGCGCGTCGGGACATTTTGGAAACGGCCTCCCGGGTGGAGGTTGTGGATCTGGCGTCGGCCATCGGGTCGGATGATTTCGGACAGGCTTTTGTGAAAAGGATGGTGTTTCGTTATGTCGCCTAGACAGACCGGGAAACAAGGGCCGGGCGGCCCTGCCGCCACGACCCGGCCACGCGGCGACGGCCGGGTCGGTGCGCAGGGACGGGAAGGACAGGAAGGCCGCGAGGGTCGCGGCGAGAAAACAACTCGCAAGGGGCGCAGTGAGAAGACGACCCGCGAGGGCGGAAGCGAGAAAACAGCTCGCACCGGCCGTAGCGAAAGCCGGGGGCGCGCCCCAGAGGGGGGCCGTGGCGGCAAACCCGGGAAAAGCCCGGCCGCACGCGTCCCGGGCGACAGAAAAAAGCCGGACAAGGCACCAGCGGCGAAGGCCCCCCAGATCGTCTCACAGGCCGGGACGATCCTGCCCTGGACCCGGGAGGGCCGACTCTTTCCCGCCCCCGGACCCGATGCCGCCGCCGCCCTGGTGGCGTACGAGGCCCTGCTCAAGACGGTCATGCCGCTGCGCATCTCCCATGCCCGGGAACTACCCTCGGCCATCCAAAGCCTGTCCGCCTCCCTGACCTGCGAACGGGCCGCCGGTCCCAAGCCGGGCTATCTTTCCGATCCCCGGATGCTTGCGGCCTACGCCTGGTATTTTCTGCCCTGGAACCTGTACCGCTTAACGCGCCTGTTGCGCGGCCTGGATCTGGATCTGCCCGACGGGGCCACGGTGGTGGACGCCGGATCGGGGCCGTTGACCATGGTCCAGGCCCTGTGGATCGCCGCGCCGCGCCTGCGCACGCGGCGGATCAACTTCGTGTGCCTGGACCGCTCCCGGGCCGCCCTGGCCCTTGGCCGGGAGATGTTTTTGGGACTGGCCGGGGAGGAGACGCCCTGGCGGGTGGAGACGGTGCGCGAGGAACTGCCCAGGCTCCCCCGGGGCGTGGCGGATCTGGTCACGGCGGCCAACGTGCTCAACGAACTGGCCTCCAGGCGTTCCCAGTCCCTTTCCGAAAAGACCGGGCTTATGGCCGCAACCCTGTGCGGCGCGCTGCGTCCCGGCGGGCGGCTGCTTCTGGTCGAACCCGGGATCCGGGCCTCGGGCAAGCTGCTCTCCAGGCTGCGCGAGAATCTTATTGAGGACGAGGAGATGTCGCTTCTGGCCCCCTGCACCCATGCCGGGGCCTGTCCCCTGGCGGCCCGGGGGACCGGAACATGGTGCCATTTCACCGTGGACGCCGTGGGCGTGCCGCCGTGGCTCGAAGCCCTGTCCAAACGGTCCGGGCTGCCCAAGCGGGATGTGAGCCTGTCGTTTCTTTTCGCCGGGGACCGGGCGGCAAACGCCGATCCCGCCCTTGGCCGGGTGGTGTCCAACCCCTTCCCGGCCCCGGGGCGGGAGGGGGAATGGGCCAGGTACGCCTGCGCCGCCGGTGGCCTGCGGCTGTACATGACGCCCTCCCGGGGGGGGCTTGTGCCCGGCGATCTGGCCCGCACGCCCAGGCTGCAATCCCCGGCCCGGGACAAAAAATCCGGGGCGGCCATCTATATCCTGCAGGCCCCGCAGTGGGAGGAGGGCCGGGGGCCGACGGCCAAACCCGCCGCCGAGCGTCCGGCCGACAAGGAGGCCCGGTCGGACGGCGATGCCCGGGCCGTGCGTCAGGGCCGGGAGAAACGGCCCGGTTCCCGCGCCGCCAAGGGGGGCGCAGGAGCGGATCGCGACAGGGAGGCCGCCGGATCGGGGCGCGGGGGAAAGGCGTCCGGCAGAAGGGACAACCCGGCCGATTCGGACCAAGGGCGCGGCCGCCCGCAGGAACATCCCGGGCGGGAATCCGGGAACAAGCCACGGCCCGGGACGGCCCGGGGCAAGGCCCCGGCGGGGGCTCCCGAACGGTCGAAATCCTCCCGTGGCGCAGCCAGACCCAAAAAAACGCCGCGCGGCGATTCCCCCGCCAAAACGCCTTCGGCCGGTCGGCCGGGCGGGAGAAAATCCTCTCCATCCACCGGGAGGGCGTCCTCCCGCGCCAAGGACACGGGCCGCGACCATGACCGCTGATCCAAATCCATCGGCCTCGCCCGCCCGGGGCAAACGCCTGCCGCCCTGGCTCAAGGTGGGGCTGCCGCGCAGTGCGGATTTCGCCCGCACGGCCTCCCTGGTGGCCGCCCACGGCCTGTGCACCGTGTGCAAAAACGCCCGCTGCCCCAACATCTTCGAGTGCTATTCCCGGGGCACGGCCACCTTCCTGATCCTGGGCGAACGCTGCACCCGGGGCTGCACCTTCTGCAACATCGCCTCGGGCCCCCCGTCCCCGCCGGACCCGGACGAACCGCAACGGGTGGCCCGGGCCGCCTTGGAGCTCGGGGTCCGGCATGTGGTGGTCACCTCGGTCACCCGCGACGACCTGCCCGACGGCGGGGCCGGACATTTCGCAGCCGTGACCGCGCGGCTGCGCGAGACCCTGCCCGGGGCCGGGGTGGAGCTTCTGACCCCGGATTTCGGGGGGTGCGCCGCATCCCTGGACGTGGTTCTGGACGCCGGTCCCGATATCTTCAATCACAACGTGGAGACCGTGCCGGAGCTTTATCCCCTGGTGCGGCCCCAGGCCGATTACGGCAGGAGCCTTGCCGTGCTGCGCCGGGCCGCGTCCCGGCCGGGCATGCGGGTCAAAAGCGGCTTCATGCTCGGGTTCGGGGAGCGTCCGGACCAGGCCCGCCGGGTGATCGAGGATCTGGCCCGGGCCGGGTGCGCCATGATCACCGTGGGCCAATACCTGCGTCCCTCCAGGCGGCATCCCGAGCCCGTGCGCTACGTCCATCCCGACGAATTCGCGGAACTGGCCGCCTTCGGCCGGGATATCGGGGTGGCCGGGATGTTTTGCGGCCCCCTGGTGCGCAGCTCCTATCACGCCGACGAACGGGCGGCGGCCCAGGAAGCAGGCAGCACTGCGGCTGCGGGCGGTTGTGACGGGGCGTGAAATCGGTTACCTATTGGCCCGCGCGGCTTGCCCGGCAAGAAGGGGCGGGCCGCGACGTCATGCCAAGGAGCGGATGGTGCAGGTCACTCCAACGGATTTCCCAGGTCTTTGCGTGCTCGAACCCAAGGTCTTCGGCGACCATCGCGGATTTTTCACCGAAACATACAATCGCCGCCTCTTCGCCGAACTCGGCCTGAACTACGATTTCATCCAGGACAACCATGCCCGCTCCAATACCAAGGGCGTCTTGCGCGGGCTGCACTTCCAGTCGCCGCCGACGGCCCAGGCCAAGCTGGTGTGGGTCACCCGGGGGGCGGTCTTCGACGCCGTGGTGGACATCCGCAAGGGTTCCCCCACCTTCGGAAAATGGTACGGCCTGACCCTGTCCGAGGACAATTTCAAGCGGCTCATGGTCCCGGCCGGGTTCGCCCACGGCTATGTGACCTTAACCGACGTGGCCGAGTTCCAGTACAAGGTGGACGCCTACTATTCCCCGGCCCATGACGGGGGCGTGGCCTGGAACGATCCGGACATCGGCGTGCCCTGGCCGGTGACCGCGCCGGTTTTGTCCGACAAGGATGCGGCCCTGCCCAGGCTGTGCGACATCGAGTCGCCGTTCGTTTTTGCCGGATAGGCCCCTTCGGTCTGTCGCCGGGACGTTGGGGCTTGGGCGGGCCGACCACCGAGAGCGGCGTGCGGTCGGCGCGGGCTGCGGCGCAAGCCGTGGCCAACCCACAACAGTGAAGGAGCCTGCCATGGGCCAGACCGGGGACATCGCACAAACGGCGGGCGCGTCGCCCGCGCCAGGCGTTCAGGCCATCATCCTGGCCGGGGGGTCGGGAACGCGGCTGTGGCCCCTGTCGCGGACCCTTCTGCCCAAGCAGCTTTTGGCCATAAACGGCGAGAAAACCCTGCTCCAGAACACCCTGGCCCGGACCCTGAGCGTCTTCCCGGCCCGGGGCACCTGGGTGGTGACCAACGAGGAGCATGTTTTCGAGGTGCGCGGCCAGTTGCGCCGCGTGGACCCGGGACTCGAAGCCAACATCCTGGCCGAACCCATGGGCAAAAACACCCTCCCGGCCGTCCTTCTCGCCCTTGACCGCATCCTTGGCGAGAATTCCCCCGAGGCCCAAAGCGGCGTCGTGGTGGGCGTGTTCCCGTCCGATCACATGGTGGGCGACGTGGCCGCCTGGAAGAGCTGCGTCGAGCGTGGCGAGTCCCTGGCCCGGGACGGCTATCTGGTCACCTTCGGAGCCCGGGCCGACACGCCCGAGACCGGCTACGGCTACATCCGCCGGGGGGCCGCCCTGGGCGACGGGGCCTATGTCGTGGACGGCTTTACGGAAAAGCCCGACCTGGAGATGGCCCGGTCCATGGTCGCGGACGGCGCGCATCTGTGGAATACGGGCATGTTCCTTTTTCGGGCGGACGTTTTTCTTGCGGCCGTGGAAAAGCATGCCCCGATGCATTTCGCCTGGTGGCGGGCGCGCCGTGAAAAGCCCTTGATCCTGGGCTATGGCGGCATTCCCGAACTGTCCGTGGACTATGGACTGCTTGAGCGGATGAAACGCCTGGCCGTGATCGAGGCCGGTTTCGACTGGGACGACCTGGGCAACTGGGCGGCCGTGTACCGCCTGGGGGCCAAGGATCAAAACGGCTGCGTGGTCCAGGGGGACGTCCTGGCCCTGGACTGCCATGACAGCCTGCTGGTTTCCCGGGGCGGCAAGCTGGCCGTGACCGGCATCAGCGACATGATCGTGGTTCAGACCCGGGACGCCACCCTGGCCTGTCCCATGTCGCGGCAGCAGGGCGTCAAGGACGTGGTGGCGGCGCTGGCGGCCGAAGGAAGTCCATTGGTCGAGGCCCATGTCACCGTGCGGCGTCCCTGGGGCAGCTACACGGTTTTGGAGGAAGGGCCGGGATACAAGATCAAGCGCATTGAGGTGTTGCCCGGGGCGCGGCTGAGCCTGCAGATGCACCACCACCGCAGCGAGCACTGGGTGGTCATCGCCGGAACGGCCGAGGTACAGCTCGGGGAGCGGATTTTTTTGCTCGCCGAGAACCAGTCCGTGGACATTCCCAAGACCACGGAGCACCGCTTGTCCAACCCCGGCAAGGTGCTCGTGGAGATCATCGAGATCCAAAGCGGGCCGTATCTGGAAGAGGACGACATCGTGCGCTACGACGATGTGTATGGCCGCCGGGTGGGCGGGGCGGACAGCCCGGAAATCGATAGGGCGCAAAAGCGGCCGGAAGGGGAGTGAGGCCGGACGGGGCTTTTGGCCGCCGGACGCCGGGCTAGGGATGCGCCACCGGCCGATTTCCTGCCTAAGTATTCGTGAATTTTTTCATTTGTCCTTGACACGGCGCGTGGCTCTTGCTTAAAAAGCGCGGTGCCGTAGGTACTATCGAAATGCTATGTGAACCACAACGAACGGGGCAGGGGATTATGGAGGAAAGACAATCGAACAAGGCGGGCGGCGTCGGCGGCGTCGTGTTGCTCTTTCTGGTCGGTTTCGTGGGGGCGCTCGTCGTCGGCTGGTGGGTTTTCCCACAGCTTCTTTTCAGCCAGAAAACCCAGCCCATCGGGTTCAGCCACAAGGTGCACGCCGAACAGGGGCTGGACTGTGAAAGCTGTCACACGTTCTCCAAGACGGGTCAGTTCATCGGGCTGCCGAGCACGGCCTCCTGTGCCGAGTGTCATCCCGATGAAACCGGCGGCGCGACGGATGCCGAAAAAGAAATCGACAAGTTCGTCACGCAGTACGCCAAGCCCGGCATCGAGGTTCCTTGGCTCGTCTACCAGTACCAGCCGGACAACGTCTTCTTCTCCCATGCCGCTCACAGGGGGTTCGAATGCACCACGTGCCATCCTGACGTGGCCAACATGGATTCCCCTCCGCCGTATCATGAAAACAGGCTTAGCGGCTACAGCAAGCAGACCATGAAGATGTGGGAGTGCGAACGGTGCCATGCCTCAATGGGCACCAGCAACGCCTGCTACGTCTGCCACAAATAAGGGGGGAGAAAAGTGGGACTTGATCGCAGAGCTTTCATCGGACTCGTGGCGGGTGGCGCCGTCGGTACGCTGTTCACCCCCATTCCCTGGAAACTGGCGGATGACGCCGCCATTTGGACCCAGAACTGGCCCTGGATTCCCCGGGTGCCGCGGGGCGAGGTAACCTTCGCCACGACCGCCAGCAAGCTGTGTCCCTCGGGGACCGGCCTCAAGGTGACCCTGGCCGGGGGCAAACCCATCACGGCTTCCGGCAATCCCGAGCATCCGCTCAGCCAGGGCAGCGTGTCGCCCATCGGGGCCTCCGAGGTGTACATGCTCTACAGCCCCGCCCGGGTGCGCACACCCATGCGCAAATCCGGCGGGAAATTCGAGCCCATCACCTGGGAGCAGGCCCAGACGGAGCTTATGGCCAAGTGCAAGGCCGCCGGAAACAAGGTGGCCTGCATCAGCGGCGACGTGGGCGGCACGGTCGGCGAGGCGCTTTCCGCCTTCCTGGCCAAGGTCGGTTCCGCCGCCATGTACGCCATGCCCGGCGAGGCCGGGCCCGCCGCCGCCGGATTCAAACTCATGGGCGGCCAGGGCCGGGTGGGCTTTGACATCGACAACGCCGACTGCGTTCTGATCCTGGGCTCGGACATCTTCGAGGGCTCGGGCGTTTCGGTGCGCAACCGCAAGGCCTTTTGCGCCTCGCATCCGCTGGGCAAGGACCAGACCGCCAAGTACGCCTACGCCGGGCCGGTGCGCAACCACACCGGGTCGGTCAGCGATGCCTGGATTCCCGTGGCCTCCGCCCATCTGGGCACGCTGGCCCTGGGCATCGCCTGGCATCTGCTCAAGGCGGGAGCGACCACCGATGCGGCCGACATGGCCGACTTCAAGAAACTTGTCGAGGCCAACTATTCCCCGGACAAGGTTTCCAAACTGATCGGCGTCGGGCCCGAGGTGTTGGCCGGTATCGCCAAGAACCTGGCCGCCGCCAAGGCCCCCCTGGTCATCCCCGGTTCCGAAATGGGACAGGGCATGGGGCCTGGGGCCTTCATCGCGGGCATGAGCCTGAACATGCTGCTTGGCCGTATGAACAAGCCCGGCGGGGTCATGGCCCTGCCCGAACTTCCTGCGGTGTTCCCCGGCGCGGAAACGCCTTCGGAGATTTTGGCCCGCGATCTTCCCGGCTACCTGAAAGGCGTCGGCGAGGGCAAGGCGGCCGCTCCCGAGGTGCTTTTCGTCTATGCCGCCAACCCGGCCTACGGCCTCCCGCAGTCCGGGGCCATGGCCGCTGCCCTGGAAAAAATCCCCTTCAAGGTGAGCTTCGCCTCGTTCATGGACGAAACAGCGGCCATGTGCGATCTGATTCTGCCCAATTCCCTCACCCTGGAGCGCTTCGACGATGTGGCCACCCCCTACGGGTCGGCGTTTTGCAGCATGACCCTGGTCAAGCCCCTGGTGGCTCCCATCTTCGACACCAAGACCACGGCCGATTTCATCCTGGATACGGCCAAGAAGATGAACCTGGCCCTGGGGCACGACTCCCTGGAGAAGGCCCTCAAGGAAAAGGCTGCGGTTCTGGCCAAATCCGACGGCTTTGTGGCCAAAGAGACCATGCCCTGGGAGGTTCTGGCGGGAAAAGACAAACCGGCTTTCGACCCTGCCGGGTTGTGGAAAAGCCTCGAAGCCGGACTGGCCTGGGTCAAGGTCGGCCAGGTGGCCCAGACGGGCCTTTCGTTTGCCTCCAAGGTGCTGGCGGCCCTGAAGCCGACCCAGGCGGAGTTGTCCCTGGCCGGCATGGCCCAGCAACGCACCGGGACGGCGGCCACCGGACTCCCGGCCCAATGCCTGACCGCCATTCCCGACACGGATTTGAAGGATGGGGCCTCGATTGTGCGGCTCAACGCCGCCACAGCCAAAAAGTACGGCCTGTCCCAGGGATCGAGCGTGACCCTCTCCGGCGCGGGAGCCTCCTGCCCGGCCAAGGCGCATATCTCCGAAAACGTCATGACTGGCGTTGTGGCCGTGCCCATGGGCTTCGGACATACCGCCTTCGACGCGTTCTCCAAGGGCAAGGGCGATAACTTCCTGAAGATCATGGCCGCCTCCGCCGAAGATGGCACGGGCATGACCGTTTGGGCTGGCTCCGAAGTGAAAATCGCCTAAAACCAAGCCAAAGGGAAGCCGACATGAGCGCAGCGCATCAGGAATTCGCGACCAAGTGGGGTCTGGTCATCGACATCGACAAATGCACGGGCTGTGGCGCGTGCATGGTCGCATGCCAGACCGAGAACAATATCGCCCCCGAGCAGGACGCGTCCAACAAGCTTCGGACGCTGACCTGGATGAATGTCTACGAACTCAAAAACGGCAAGGAGTTTCCCCAGGCCGAGGTGGCGTTTCTGCCCCGGCCCTGCATGCAGTGCGGAAACCCCTCGTGCGTGCCCGTGTGCCCCGTTGTGGCCACGGACAAAAACGAAGACGGCGGCATCGTCAGCCAGATCTACCCCAGGTGTATCGGCTGCCGGTACTGCATGGCCGCCTGCCCCTACCACTCCCGTTACTTTGGGTGGTTTGATCCGGTTTGGCCCGAGGGCATGGAGAAAACCATCACCCCGTTCACCTCGACCCGGCCGCGCGGCGTGGTGGAGAAGTGCCACTTCTGTCACCACCGCTGGAATCAGGCCAAGGATGCCGCCCGTATCGCCGGAAAGGATCCGAACAACCTTCCGGACGGCGCATACAAGCCTGCCTGCGTCGAGGTGTGCCCCACCGGCGCCATGGCGTTTGGCGACCTGAAAAATCCCAAGCACAAGGTGTACGAACTCTCCAGAAGCAAGTATGCCTTTCGGCTTCTCGAGCGGCTTGGCACCGATCCGCAGGTCTACTACATGACCAAGCGCGACTGGGTGCGGCGTCAAGGCGATAATTACCTCCCAAACGAAAAGGCGTAGGAGGGGGATACGATGTCCTTCATTGAAGCGGAAAAAAACTGGTATCCCGAAGGGGTCAGCCGGTGCGGCTTGGGGAAATTCCTGGGCTGGCTTACGATCCTGGCGGCTGTTCTGGCCTTCGGCGTCGTGGCCGCCCTGTTCATCTTCATCTTCGGCATCGGCGTCACCGGAATGGACAACTATTTCGGGTTCGGGCTGTGGATCACCTTTGACCTGGCGGTGATCGCCCTGGGCGCCGGGGCCTTTTTCACCGGCCTTTTGCGCTACATCATCCGGATCGACGAGCTCAAAGACATCATCAATCTGGCCGTCATTATCGGGTTTATCTGTTATTCCGGGGCCATGCTCATCCTGACCATGGACATCGGCCAGCCGGTGCGGGCATGGTTCGGCTACTGGCATCCCAATGTCCATTCCATGCTCACCGAAGTGATCTTCTGCATCACCTGCTACCTGACCGTGCTCATCATCGAGGTGGTGCCGCTGATATTTGAGCAGAAGCAGCTCAACAAGATCCCGCTTCTGCACCACATCGCCCACAACTTCCATGTGGTCATGCCCCTTTTCGCGGGCCTGGGCGCCTTCCTGTCCACCTTCCACCAGGGATCGCTGGGCGGCATGTACGGCGTGCTCTTCGCCCGCCCCTATGCCTTCCGCGAGGGCTTTTTCATCTGGCCCTGGACGTTCTTCCTCTTCGTGCTCTCGGCCATCGCCTCGGGACCGTGCATGACGGTTTTGGTGTGCGCCCTCATGGAGAAGATGACCGGACGCCAGTTGACCACCTACCGTGTCAAATCGCTCATGGCCAAGATCGGCGGCACCATGCTCCTGATCTACATGGTCATGAAGTATCTGGACACCTGGGCCTGGATCACCAACCTTCTGCCCAAGGCCGGGCTGACCTTCGACCAGATGTTCTATGGCATGATCTACGGCAAGTGGCTCATGTTCCTGGAACTGGTGGTGTGCATCCTGGTCCCGGTGATCTTTTTGCTGGTGCCCGCCCTGCGCCGTCGCCCGGCGTTCATGTACTGGGCCTGCATCCTCAACTGCCTGGGCATTATCATCAACCGCTACGTGTTCACGGTGCAGACCATCGCCTTCCCGGTCATGCCCTTTGATTCCTGGATGACCTACGCCCCCAATTGGGCGGAGTGGGCCACCACATGCATGATCCTGGCCTACGGCGGCATCATCATGAGCCTGGCCTACCGCTACCTGCCCCTGTTTCCCCAGGAAGTGCGCCTGAACAAGTAGTCTCCCGAGGCCCACAGCCTGGACTGAATCCGAAGCCCCCCGTCCGTCATGCGGATGGGGGGCTTTTTTGCGCCCGGCCCTTCGCCGTGCCAGGTTCCGGACTCGCCCTTCCGCCCTTGCCGGGTGAATCCGAGGCAAGGTGTGGCCGACCGCCAAGACGCCGGGTGGGCTTGCCTTCAGGGAGGCAGGGGGCTGGCGGCGTTCAGGACCGGGGCCGCAGACGGAAGGGCAGCCGGGCCAGGAGATCGAAGGCGGGCTGCGCCACGATGCACAGCAGGATGAAGACGCTCAGGGTCAGGGCATAGAGGAAGGGGGTGGACAGGGCTCCGGGGGTCAGGATGCGGGCCCCGACGAAAAAATAGTAATAGGGTTCGAAGAGATAGATGAGCAGCGTGGCCCGGCCGATGGCGCACAGAAGACGTTTTGTCGGCAGGGGCAGGCGGCCTTCGAAGGCCGCCCGGGCCGTGGCCAGCAGCATGAGATAATAGAGTACGGCGCTGACCGCCTTGACAAGCGGGGACAGCGTCGTTGAGGCGAGCAACCCGGCAAAGGGCAGGCACAGGACGAACGCAACCCAGCCCCTCAGTCCGGAAGCACTGGAGAGGGTGTTTTGGGGAGCGTCGACAGCCGTTTTTCTGGTCCGGTACATGGCCATGCCCCAGGCGAAAAAGAGCAGATGGCCCAGGAGAATGTTCTTGTAGACGACAAGCGACAGCCAGGGTTCGTCTAAGGGCGGCAGCCACACCTGATAGACCAGATTGAGGCCGAGGGCGGCCAGGGTGACCAGGGCGGTGAAACGCCCTGGCCCGAGGCGGCCGAGCATGGAGTGGAAGAGCGGGGCGGCCGCGTAGCAGTGCAGGATGCTGGTAATGAACCAGTAGGGGGAAATGTACCCCGTATAGGCGGCCAGACCGTAAGGTTTGCCGGAGATGGCCACCATGGTCCACAGACCCAGATAATAGGCGGGATAAATGCGCAGGGCCCGTTCAAGGTAGAAGCGGCCTACGGCCGGGAACGTCACGCCCTGGGCCAGACGCCGCTCAAGGCTGGCCTCGATGCCCAGGCCGCTGATGACGAAAAACAGCCCCAGGTAACCGTTGAGGGCGGACACCAGCATGGGCTGGTTGCCTATCTCGTGATAGACGTAGTGGGACAGGAGCACGCCCAGTATGGCAACGCCCTTCAGGGCATCGGTGGTCAGGCGGGAAACGGCCGGGGCGTCCACCCGGCTGGGTGGACGCCCCGGTACGCAGCCGGGAGGCGGCGTGAAAGGGCCGGTGGACGTGTTGGGCATGTACGGTGACCGCGAACGGGGTGAGAGCCCCGCCGAGATTACTGGGCGATGCGTCCTCGACGGTACTGGATGTAGAAATCACGCATGGAGACGTAGGGCTCCAGAGCGGACTTCTTCATGGAATCGTAGTCGTCGAGATACTCCGGCAGACGGTTGAAACGGTTGCCGGCGCTTATGACATAGCTCAGATACCAGGTCTGATCCTGTCCCTTGTAATCCCAAAGGCCGAAGATCCAGGTCAGGGGGTTGGCCGCGACGTCGCCCACCAGTCCCACGGAGTCCCGGGCGCTGGAGGGCCCCAGGAAGGGCCACACGATGTAGAAGCCTTCGCCCATGCCGTAGTAGCCCAGGGTCTGTCCGAAATCCTCGTCGCCGGGCTGGAGGTTGGGGTCGGACTTGGCTAGGTCGAAGAAGCCGCCCACGCCGAAGGTGGAGTTGATCATGAACCGTCCGAACTCGCGGGCGGCCTTGGTCATGTTGAGCTGGAGCAGGGCATTGAGGAAGCGTATGGGAAAGGTGAAGTTGTCGTAGACGTTTTTCATTCCCGTACGGGCGAACTCAGGCACCACATACCGGTATCCCTGCACCACGGGACGGATGCCGGTATAGAAATAGTCGTTGAAGGTGAACCAGAAGCGGTTCCAGCCCAACAAGGGGTCGTTGACGGGTGTGGAGGCCAGATCCTCCGCATCTTCATCCGGAGCGTCCGTCGCGGGAGCGGCGGCCTGTTCGGCCTGGGCGCTTGATTCCGCCGGAGGGGCGAAGTCTCTGGCCGCCTGGCTCTTTTTTCCGTTGCATCCCGTCGCCAGGGCAAGGGCGGAGAACAGTGCGCACACAAGCAATATCCGGAGGAAGGGGGAGCGGTTCATGGTATTCCTGTGGCGTGTGTGTCTGGCGTACGGTGCTGGGCCGCATCCAAGACGTTTAAGATTTATGATTTTTTTCCAAGCATATCTATGAGTTTGTCAGGCGACTCTTTCATCAGGATCTGGGAAAACTGGTTTCGGTAGTTCTGCACCAGACTCACCCCTTCGATCACCACGTCATAGACCCGCCACCCGTTGGCGTTGAGCATGCGGTAGGTGATGGGAATGTCGCGCCCCTTGCTGTTGACGATGGTGGGGATCTCCGCGCGGTCGGCTGCGAGCATTTTTTCCCCGAGATAGTTGACCTTCTCATCGGTGTAGCTCTCGATGCGGTCAAGGTAGGTGTTTTGTAAAAGGGTCAAAAACGCCTCGGAAAAACGCTCCTGCTGGTTCGCTGAAAATTTATCCCAATTGGTGGCCAGGGCCCGGCGGGAAAGCTCCTTGGCGTCGAAAATGCCCTGGACCGTCTTGATGAGCTTTTCGCGCATCACGGGTTTGGTGGCCGTGTCCTTGTAGGCGGGATCCTGCAAAAGCAGGATGACTTGGTCCACGGAGCGTTGCAAGGTCTCCTTGGGGGTCTCGGCCCAGGCCGTGGCCGGGAGCAGGACCAGGATCGCGAAGAGAAAGGAGAGCCGTTTGAAATCACACATCATGCAGGTCGACCTCGGAATGGTTTCACGGGGAGGCTTTTGCCGTCGCCGCGTGTTATTTGACGCCTCCAAAGACGTATTTGCCAATCAGGTCCGTGAGATCCACGGACGACTCCGTTTCCACCAGCATGCCTCCGGGTTGGACGAACACACCAGAACCGCCTGGAGAAATTTTGACGTATTTGTCGCCGATGAGCCCGCTGGTCTTGATGGACACAATGGCGTCGTCCGTCAGACGAACGTCTTTTTGGATGCGAAGCTCCACCACGGCGATATTGTCGTCAGGGGCGAGGCCGATGGAGGCCACCTTCCCCACGCGAACCCCGGCCATTTCTACGAAGGCCCCGGTTCCCAACCCCGTTACGTCGTTGAAGCGGGCGTACACATGGTAGTCGTCACCACCGAAAATTTCCATTTTCCCCAGTTTGACGGTCAGATAGGTGACGCACAAAAGACCCGCCAGGACGAAGATGCCGACGGCCGTCTCAATGGTGTATTTTTTCATGTCGCACGGATTGTACGGTCATCCCGCCCGGCTTGCAAGGACCGCGTCGGCGGTCCCGGGGTTTAGAGCAAAAATGTGGTCAGGGCGTAGTCCGCCGCCAGGATGGAGACGCAGGACACGACGACCGCCGAGGTGGTGGCCAGGCTGACGCCCTTGGCGCCGAAGCCGCCAGGCCGCATATGGGCGAAATAGCCCTGGTAGCAGCATACGGCAGCCACCAGGAGCGCAAAAACCAGGGATTTGACGAACCCGCCGCTGACGTCGGCCAGAACCACCGAGGCGTCGATGCGCTGGAAATAGACCCCGGGGTTGATGCCCAGCATGATCACGCCGGTCAGGTAGCCGCCCAGGATGCCGATGACGTCGAAAATGGCCGTGAGCAGGGGAAAGGAGATGATCGCCGCAGCCAGACGCGGGGCGATGAGATAGCGCATGGGATCGATATCCATGGTCGTTAAGGCGTCGATCTGCTCGGAGATGCGCATGATGCCGATTTCGGCGGCCATGGACGATCCGGCCCGGCCGGTGATCATGATGGCCGTCAGAACCGGCCCGAGTTCGCGGATGATGGACAGGGCCACGGCGGCCCCCAAAAGACCCTCGGAGCCGAACTTGACCAGGGTGTAATAACCCTGCAGGCCTAGGACCATGCCCGTGAACAGCCCGATGAGCGCGATGACGAAAATGGATTTGACGCCGATGAAATAGACCTGCTGAACAATTTTTTTGATTTGCAGGGGCAGGGAGAAAATGTGGCGCAACCCGAAAACGGTGAAGAGGGCTAGGCCCCCGAGCTCGGAAATGCCGCGAATGGTGGCGGCGCCGAGGCGGGCCAGGGGGTTTTTAGGGGCGAGGACGCCGACGGCGGAGGGTTGCGTCATGGTACGGTGTCGATCCCGGGCGACTTTCTTAGACTTTCATACGGTTGTTGTGAAAGGCCGTCCCTGACTAGCATTGTTTTGCGTCCAGGCAAAGCATGTCTGGGGGGGATATCCGGAAAAGGTGGGCCTTTCCCGGCATCGCCGCTACGTTCGTGTCCGGAAATATGCAAGCCGGATGCCGAAAAGAAACGGCCCACGGGGTGGGCGTTGGGCTGTCGCCCTGGACGGGAGGCTCGAAAAGAAGACATGGGTTGCGGCGACCCCCCGCGCCCGAGGCGAGGAGGGCCTCTATCACCAAACGCCAGATCGGGGAATAGGCGATCCCCTGCGTCCGAGGCGAGGAGTCTGGCGTCTCTCCGCCCGGCGGCTTGGCCGTTGTCGACGCCGCAAAGCCCCGGTTTGTCGAAACCGGGGCTTTGCCGACAGCCTGGACGTGCCTCTGGGGGGGGGCGTCGCCGAGACGGACCTTAGTTGGCCTTGATGGGAGCGCCGGGCTTGCCCGGGGTGGTGCTTGCCGGGGCGGGCGGGGTCGTCGGCGTCGTGGCGGCGCCAGCTTCGGCCTTGGCCGGGGCCTTGGCCGCCTTGCCCAGGGTGGCCGGATCGGACTGGCCCGGATGGCAGGAGGCGCAAAAAACGCCCATGTCCTTGCCGTTATTGGTGTTTATGGTGAGGTACTTGTAGTTCTGGTTTGACGGATGGGGATCGTGGCAGCCCACACAGGTCAGAAGCCCCTTGCGCAGCATGGCCTCGGGCACCTTGAGCTTTTTGGGGGTTACGCCCGTGGGGTGGGAGTTTTTGAGCATGATGGGCGTGATGCCGCTTTTGTCGTTGTGGCACCCCAGACACAGGGCGTCCACCTGGGCCGGATCGAGCTTGCCGCCAAACGCCGTGGACTGTTCGGCCAGGGGGGCCACGCTGAAGATGAAGGCGCCCTTGGACGCATGCACGCTGTGACAGTCCTTGCAATCCACATCGTGGCCCGCCGCCAGGGCCGAACTGGAACAGAAGATCGCCCCGAGGGCGAAAATCGCCACCGCCATGCGTTTCATGAATCCCTCCTCCGTAAGCGTGAGACCTCGGGCCAAGGCCGATGAAAACACCCTTTTTGCGGGTTGTTACACCGCATGGCGAGGTGGATCAAGCAGGGATCGTGAAAAAAATCACCTTTCCGGGTCGTACTCCCGGCGGCGTCAGCGCGATGGCACGGACCCCAGCGGCGCGCGGCGGTCTTTGACGTAGGAGTTCCCGGGCCGGGATTTGGCGTATTTTTTCACCTCGGCCACCCGCCCGCTGAGCTCCTCCATGGTGAAGGGGTGGGCGAAGGCGCAGTCCAGATAGCCCAGGGACAGGGACATGAGGGGAAACTCCCCCTCCCGGCCGTCGCGGCCCCGGCCCACGATGAATCCCCTGGCCCGGTCCTCGGCGGTGTACAGCTCCGGGGCGGAGGCGGCGAAATGCTGGCAAATGAGGTGGCAGATGTCCTCGGCCTGTTTCTGGCCGCACATGATGATGAAATCGTCGCCGCCCACATGCCCGATGAAGTCGTCGGGCTCCCCATGGTGGCTGACGGACTCGCGCAGCACCTCGGCCGCCAGCAGGATGGCCTTGTCGCCGCTTTTGAAGCCGTAGACGTCGTTGTAGACCTTGAAATTGTCCAGATCCACGTAGATGAGGCTCGACGGAATCCCCTCCCGGGACCGGCGGTTGATCTCGGCCTCGATGGCCACGTTTCCGGCCAGACCCGTGAGCGGATTGGAGCCTTTGGCCAGTTCCACCTGCACCCGGGCCATGCTGTCCAGCATGGTCTGCACCGAGACCGTACCAAAGAAGGCCCCGCCCTCCGTGACCAGGATATCGTCATAGATCTTGCGGTTTTCCCGGCGCATGGCCAGGCTGGCCACCTCTTCCAGGGGCCGGTCGCCCTCGACCACCAGGGGGTCGCGGTCCATGAGCTTGACCACCTTGCGATCCGAATACAGCGACAGCCCGAACTGGGTGCTCAGATGCCGGTCCAGGTTGTAGTTCATGAGGATTCCCAGCGGCCTTTTGCCGTCCACAATGACCACGTTGGCCATGGGCGGGCGATCCTCCAGGAGCTTTTTCACCTCCCGGATGGTGGTCGCCGGGCCCACCACCAGGGTCTCCTGGATGAGGTTTTTCACCGGGGTCGAGCACTTGAGCTCGCCCCGGCCCACATCGGAAAAGGAGGCCAGGGCGGGGATGCGCGGGGTCACCAGGGGTTTGGGGAATTCGGGCCGGGAGAAGTAGTAGCCCTGCCCGGCCTGGACCCCCATGGAGGCCAGGGAGGTCAGTTCTGTTTCGGACTCGATGCCTACGGCGATCACCCGGCCTTTGATCTTTTCCCCAAGGCACACCAGGGTCTCCATCATGACCCGGTTGAAGGGGTTGGACTGGATGCCGCCGATGACCGACACGTCGGCCTTGATGAAGTCCGGGCGGATGCGGCACAGGGCCCGCAGGGTCATGTTGCCCGCCCCGATGTCGTCCATGGCCACCCGGATGCCCGAGTCTCGGTACAGTTCGAGTTTTTGCTGGAGGATGTCCAGATCGCCTGCGGTCTGGCGCTCGGTGAATTCGAATACCAGGTTGCCGGGGGTTAGGCCGTGGTCGCCCAGGTAGCCCGGGATGCCCGCCGGGGTGAACTGGGGATCGGTGAAGGAGGCCGGATGGATGTTGATGAAAAGCAGTTGCCCGGGCTCCATGGGGCCAAGCCCGGCCACGGCCGTCTGGAAAAAGAGCTGTTCCAGGGCGAAGACCTGGCCGATGCTCTCGGCAAAGGACAAAAGGGCCAGGGGATCGTGAAACGGCGTGTCCTTCGGGCCGCGCAAAAAGGCCTCATAGCCCAGGACCGTGCCCGGGGCGAAGTCCACGACGGGCTGATAGGCCGGCTGCAGCAACTTGTCGCGCATGATGGTCAGAAAGAGTTCGTGCAGTCTGGCCCGGGTGTCGAGCATCTCCGCCGTGTTTTCCCGCCCCAGGCGCACGGCCCGCAGATAGGCCCCCAGGGAGGCCCGGTCCATGCGCTCCCGGTCGTCCGGGTGGGCGATGTCGATGGCGCTGTACCCCACGGCCAGGGGCAGGGAAGGCTCGTCGGGGCCGAAGGCGTGCCGTGCGGCGGCGGACAGGGTCTCACGCCGGATGTCCGGATAGGCCTTGGCCAGGGTGGCCTCGCGGCCCGGCGGATGGGCCAGGATCATGACCGCCTCGGCTGGCCCGGCGGTGAAAAGCGCCACGGGACGGCAATCCGGAACTTCGTGCCGCAGGGCGTTTCTGGCGGCCTCCACCAGGCATTCCATGACGAAAAGGCCCTGGCTGGGGCCGCTGGCCCCCTGCAGGAAGGCCGCTTCAGGCATGCCCAGGGTCAGGATGCCGAGGCCTTCGCTTTCGGCCTCCTCGCGGATCACGCCCCACACCTCGTCCGGAAGAAACCGCCGGACCTTGCCGACCAGGGCGTTTTTCTCCAGGGTTCTGTTTTTTTCGAGCATTCCTTTGAACATGAGCGACGAGGCGATTTCAGGATGATTCATGGCGTCACCTCCTTAAGGAAGCGTCCTTGAATGCGTGTCCGGGTCAGGGGTGTCGGGCGAGGACGAACGGGCCGCGGCGCCATCCACCACGGACTCGAAGGGCCCGGGCCGGGCGAAGCGGTAGCCCTGGCCCAGGCGGCAGTCCATGTCCACCAGCCGTTCCCATTGGACATCCGTTTCGATGCCTTCGGCAATGACCGACATGTCCAGGTTTTTGGCCAGGGCCAGAATGGAATGGACGATCTTGCCGTTTTTGTCCCCGATTTGCCCCAGCCCGCTGATGAAAGACCGGTCGATCTTGAGCGTATCGAAGGGGAAGGCGTGCAGATGGCTTAAGGACGAATAGCCCGTGCCGAAGTCGTCCATGGACAGACCCACCCCGAGTTCGCGCAGACTCTCCAGAAGCAGGGCGGCCTGGCCGGGATTGGCGGCGATGGCGCTTTCCGTGACCTCCAGCTTGAGCAGTTCCGGGGCCATGCCGGTGTCGGCCAGCACCCGGCGGATGTCGTCCACCAGGCCCTCGTGGTCGAACTGTCGCACGGAGAGGTTTACGGAGACGAAAAGTGTCTCCTTTGGCCCGGCCTGGGCGTTGAAGGCGGCCACCCGGCGGCAGGCCTCGGCCAGGACGAAGCCGCCGATGTCCACGATGAGTCCGGTTTCCTCGGCCATGGGCACGAATTCCATGGGCGCGATCAGCCCCCGGGTGGGGTGCCGCCAGCGGACCAGGGCCTCGACGCCCACGATCAGGGACGGGGCAAGGGACAGGATGGGTTGGTAGTGGACCTCGAATTCGTGACGTTCCACGGCCTTGCGCAGATCCGTCTCCAGGGCCAGGAGGCTGACGGCCTGCTTGTGCATCCGGGAATGGAAGACCCGGTAGCCGCCCTTGCCCCGGGCCTTGGCCTTGAACATGGCCGTGTCCGCGTCGCGCACGATCTGGTCCGGGTCGGTGTAATCCGGGGTGCTGTAGACGATGCCGATGCTGGCCGAGGCGAACACCTCGGCCTCATCCATGGCGAAGGGCCGGGCCAGGGATTCCCGGATGCGCTCCGCCACCCGGATGGCCTGCCGGTCGTCGTCGATCTCGTCGAGCAACAGGATGAATTCGTCTCCGCCGAAGCGGGCCACCGTGTCCACCCGGCGCAGGCATTCCGCGATCCTGCGCCCGATCCTGGTCAGGAGCCGGTCGCCCACGGAGTGGCCGAGGGAATCGTTTATGACCTTGAAGCGGTCCACGTCCACGAAGAGCACGGCGAACTGATAGCCCTGCTTGCGTTTGATGCGCTCGATGGCATGGGTCAGGCGGTCCAGGAAAAGCGCCCGGTTGGGCAGACCGGTCAGGGCGTCCAGGAAGACGTGGCGTTTGAGTTGTTCTTCGAAGGCCTTGCGGTCGGTCACGTCCCGGCAGTTGAGGATGATCCCGGACACGGCGTCGTCACTGAGGCAGTTGGTGGCCGTGGCCTCCAGGGAGAGGAGGGAGCCGTCGCGCCGGAAGCGCCGGAATTCGAAGGAGGGGCTGTCGCCGGGATTGGCCGCGACGGCCCTCAGGATGCCCCCGAACATGGTGCGGTCGTCGGGATGCATGTGTTTTTCGAAAAGCGTCCCGGCGGTCTCCTCGATGCCCAGCCCCAGGCGCTTGGCGGCCGAGGGGCTCTCGTGGAGGATGCGGCCCTGGGCGTCCACGATGGTGATGATGTCCGTGGATTTTTCAATGATGGAGCCGTGAAAGCGTTCCCGGCGGACCAGTTCGTCCATGGCCCGGCGCTGGCGGGTGATGTCGCCGCCCACGCACAGAACCCCCGTGACCACGCCGTTTTCCAGGATGGGCCGGTTGGCCCAGGACACGAAGACCCGTTCCCCGTTTTTGCGCAGGTTTTCGTTTTCGCTTTCGGGATAGCGCTCGGGTCGGGCGCAGACGGCGTGGAAAAAGCCCGCCAGGTCGCGCCCTGCGGAATCCACGGGGGGGAGGATGGTCTCCAGGGCGCTTTTACCGACCAGTTCCTCCCGGGAGAATCCGAAAAAGCGCTGGGCGAATTCGTTGGCGAAGGTGATGCGGCCCGACCGGTCCAGGCGCAAAATGATGCAGTTGGTGAGCTCCACGATCTCCCGGTAGCGTTCCTCGCTGTTTTTCATGGGGGTCACGTCGCGCACCACGGCCAGGACGGAACGGCCCGCCAGGGGGGTCAGGGTGGCGGAAAAATGGCGGCGCACCCGGCCAAAGTCCGTCGAGAAATCCACATGCTGCACCCCGCGTTCCTTTCCCGCGCAGGCGAGAGCCCGCCAAACGGCGGCCAGGTCTTTTTCATCAAGCAGCCGGGCGATGTTTTTCCCGGCCAGCCGGGCCGGGTCGAACCCTTCGGCAGGGTAGGCCGTCCGGACAACCCGCAACAGTCGCCCGTCGAGATCCACCTCCACCACCATGCTGCGCATGGCCGTGAGTATGGCCTGCATCTCGTGGCGCAGGCGGCGGGCGGGCCGGAGAACCATGGCGATGGCAGGGTCGGCCTCGGCCCCGCGGCGGCTTTTGGGGACGACGGCCAGGGTCAGGGCCGAGACGGCGGCGAAGGTGGCGGCCAGGTATTCCCAGTTCGTCGCCTGAAATGGCGCGGGCAGGGCGACCAGGGCGGCTTCGACGGCCCCCAGGGCGGCGGCATGTTTTCCTGTTTCGAGGGCGGCCGCCGGGGTGACGGGGGCCAGGGCCGTCAGCGTCAGGGCGCCTGCGGCAAAAGCGGCCAGGGCGGCAAAGTGGGCGAGGATCGTTCCCGTCATGCGTCGGGGCATGAGTCGTTCTCCCTGCATGCGGTAAAAAACCGGCGATGCGTGTTGGCAATCCGCTTCCTGCCTGAATATCGTGGCGACTCTGTGACAGCGGCATGCCGGTCCCGTGTTTCCGGGCCTTTTTGGGGATGTCGCTTGCGGTGAAACAGGGTGTTGACTGCTTGAACCATGTGGTTTAACCAAACGGTTACATCGGGAGGAAACGACATGGATGAAAAACTGGCCGTCAGGCGACGCATCCTGGACGCCGCCGCAGAGAGTTTTTCCCGGGAAGGATTCGCCGGGGCGAGAGTGGAGCGCATCGCCAAGGCCGCCGGGGTGAACAAGGCCGGGCTCTACTACCATGTGGGCAACAAGGCTCGGCTGTTTGAAGAGGTGATGGTGGAGCTTTTTTCCCAGATGGCCGACCGCCTGGAGGCGGCCATGGCCGCCGCCGAGAGCCCCGCGCAGAGCCTGGACATCCTGGTGCGCGCCCTGGCCCAGGCCTTCGAGGATGGCCCGGCCCAGGCCCGGATCATGCTCATTGAGGTGGCCCGGGGCGGGCTGAACGTTTCCGAGAAGGTCATGCATCAGGTGGAGCGGGTGTTCCTCTGCACGGCCCAGGCCGTTCGCCGTGGCGTCGAGGGCGGCCAGCGCTTGCCGGAAAATCCGTTTTTCGTGCATATGTGCATGGTGGGGAGCCTGTCCCTGTTCGCGTTGTCCGGGCCCATACGGGCGAGGGTGGCCAACATGGGGCTGGGCAGGAAAATCGGGATCGACCCCACTGCGCCCCTGGGCGAGATGGCGGAGTTCCTGGTCGGGCTGTTTCAGCGGGGACTGGCCGTTCCGCAGGGTGAGGCTGAACAGGAGGCCCGGCCATGAGACCAGGATATGTTGTCCGGTGTGGGGTTGCGGCCCTGGCCGTGGCGCTTTGCGCCCTGGCCGGATGCAGCCAGGCCCCCTCGGATGTCCTGCCCGGATATGTGGAGGGGGAGTTCGTCTACGTGGCCTCCAAGCTGGCCGGACGGCTCGACGCCCTGCCCGCCGTCAAGGGCGGCCGGATCGTTGCGGATGAGCCCCTTTTCGTCCTGGAGCACGACTACGAGCAAAAGGCCCTGGACATGGCCAAGGCCGATCTGGCCCAGGCCGAGAACACCCTGCGCGACAAGGAAAAGGGCCTTCGGCCCGAGGAGATCGACCAGCTCACGGCCTCCCTGCGGCGCGCCCGCTCGGCCCTGTCCCTGGCCGCGCTAGAACACTCCCGGCGGGAGACCCTCTATGCCTCCGGCTCCGTCTCCAAGGAGGAACTGGACAAGGCCCGCACCGAGCACGAAACCAGCCAGGCCTGGGTGAATGAACTCGAGGCCAAGCTGGCCACGGGAAGACTGCCCCAGCGCATCGACCAGGTCATGGCCGCACGGGCGGCGGTTGACGCGGCCAAGGCCGAGGTGGCCCAGGCGCAGTGGAGCCTGGACCAGAAGATCCAGGCTGCGCCGGTCTCGGGGCTGGTCTTCGACATCCTGCACTACGTGGGCGAATGGGTGGCGGCATCAAGCCCCGTTGCGGTCCTTCTGCCTCCGGAAAACGTCAAAGTGCGGTTTTTCGTCCCCGAGGCCCAGGTGGCCTCCATCCGGCCCGGCCAACGCATCCTGGTGGCCCGGGACGGCCTCCCCGAACCGGCCGGGGCCGTGGTGGACTACGTCTCCACCCAGGCCGAATACGCCCCACCCGTCATTTTCAGCCAGGGATTCCGGGAAAAGCTGGTCTTTCTGGTGGAGGCCCGTTTCGCACCTGAGGTGGCCCGGACCATGCACCCGGGACAGCCCGTGGACGTCCGCCTGGCTGGCGCGCCCCAGGGGAAGCCACAGCCATGACCTCCGCCGTTCCGGTCATCGATGTCCATGAGCTGACCAAGGTCTTCGGCAAAAAGACCGTGGTGGACAAGGTGTCGCTTTCCGTCCGGGAGGGCGAGATTTACGGCTTCCTCGGCCCCAACGGCTCGGGCAAGACCACCACCATCCGCATGCTGTGCGGCCTTTTGCGCCCCGACGGCGGACAGGGAACCTGCCTGGGCCACGACGTGCTCACCGAGTCCGAGCTGATCAAGCCCCATGTGGGCTACATGGCCCAGCGCTTCAGCCTGTACGGAGACTTGAGCGTTCGCGAGAACCTGGAATTCATGGCCCGCATGTATGGCGTGGCCGACCGCCGCCAGGCCGTAAACGACACCATGGAGCGCATGAATCTGGCTGGCTTTGCGGCCACGTTGGCCGGAAATCTCTCCGGCGGCTGGAAACAGCGTCTGGCCCTGGCCGCCTGCATGATCCACTCCCCGAGGCTTCTGCTCCTGGACGAGCCCACGGCCGGGGTCGACCCCACGGCCCGGCGAGATTTCTGGGACGAGGTCCACAAGCTGGCCGGGCAGGGCATCACCGCGCTTATTTCCACCCACTACATGGACGAGGCCGAACGCTGCCACCGCCTGGCCTACATCGCCTACGGAAAACTCCTGACCACCGGGACCGCCGCCGAGATCGTGGCCAGGGAGAACCTGACCACCTGGGAGATCTCCGGACACGACCTGTATGCCCTCATCGACGGCCTGCGCGCCCTGCCCGGGGTGGAGCAGGTGGTGGCCTTCGGCGTCACCCTGCACGTCAGCGGCAAGGACGCGGCGGCCATGGAAGCGCACTTGCCGCCCTTTTTGGCGGGCAGGGCCACGGCCGTGCGCATCGCGTCGAGCCTGGAAGAGGTGTTCATCAGCCTCATGCGCGGCTCGAAGTCGTAAGCGGAGAACGGGGGGAAACTTTGTGAACAAAGTTTCCCCGCGCCCCCCTTCAAAAACTGTGGCGCGCTTGCCCCTGCGGCGGGATGACCCGCCGCAGGGGCAAGCGAAGGGCGAGGGGACGTGGGAAGGATGGAGGAAAAGGGGGAGCAGGGATGATGAGATTTTTTTCAGCCAGCCGTTTCGCGGCCATGGTGGCCAAGGAATTCGTGCAGATGCGCCGCGACCGGGTGACGTTCGGCATGATGGTCGGCATCCCGCTTTTGCAATTGATTCTTTTTGGATACGCCATCAATTCCGACCCCAAGCATCTGCCCACGGCGGTTTTGGACAACGACCGCAGCATCTTTTCCCGCACCGTGCTTTCGGCCATGAAAAACAGCCAGTATTTCGAGTTTACGCAGGAGATCGACGGCGAGGCCCGGGCCGACGAGCTGTTGCGGCTGGGGCAGGTCCAGTTCGTGGTCACCATCCCCCCGGACTTCGGCCGCGACCTGGTGCGCGGGAAGCGCCCCGTGCTGCTGCTCGAGGCCGACGCCACGGACCCCTCGGCCACCAGCAACGCCGCAGCCTCCATGCAACAGATCGTCCGGGGAACCATAAACAGGGATCTGACCGGCCCCCTGGCCATGCTTCAGGCGAGGGACGGTCCGGTGGAACTGCGCTTCCATCCCCGCTACAACCCCGAGGCCATCACCCAGTTCAACATCGTGCCCGGACTCATGGGCGTGGTTCTGACCATGACCCTGGTCATCATTACCTCCTTGGCCATCACCCGGGAGCGGGAGCGGGGGACCATGGAGAACCTGCTCATCACCCCGGTGCGGCCGCTGGAGGTGCTTCTGGGCAAGCTCGTGCCGTACATCCTGGTGGGCTATCTCCAGATGGGACTCATCGTGGTGGCGGCAAAATACCTCTTCCAGGTGCCGTTTCTGGGCAGCCTGCCGCTCCTTTTCGCAGTGTCGTTTCTCTTCATCGCCGCCAACCTGGGGGTGGGCATCACCTTCTCCACCGTGGCCCAGAACCAGCTCCAGGCCGTGCAGATGTCGTTTTTTTTCTTTCTGCCGTCGATTTTGCTCTCGGGGTTCATGTTCCCCTTCCAGGGCATGCCCGAGTGGGCCCGGTACATCGGCAGCGTGTTGCCGCTGACGCATTTTCTGCGCATCGTGCGCGGGGTGGTGCTCAAGGGCAATGGCCTTGCCGACATCGCCCCCCACCTGTGGCCCATCGCCCTTTTCCTGGTGGTGTCCCTGGGGATCGGGGTCAAACGCTACCGGCAGACGCTCGATTGATGCGGGATGTATGGCCGGAGGGACCGAATGAAGTAAGATGTGTGAGTTGACTTACCAAATATCAAGGCTTACTTTTG
The DNA here is from genome assembly GCF_013376455.1 of Desulfolutivibrio sulfodismutans DSM 3696. Classification (GTDB taxonomy): domain Bacteria; phylum Desulfobacterota; class Desulfovibrionia; order Desulfovibrionales; family Desulfovibrionaceae; genus Desulfolutivibrio; species Desulfolutivibrio sulfodismutans. The sequence continues at coordinate 1,264,003 of NZ_CP045504.1, read as the reverse complement.
CGCATGGAGAACGCCATGGAAACCGTGCGGCTGTCGTCCAAGGGGCAATTGGTCATCCCCAAAAGGGTCCGGGAGCGCCTGGGCATCGCGCCTGGGGCCGTACTCGATGTGCGGCTTGATGGCCAGACCCTGGTGTTGACGCCCAGGCGGCGTTCGCCGCAACAGGCGCTTCTGGGGAGCCTGGGAGACTATGCTTTGCTGGAAGAATTGACGCGGGAGCGCGAGCGTGAGCGGGAAAAGGACGCTGGTCGTTGATTCCTGGGCCATGCTGGCCCTTTTGAAGAACGAGCCGGGCGCCGGATCGGAGGTCGTGCGGCTGTTTGATGCAGCAGCCGAGGGCCGGGCGTCGTTGCATATGTCCTGGATCAATCTGGGTGAAGTGTTTTACATCGTCGCCCGGATGGCCGGGGAGGACACTGCCGCCAGGCGTCTGGAGACGATACGGACCCTGCCGCTTCGGCTGCACGAGGCCGATTCCAGGGCGGTTTTAGGGGCGGCGCGGATCAAGGCCGGACGTCGGCTGGCCTATGCCGACGCCTTTGCCGTTCATCTCGCCCGGGAAATCGATGCCGAACTGGTCACCGGCGATCCGGAGATCCTGGCCCTGACGGACCTGGTCCGGGTGTGCGCCCTCACCCGGAAGTGATCGCCCGCCGGGACGCTTCCCGTTTTCTGACCCCCAAAGAATACAACTGGCGGACACCCTCCGTCACGCCTTCCGGATGTTGTAGACGCCGCGCCCCTCGGCCAGGGTCAGCTCCGGCTTCGAGGCGGCGAAGATGCGCACCGAGGAGTTGCCCACCCGGTTGCCCAGAAGCTTCACCTCGGCCTCGGCCAGCACGTCCTCGGGCGGGGCCGGGCGCAGATAGTCCACCCGCAGATCGATCGTGGCCACCCGGTCCTGCACCTCGCAGGAGGCCCAGACCGCCGTGCCGCCGCAGGTGTCGATCAGCGTGGAGAGGATGCCGCCGTGCAGGGCCGGACGCCTGGGGTCGCCGATGAATTCCGGGCGATACGGCAGGCGGATGCGGGCGTAGCCCGGCCGGGCCTCCTCCACCTTCATGCCCAAAAACAGGTCGAAGGGGATCATCTCCTCGATGACCTGCTTAATATCCTGAATGCTCGTGGTCATGTGTATCTCTCCATGGCCGGGACCATGCCTTTTTTTCCTGCGGAGTTCCAGGGGTCGGAACGGGCCGTCACCGTTACGGGATTCCAAAGGGCGAAGCCCTTTGGCCCCCGGAGGGTTTCCCCCTCCCCTTGTTCGCGCCCGCGCATCACCGGATGCCACGTCGAAAAAACCACCCGGCCAGGGTCAGGGTCACGGCGGCGATGGGCACAAGCGGCCAGATGGTGTCGAGCACCATGGAGAAGGGCATGGCCTTGAGCAGGATGCCCCGGATGGCCACCAGGAAATGGCGCAGGGGGTTGGCCAGGGACACGATCTGCAGGAAGGCGGGCATGGTCTCGATGGGTGTGGCGAAGCCCGAGAGCAGGGTGGCCGGGATCATGAAGGTGAAGGTGCCGAGTATCGCCTGCTGCTGGGTGTTGCACAAAGATGAGATGAAAAGCCCGAACCCCACCACGGAGAGCATGAAAAGGAAAAGCCCCAGGCCCAGGGCCGCCACCGAGCCCGCAAAGGGGATGCGGAAAAAGACGATGGCCACCACCGTGATCAGGCTGCCCTCGACAAGCCCCAGGATCATGGCCGGGATGGTCTTGCCGACCAGGATCGCGCCGGGGGTGAGCGGTGTGACCAGAAGCTGGTCGTAGGTGCCCAGCTCCCGCTCCCGGGCCACGGACAGGGAGGTGACCAAAAGTCCCACGGCCATGCTTAAAAGCCCGATGAGGTTGGGCACCGTGTACCACAGGTATTCCAGGTTGGGGTTGTACCAGTTTCGGGCCACGAGCCGGGCCGGGGGGCCGGGAATCCCCAGGCGGTAGGCCAGTTCGGTATTGAAGGTCTCCACAATGCGGTTGGCGTAGCCCTGCACGATCTGGGCGGTGTTGCTGCGCCTGCCGTCCAGGAGCAGCTCGACCGTAGCCGGGCGGCCCGCCGCCACGTCGCGCGAGAAGGTCTGGTCGAAGACCAGAACGGCCATGGCCTGTTCGGTTTCCAGGGCCGGGGCGATCTCGGGCACGCCGTGCAGGAAAAAGACGTTTTGAAAGTACGGCGCGCCGGAAAAACGCTGAATCAGTTCGGCCGAGGCCTGGCCGCCATCCAGGTTCAGCACGGCCAGGTCCACGTGTTTGACCTCAAGGGTGGCCGCGAAGGCGAAGATGGTCAGCATGAGGATGGGCGGCATGAAAAGCGCGATGCGGCTTTGCTTGTCGCGCAGCACGGCCAGAAGCTCTTTTCGGACCAAGGCCCGCACCCCGCCGAGCATCAGGCGATCCTCCGTCTGGTCTTGGTCAGGGTCAGGGCCAGAAGCACTGCGGCGATGGCCGCCATGCCGCCGATGTTGGGCCACAGAAGCGGCCAGGCGTCGCCCGCCAGAAAAAGGGTCTTCAGGCACGAGACGTAGTACTTGGCCGCGATGACGTGGGTCAGGAGGCGGACCGGAAGCGGCATGCCCGAGGGTTCGAACACGTAGCCCGACAGGAAATAGGCGGGTAGAAACGCGGACAAAATGGCGATCTGGGAGGCCACGAACTGGTTTTTGGCCGCCGTGGAGATGAAAAGCCCAAGGGCCAGGGCCGAGATCAGAAACACCGAGGACACGGCCACCAGGGCCAAGGCCGATCCCCGATAGGGCACATGAAAGACCGCCAGGGTCAGAAGCAGGCAGATGCCAAGCGCCGCAAGCCCCAGGACGAAATAGGGGAGGAGCTTGCCGACCAAAAGCTCCAGGGGGCCGATGGGGGTGGCCAGAAGGGCCTCCATGGTGCCCCGCTCCCATTCCCGGGCCACCACCAGGGCGGTCAAAAGCGCCCCGATGAGCGTCAGGTTGATGGCCATGCCGCCTGGCAGCAGGCTGTTTAGGCTCAAGAGCTCCTGGTTGAACCAGGTACGCGGCGCGACCTCCACCAACTGGGTGAACGCCTCACCGTTTTGTTGTGCCCGAATCTCCATCCAGGACAGCCAGACGCCCTGGGCGTAGTTTTGCAGGAAGGTGGCCGTGTTGGGTTCGCTGCCGTCGGCGATGACCTGGAAGGGCACGTCGGCGCTTTTGGCGTCCGCCGCGCCCATCCGGGACAGATCCCGGCCGAAGGTCTGGGGGATGACCACCAGCCCCCGGATGCGGCCCATGGCCATGTCGTCCAGGAATTCCCGGCGGTCCCGCCCGGCATGGACGGAAAAGGAGGTCGTGGCCGTGAACGCGGCGGCCAGGGACCGGGCCTCGGGGGAGCCGTCCTCCAGGACCAGGCCGATGGACAGGTCGGTGATGTCCAGGTTGGTGGAGTAGCCCGACAGCAGGGTCAAAAAGACGGGCAGGATGAAGCCGATGAGGATGGAGGAGGGATCGCGCAGGATCTGCAGCGACTCCTTGATGGTGATCGCCGCCATCCGGCGCACTGCCAGGGCCGTCATGCCGCCTTGCCTCCGGCGTCCGGGGCGGACGTGGCGGCGCTTGACCGCTCGTCGTTTTCCACCAGGGTCACGAAGGCGTCCTCCAGGCCCGGATCGGGCAGGGCGGGACTGCGCACGCCGTCTTTCAGGTCGTCGGGGGAGCCCATGGCGATGATCCGGCCCCGGAAGACCAGGGCGATGCGGTCGCAGTATTCGGCCTCGTCCAGGAAATGGGTGGTGACCATGACCGTGACGCCTTTTTCCACCATGCCGTTGATGTGGGTCCAGAATTCCCGCCGGGTGACCGGGTCAACTCCCGAGGTGGGCTCGTCCAGGAACAGCACGGCCGGTTCGTGCATCACGGCGCAGGCCAGGGCCAGGCGTTGCTTGAACCCCAGCGGCAGATCCCCGGCCGAGGCGGCCAGGTAGGGCGCCAGGTCGAAGGTGTCGATCATGCCCTGGATGGCCCGGCTGCGGCGCTCCCCGGCCAGCCCGTAGGCCCCGGAGAAAAAGTCCAGGTTCTGGCGTACGCTCAAGGTTCCGTACAGGGAGAACTTCTGGGCCATGTAGCCGATGCGGGCCCGGGCCTGGCCGCGCGCCCGGGCGAAGCTTAGGCCCTCCACCAGGGCCTGGCCAGAGGTGGGGGCCAGAAGGCCGCACATCATCTTGAAGGTGGTGGATTTGCCCGCGCCGTTTGGGCCCAAAAGGCCGAAGATCTCCCCGGGCCGGATGGCGAAGGTGATGTTCGTGGCGGCGGTGAAGGCCCCGAAGATCCTGGTCAGGTTTTTGGCCTCCACCGCGTTTGCTGCGCTGGTTGCCGTGCGCGCCATGCCCCGGGACAGGGCCGAGTCGCCGCCGGGGCCGCCGCCCAAGATGTCCATGAAGGCGTCTTCGAAGCGCGGGGCCGTGGGCGCAAAATGGGCCAGGGGACCGGCCTTGAGCGTGGCCGGGTCGGGCAGGGCCGCTTTTTCGGCCGCAAGCAGCCGCACGAAGCGCCCCTGGATCACCCCGTCCATGATCCCCGGACAGGAAAGCGCCCGGCGCAGCACCGAGCGGCGGTTGCCTGCGATGTCCCGCAGTTGGAACACCCGGTCGGCCACCCGGCGCGTCAGCTCCCCCGGGGGGCCGGAGAAAAGCTCCCGCCCCTGGGACAAAAGCAGCACCGTGTCGCAGGCCTCCGCCTCATCCAGGTACGACGTGCTCCACACCACGCCGATGCCCGTATCGGCCAGCTCCCGAACCATGCGCCACAGCTCCCGGCGGGAGATGGGGTCCACCCCCACGCTGGGCTCGTCCAAAAGCAGAAGCTCCGGACGGCGGATCATAGCGCAGGCCAGGCCCAGCTTCTGCTTCATGCCCCCGGACAGGCGTCCGGCCAGGCGCGTGGTGAACGGGGCCAGGCCCGTGAAGCGCAAAAGCCGCGCAAAGGCCTCCTGCCGTTCGGCGTCCGGCAGCCCGCGCACCTCGGCGAAAAGCCGCATGTTCTCGGCCACGCTTAAGTCTTCGTAGAGCCCGAACTTCTGGGGCATGTAGCCCAGGCGGGCATGCACGGAGCCCGGCTCCTGAACTGGGTCGCGGCCAAAGACCGTGACCGTGCCGCCCGTGGGGGCCAAAAGCCCGGCCAAAAGGCGCAACAAGGTGGTCTTGCCCGCGCCGTCGGGGCCCACGATCCCGGTGATCCGGCCGGGCAGGATGGCGCAGCTTACCATCGCCAGGGCCGGACGTTCGGACTGGCCGAAGTCCATGCCCAGGTTTTCGGCCAGGGCCAGGGCTTTCATGGGGCGCTCTTTGCGCCTGGCGCGGACGCCGGATCGGGGTCGACCTGCCGGTTTGCGGTATTGGGCGCGGTTTCCGGGGTTTTCGAGTCGCGGGCGGCGGACTCGGGGGCGGCTGTCGCCGTGACCGGCATGCCCTGGCGCAGGCCTTCGTCGGGGGCGTCCACGAGGATGCGCACCCGGTAGACCAGATCCGTGCGCAGGGTCTGGGTCTCCACATTTTTGGGTGTGAATTCGGCCACGGGCGAGACGTAGCCCACCCGGGCGGCATACGGCGCGTCGGGGCGGCTGTCGGTGAAAACGCGCATGGGCATGCCCGGGTGGACCCGCCCAAGGAGCGGTTCCGGAATGTAGGCCCGCACCCACACCGGCTTTTTCAGGGCGATGGTCAAGACCGTGGCTCCGGCCCCGGCCACGGCCCCGGGCTCACGCACCCGGGAAAGCACCGTGCCGTCGGCAGGAACCACGATCTCCGTGTCCGCCAGATCCGTCAGGGCCGCGTCCACGGCGGCCTCGGCGGCCCGAAGCTGGGCCTCGGCGGCCAGGATGTCCTCGGAGCGGAAGCCCGTTGTCTGCAGCTCCAGTTCCTTCTGGGCGCTTTGCAACTGGGCCGTGAGCGCGTCGCGGCTGGCGACCGCGTCGTCGTTGTCCTGGGCGGCGATGGCCCCGCTTTGCAGGAGCGTCTGGCGGCGGCGGGCCACGCGCACGGCGTTTTCCACCTGGGCCTCGAGCTGGGCCACCTGGGCCCGGGCCTTGGCCACGTCCTCCCGACGGTATCCGGCATGGTACTTGGCCATGTCCGCCGCCGCCGCGTCGCGCTTGGCCCGGGCCTGGGCCAGGGCGTCGCGGTAGGGCCTCGCGTCGAGCACGGCGGCGATGTCCCCGGCGGCCACGGCGTCGCCCTCGTCCACGCGCACCTCGGCGATTTTTCCCGGCACCCGGAAGGACAGCTCCGCCTCCCGGATGTCCACGTTGCCGAAGAGTTTCAGTTCCTGCTGATGGCGACTGGCGTTGTTTTCGAAGTACCACCATGCCCCGGCCGTGGCCGCCGCGATAAGGACGAGCGCCAGGATGCGCCTGATGGTCATGACGCCGCCTCGGGGCTGATTCCGGCGGGCGGCACAAGGCAGGCCTCGATCTGTTCGATGCAGATTTCGGCGATGCGTTCCACGTCCTGCCGGGTGAACTGTGAAAAATCCAGATGGCGCAGGGCGGTGAAGGCCCCGACGCGAAAGATCACCATCTGCCCCAGAAGGGCCATGGCCCGCAGGCGGGTGTCCGGGTGTGCGGCGTCCCGACTGGTCAACCGGGCCACAAGCCCGGTCCAGGCGTCCAGGGCCGGGCGGAAAAAGCCCTCGTAGAGAAGGTCGAAGGCCGGGGTGGGCGAAATTTGTTCCTGGATCATGATCTGGCTGGCGTCGCGGCCATCGCTGGCGCCCAGGGTGTCGGCGGCCAGGGCCCGGATCATGGCCCGCAGGGCGGAGAGAAGCGTGTCCCGGTCGGCGGCGGGATCGGCGCACAAGGCGCGTATGCGTTCGAAATACGGCCCGAGCACGTCGTTTTTGGCGTCCACGATATGCTGCACCACGGCCTGATACAGCCCCTCCTTGCCGCCGAAGTGGTAGGGGATGGCCGCCAGGTTCACCCCGGCCTCCGCCGCCAGGGACCGGGTGCTGGTGGCCTCGAAGCCGTGCAGGCCGAACAGCCGTACTCCGGCGTCGATGAGTTTTGGCCTGGCGCCGGATTCGACGTTGCAGCGGGGGGATCTGGTCATGGGGATGCCGTCCTTGTTGTTCGATAGGTCAAGTTTATTCATTCGAACGAATGAGTCAAGGGCAGGACGCCATGCCGCTGCGAAAAATGGCGCAAGGGGGGCGATCAGCCGTCGGCGGCCGGGACGCTGCCGTGGCGGGAGAGCAGGAAGAGGCCTTCCAGGAGCAGGTCCGGGCGGACCTTTGAGAATGAGGGGCATAGGGGGGCCAGTTTGGCGGCGAACCCCCCCGTGGCCAGGATGGTGGCCGGTTCCCCCAGGTGTTTGATCAAAAGCCTCCCCACGCCCTCGACCATGGCTGCGAATCCGTGCAAAAATCCCTGGCTTAGGCATTCCGCCGTGCTTTGCCCGATGGACAGGCCGCCATGGCCCGCGTCCAGGGCGATGTGCGGCAGCTTGGCCGTGTCCAGGGACAGGGCCCGCAGGCTGGAAAAAAGCCCAGGGCAGATGAGCCCGCCCAGAAAGGCGTTGCCCTTGACACAGTCGAAGGTGGTGGCTGTGCCGAAATCCACGACGATCACCACCGGGGTCTCGGCGGCCATGCGCCCGGCGAAGGCCGTGACCAGCCGGTCGGCGCCCACCTCGTGGGGCCGGGCGTAGCGGTTTTCCAGGGGCACAGGCACATCCCGGGGCACGAAGCGGGGGGAGGCGTTGAAATAGCGCTCGCAGGCCTGGGCCAGGATGGGGTCCACGGGCGGCACCACGCTTGAGACCGTCGCCGAGGCCACGGCCGTGGGCGCGATCCCGGCATGGGTCGCCAATGAAGACAGGGACAGGCCCAGGCTGTCCGGGGTGGCGGTCTTGTCCGTGGGCAGGACATAGGACGCAAACAGCCCGTCCGCGTCGGCCACGCCGATTTTGAGGTTGGTGTTGCCCGCGTCCACAAGCAGGGAGACAGGGCCGTTTGGCATGTTGCGACCTTTGTTACGGGGTTTTCGGCGAGGGCAGGGGCAGGCCCTTGCGGGTCATGATCCCCTGCACGAAGGCCTCGGCCACGGGCAGCATGCGCCGGGCGATCTCCCGGACCCCGGCGGCCGTGGGATGCAGGCCGTCGGGTAGGTTCTTGGCCGGATCGGCGGCCACGCCCTCCAGGAAAAAGGGATAAAACGCCAGGTTGCGGTCCCGGGCCAGATCGGCGTAGACCGCCGCGAATTCCGCGCTGTAGTCCGGTCCCATGCCCAGAAGCGCGCGCATGCCGCACAGGAGCACCGGCACGTTTTTGGCGTCGGCCGCGTCCAGGATGATCTCCAGATTGGCCTTGATGAAGGCGGGCTCGAAGCCGCGCAGGCCGTCGTTGGCCCCAAGCTCCAGGATCATGCCGTCCGGGGCGTCGGACAGGGCCGGGGCCGCCCGGGAGACGCCTCCGGCCGTGGTGTCGCCCGAGATTCCGGCGTTGACGATGGTCACCGGATAGCCTTTTTCCTGCAAAAGCCCTTGCAGGACCACGGGAAAGGCCTCGTGGGCGGCCAGGCCGAATCCGGCGGTCAGGCTGTCGCCGAGGGCCACCAGACGGATCTGCGGTGCGGTATGGGCGGACATGGCGGCTCCTGAGGCCAGGATCATGCACAGGACAAGGGCCGTTTTCACGGCAAGGGCCGTTGGGCGGCGCGACCTGGGGCGTGTTTGAGTTTTCCGGCGGAGTTGGTATGCTGGGGCATGGATCATGTCGCGTCTTCCGGCGTTACGGGGAAAAAAACTGGGACGGCCATCGGGGATATGATCGCCCTCGTGGATGTCCGGCTCACGTTACCGAGCCAGGCTGGGCCGGTCAATATCCTGCGCGGGATCACCTTTACGGCCGCAGCCGGGGAGACCGTAGCCATCATGGGGCCGTCCGGGGCGGGCAAGACCACGCTTTTGATGCTCATGGCCGGGCTGGAAAAGCCGTCCTCGGGGCGGGTGGTTGTTGCCGGGCGCGACCTCACGGACATGGACGAGGACGCCCTGGCCCGGTTTCGCCGGGAAAACGCGGGCATCGTGTTCCAGGCCTTCCATCTCGTGCCCACCATGACCGCCCTGGAAAACGTGGCCCTGCCCCTGGAGCTGGCCCGGGCGGATGACGCCGGGCCCCGGGCCATGGCCGCCCTGGAGGCCGTGGGGCTGTCGGGCCGGGCCTCCCATTATCCCTCCCAGCTCTCCGGCGGCGAACAGCAGCGGGTGGCCCTGGCCCGGGCCTTTGCGCCGCGCCCCAAGATCCTCCTGGCCGACGAGCCCACGGGCAACCTGGACGAGGAGACCGGGGCCATGGTCATGGATCTGCTTTTCTCCCTGGGCCGGGACCATGGGGTGACCCTGGTGCTCATCACCCACGACGCCGCCCTGGCGGCGCGCTGCGGCCGCGTGGCCCATGTGCGCGACGGACGCCTGATTCCGGACGGCGCATCAGAACCCCCGGCGGGGCGCGTCCTGCAATGAGTTTTTTCCGGATGTCGTCCCGGGCCGGTTCCCCCCTGGAACGATTTCTGCGCGGCATGGCCCTTTTGGCGGTCATCGCCGGGGTGCTGTGGGCTTTTGAGGCGCGGTTCTCCCATCTCGCGGAGCGCCTTGAGTCGCAGCAGGCCATATCCGACGAGACGGGCGGCCTCTCCGATGGGGACCGCCGCTTTCTGCGCCAGGCCGCCGAGGATCTGCGGATGCGGTTCGGGCTCGAATTGCGGGTGCGGGTGGCGGCGGGGGAGCTCACGGTTCCGGAACTGGATGAAAAGACCGTATTTTTCGGCCTGTCCCCGGCCGACAAGGCGGCCCGGGTGATCCTGCCGCCCCTGGCGGCCCGGGCCCTGGGGCCGGATTTCGTGAAAATCGTGGAAAACGACATGTTGGCGGCGGCGCTTTCCGCCGGGCAGTGGCCAAAGGGCCTGTGCGCGGCGGTGGTTTTTTTGGAACGGCAACTGTCCGAACCCCGGACGGGAGAAAAATGATGACGGAAATCGAGACGCCTGGAGACGACTCCGGCGTACGCATTTATACGGACGGCTGCTGCTTCGGCAATCCCGGCCCTGGCGGCTACGGCGCGGTGCTGCTTTTTGGCGAGGCCCGCAAGGAGCTGTCCGGGGGGCGTCGCCTGACCACCAACAACCGCATGGAGCTTCTGGCGGTCATTGAGGCCCTGGCCAGCCTGACCCGGCCCTGCCGGGCGGACCTTTTCACCGATTCGCAGTATGTGCGAAACGCCATCGAGAAGCGCTGGCTGGCGGGGTGGCGCAAAAACGGCTGGAAGACGGCGGACAAAAAGCCCGTGAAAAACAAGGATTTGTGGGAGCGGCTGATCCCGCTTCTGGCCACCTGCCAGGTGCGGTTCCACTGGGTGCGCGGCCATACCGGCGTTGCCGAGAACGAACGGTGCGACGTGTTGGCCAAGGCGGCGGCCGGAAAGCCGGGTCTTGTGCCGGACGAGGGCTATCCGGGATAGGGCGGGCCCTTGGGGCGTGCGGGGCCGGGAGAATGCGGGTCGCGGGGGCCTGCGGACGGGGGAGGCGGGTTGTGCGGCATCCCCTCGGGGACGGCCCAGAGACGGACCAGAGGTGGCCCCGATACGGGCCAGATGCGGGCCGGAGGCGGACAGGATGCGGGCCGGAGGCGGACAGGATGCGGGCCGGAGACGGACAGGATGCGGGCCGGAGGCGAACAGGATGCGGGCCGGAGGCGGACAGGATGCGGGCCGGAGGCGGACAGGATTCCTGGGAGACGTTTCCGGCGTGGCGGGGGGGGCGGTTACTTGCCGCCGAAGGTGCGCATGGATTTTTCCCAGGCCCGTCTGGCGTCCAGGGAGGGACAGAGGCAACTGGCTGCGGCCGCGTCGTAGCGGCTGTCGGCGGGTGCGCCCGTGGCGCTCAGAAAGACGGGTTTGGCCGGGTCGGGCTGGCTGATGACGTAGGTTCCGGGATTTTTGGCGCACGGGCCGCAGGTGACGGTCCAGGTGTTGAAGGTCTTCATGGCCACGTCGGCCACGCAGCAGTCCCCGAAGGGATCGGTCATGGCTGTTTTGTCGGGAACGTTGCCGGGCAGATTCCCGGAGAGGTCGTCGGTGTGGACCGATCCGACCAGACCGAGCACGAGAAGGCTGGTCAATACTATCGTTTTCGGGCTCATGCGGTGGTTCCCGTGTGCCTTGGCGGGGCTTGTTTTTTTTCTCCCATAGACCCCTGGGCCGGGAAAGGCAACCATCCTGTTTGGCGTCATCGCATCGTCACGATTTCGTGGTACGTCTCCGCCGTCGGCATTCCGGAGAGCCTGGAACTGGTTCGCAACGTTTTATCCGCGCAGACGCGTGGGTATTTTGAGGAGGCAGCATGAAACGAGTGGGGGTCGTGGGCATTCCCAAAGGATGGTCCACGCTGCAACTGGTGGACGCCCTGGCGCAGCGCGGGGTTACGCCCATACTCATCGACATGGCCCGGGCCCGCCTGGATCTGGCGACCCGCACGGTCTGGCATGCCGAGGTGGAGATGACGGCCCTTGATGCGGTCATCGTCAAAAAAATCGCCCCGACCTATTCCCCCGACGCCCTGGACCGCATGGACATCCTGCGGTTTGTTTCGGCCAGGGGCGTGCCGGTTTTTTCCGACCCGGACAGCATGTACCGCCTCATCGACCGCTTGGGCTGCACCACGGCCCTGCGCCTGGGGGACATCCCCATGCCCCCAACCACCATCACCGAGGACGTGGACGAGGCCCTGGCCGCCGTGGAGAACTATGGCCGGGCCGTGTTCAAGCCGCTGTATTCCTCCAAGGCCCGGGGCATGACGGTCATCGAGACCGGAAGCGCGGCCCGGGAGGAGATCGAGGACTTCCAGGCGGCGGGCAACCGGGTCATGTACATCCAGCGCATGGTCTCCCACGCCGGGGGGCATCTGGACCTGGGGGTCTCCTTCCTGGGCGGGAAATATCTGGCCACCTACGCCCGCCAGGGCGACGGCAACTCCTGGGACACCACCACCCGCACCGGCGGCAAGTACGTGCCCTACGAGCCGGGCGCGGAGATCGTGGCCCTGGCCGAAAAGGCCCAGGCCCTCTTTCCGGGCATGGCCTTTACCTGTGTGGACGTGGTGGAGACCCCGGACGGGGCCGCGATTTACGAGGTGTCGGCCTTTGGTGGCTTTCGCGGACTGCTTGACGCCTGCGGCCTGGACGCCGCCGGGCTGTATGCCGATTACGTTCTGGAGAGGATCGCATGACCATAAGCGGATCATTTACGGATCAGGCCGCCCCCCTGCTTGCGGCCAATCCCGCCACGTTGTCCCTGTCCCTGCGTTTCGGCCAGGCCGCCATCCTCGTCCGCACCAACTCCCAGGCCCTTTACGACAAGCTGGCCCGGTACTATGCGGATTTTCCCGGCGACGATTCGGCGCCCGACATCGAAGTCACGGCCATCGAATGCCCGCCGCCGGTTTTTGATCTGCCCTACGCCACCAAGGAGCGCGAACCCGGCAAGACCAAGATCAAGGAAGAATATGTGGACTATCCGGATGGCCGGGTGGTGCGCAAGCTTCTGACGGGGTTGGTCTTTTGCTTCGGCGGCGGCCGCAACTACGCCATTGGGCCGTGCGCGGACAACGACAACCAGGTGGTCAATTTCATCAACAACCGCTTCATCGAGCGGGTGATCCGCCAAGGGGCCCTGCTGTTTCATGCCGCCGGGGTGGCCGAGGCGGGCCGGGGGCTGGTCATGTCCGGGTTTTCCGGGGCCGGAAAATCCACCCTGGCGCTGCGCATCATGGCCCGGGGCACGGATTTTGTGAGCAACGACCGGATCATGGTCCGCCGGGACGCAGGCGGCCTGACCATGTTCGGCATCCCCAAGATGCCCCGGGTCAATCCGGGCACGGTCCTTTTCGACGACCATCTGGGGGGGGTCATGTCCGAGGAGGAGCGTCGCCGGTTTTCGGCCCTGCCTGCGGCCGAACTGTGGGATCTGGAGCACAAGTACGACGCCATGATCGACGACTGCTACGGCCCGGGGCGGTTTCGCCTGCACAGCGCCATGGCCGGTCTGGTGATCCTGACCTGGAAACGCACGGCCGATCCCATGCGCACGGCCCGGGTGGATCTGCGGCAGCGCCGCGACCTGTTGCCCGCCTTCATGAAGGATGTGGGCCTTTTTTTCGAGTCTGACGGTCCTGGCCAGGCCGGGGCCGCGGCCACGCCCGACGATTACCTTGCGCTTCTGGGCGATTGCCCGGTACTGGAGATATCTGGCGGCGTGGATTTCGAGGCGGCGGCCGACGCCTGCCTTGCTTTTCTGCGCCAGGGAAAATAGATAACGAGGATCAATCTCAAAAGATGCCTGCGGGCAAGGAGAACACATGCACGAACACTGCGACGACGAGTGCTGCGTGGAAATGGAGCAGGCGTTTTTGGGGGCCGAGGTCGAGGATTTTCTTTTGAAGGTCTACGACCCCACGGAAGGCGCGTTCGGGGAGGTGTCCCTGGAGAGTCTGGTCGAAGCCGAAAAATGGACGGTCCTTTTTTTCTATCCGGCGGACTTCACCTTCGTGTGCCCCACGGAACTGGCCGATCTGGCCGCGAAGCAGGATGAGTTCGAAAAGCTCGGCTGCGAGGTGATCTCCGTGTCCACGGACACGGAATATGCCCATCTGGCCTGGCGGGGGAGCGAGAAGCTCCTGGAAAACGTGCGGTTCAAGATGGGGGCGGACACCACGGGCGAACTGTCGCGCTATTTCGGTGTCTACGATCCGGATACGGGCCTGGCCCTGCGCGGAACCTTCATGATCAGTCCCGAAGGCATCCTGGTGTCCTCGGAGATCAATTATTACAACGTGGGCCGCAATGCCGACGAGCTTTTACGCAAGCTCAAGGCCAACGTCTATCTGCGCGAGCATCCCGCCGAGGCCTGCCCGGCCAGGTGGGAACCCGGGAAAAAGACTCTGACCCCGTCCGAGGCCCTGGTGGGCAAGGTGTACGAGAGCCTGGGCGAATAGGGTTCGCCTGTTTTGCCGACGGCCCCGGCGGCTTCCCGCGCCGGGTCGGAAGAGATGCGCGGCGGCCGTTCCGGCTTTCCCGGGAGGCCGCCGTCCGCCACAATCGCGGAGGCGTCGTGACCAAGACCCTGTATGTGCTGTCCGCCGAGCCGCAATGCGGCAAGACCCTGATCTGCCTGGGGCTGGTTTCGGCCCTGACCTCCCGCACGGCCAAGGTGGCCTTTCTGCGGCCCGCAGCCGAACCTGCCGCCGATGGGCCCGACCCCGACATCCGCCTCATCCTCGAACAATTCGGCCTGGACCAGGCCCCGGACAGCGCCTTCGCCATAAGCGCGGAGCAGGCTGCGCGTCTGGTCGCCTCGGGCAGCCGCGACGAACTTTTCGAGACCGTGGCCGCCGCCCACGCCGCCCTGGCCGCCGGGCATGAGGTGGTGGTCTGCGAGTCCGGTTCCGCCTCGCCCGGGGGGGAGGGCCTGACTTTTGAACTGGACCTGGAGCTGGCCAAGGCCCTGGGGGCCATGGTGGTCGCGGTGGTTTCCGGGCGTGGGAAAACGGCCGCCCAGACGGCCGACGCCGCGCGGATGGCCGCATCTACGATCCTGCGGCAGGGGTTGGCTCTGGCCGCCGTGGCCGTCAACCGCGTCGAGGCGGAACTTTCCGCCCAGGCGGCCGGGCTCCTGGCAGGCTGCCTGGCCGGGCTGCCCGGGCTGCCGGACCCGTTGCCGCCCGTGTGGACGATCCCCGAGGACGAACGCCTGTCCCGGCCGAGCATGGCCGAGGTGGCGCGCCGCCTGGAGGCTGAGATCCTGTGGGGGGGCGACCGTCTGGACGTGCAGGTGGGGGAGACCGTGGTGGCGGCCATGAGCGTGGGAAATTTTTTGAACTACGTGCGGCCCGGCTGTCTGGTCGTCACCCCCGGCGACCGGGCGGACATCATCCTGGCCGTCCTGGCCGCCCGGGCCTCCGGGGCCTTCCCGCATCCGGCCGGGCTGGCCCTGACCGGCGGCCTGGACGTGGCCCCGAGCATTGTCAGGCTCCTTTCGGGATGGTCGGACATCCCCCTCCCGGTGATCCGGACCGGCATGCCCACCTCTCCCACCCTGCATCGCCTTGAGGGCCTGGTGTCGCGCCTGGACCCCGGGCAGCAGGGCCGGGTGCAGGCCGCCCTGGGGCATTTCGAGGCCCATGCCGACGCCGGGGGGCTGGCGCAGCGGATGGCGGCCGCCACGGAGGAGGCCATGCCCGGGCTGGTCTTCGAGCAGTCGGTCATCGCCCGGGCCAAGTCCCTCGGCAAGACCATCGTTTTCCCCGAGGGCGGCGAGGACCGGGTGCTCATGGCCGCCGATCAGGTCATGAGCCGGGGCATCGCCAGGGTGGTCATCCTGGGCGACGTGGAGGACATGACCCGCCGGGCGGCCGTCATGGGGCTCGATCTGACCCAGGCCACGCTTTTTGATCCAGCCGCCCACCCGGATCGGGAGGCCTTCGCCGCGACCCTTTTTGAACTGCGCAAGGGCAAGGGCCTGACCCTGGAGGCCGCCCGGGAGCTTTTACTGGACAAGACCTACTTCGGGACCATGCTGGTCTACAAGGGGGTCGCCGACGGCATGGTCTCCGGGGCCACCACCACCACCGCCGACACCATCCGCCCGGCCTTGCAGTTCATCCGCACCAGGCCGGGGTTCTCCATGGTCTCCAGCGTCTTTTTCATGTGCCTGGCGGATCGGGTGCTGGTCTACGGCGACTGCGCCGTCAATCCCGATCCCACGGCCGAAGAGCTGGCCGAGATCGCGGCGGCCTCGGCCGACACCGCCGCCCGGTTCGGCATACCGCCCCGGGTGGCCATGCTGTCCTATTCCACCGGGGCCTCGGGCAAGGGGCCGGACGTGGAGAAGGTGCGCCAGGCCGTGGCCCTGGCCCGGGCGCGCCTGCCGGACATCCCCGTGGAGGGCCCCATCCAGTACGATGCGGCCGTGGACCCGGTCACGGCGGCGGAGAAAATGCCCGGCAGCCTGGTGGCCGGGCGGGCCACGGTGTTCATCTTTCCCGACCTGGACACGGGCAACGTCACCTACAAGGCCGTGCAGCGGGCCACGGGCGCAGCGGCCATGGGGCCGGTGCTCCAGGGCCTCAAAAAGCCCGTCAACGATCTGAGCCGGGGCTGCACCGTGCGCGACATCGTGTATACGGCGGCCGTCACCGCCATCCAGGCCGGAGAGGCGGAAGACGCCCCCTCCCAGACGGCCAAGGAGGCCTCGTGAACGTCTTGGTGCTCAACTGCGGCAGTTCCTCCCTCAAGTACCGCCTCTTCGACATGGCCACGGAGACGGAACTGGCCCAGGGGCTGGCCGAGCGCATCGGGTCGCCGCAAAGTCGCCTGACGCATACGGCCTTTCCCGGAACACACCAGGAGGCGGGCCGCACAGTGGAGGAGGCCATTGCCGACCATGGCGCGGCCGTGGATCTGGCCCTGTCGCTTCTGACCGGCCCGGGCGGCCCTGTGGCCGGGCCGTCCGGCATCGCCGCCGTGGGGCACCGGGTGGTGCATGGCGGCAGCCGCTTCAGCCAGCCCGTGGTGGTGACCGACGAGGTGCTGGCGGGCATCCGCGAGGTGACGCCCCTGGCCCCCCTGCACAACCCGGCCAACCTGACGGGCATCGCCGCGGCCATGGCCCGGTTCCCGGACGCGCCCCAGGTGGCCGTGTTCGACACCGCCTTTCACCAGACCATGCCCGAATACGCCTACCTCTACGCCCTGCCGTATGAACTGTGTGAAAAGTACGGCATCCGGCGCTACGGCTTTCACGGCATCTCCCACCGCTACATCGCCGGGCAGGCTGCGGCCATGCTCGGCAAGCCCCTGGCCGAGTGCGACCTGGTCACCGTACACCTGGGCAACGGCGACAGCGTGTGCGCCGTGAAAAAGGGCAAAAGCGTGGACACCTCCATGGGCATGACCCCCCTGGCCGGAACCATCATGGGCACCCGCTCGGGCGACCTCGATCCCGAGATCGGGCTTTTTTTGCAGCGCCAGGCCGGCATGGACGAGGCCGCCGTGGACGATCTGTTCAACCGCAAAAGCGGGCTGTTGGGCATCTGCGGCTCAAGCGACATGCGCGACATCCATCGCCGCCGCAAGGACGGCGATGCCCGGGCGGAACTGGCCTTCGCCATGTTCGCCTACAGCATCCGCAAATACATCGGGGCCTATATCGCGGCCCTGGGCCGGGTGGAGGCCGTGGTCTTCACCGCCGGCATCGGCGAGCACGACCCGGCCACCCGGGAGGCGGCGCTCACGGGCATGGCCGAACGCGGCATCGTGCTCGACGTGGAGCGCAACCGGCAGGCCATGGGCCAGGCCCTGGAGATCGGGGCGGCCGGGGCGGCGGTGCGGATCTTCGCCGTGCCCACCAACGAGGAACTGGAGATCGCCCGCCAGACCGT
Organism: Desulfolutivibrio sulfodismutans DSM 3696; assembly: GCF_013376455.1. Classification (GTDB taxonomy): domain Bacteria; phylum Desulfobacterota; class Desulfovibrionia; order Desulfovibrionales; family Desulfovibrionaceae; genus Desulfolutivibrio; species Desulfolutivibrio sulfodismutans. Next base: position 1,246,564 of record NZ_CP045504.1, on the reverse strand, counting down.
GGAGACGCTGGCCGCCTGAAACGGCGGCCTGGAAAGAAACGGCGCTGTTTTTTTCGAAAAAGACCCCTCCCATAAGGATGGACCATGCCCGACAAGGCCCTGCGCAAGATCGTTTTGACCCGCACCGTGAACCTGCCCGATCCGGTCAGGACGGCCATGTGCCGCCGGTCCCCCGAGCTTGGGCCGCGCATCCTTTTTTTCAGCGGCGGCTCGGCCTTGCGACGCCTGAGCCAGAAGCTTGTGGACTACACCCACAACTCCATCCACCTCATCACCCCCTTCGACTCCGGAGGCAGTTCGGCGGTCCTGCGCAAGGCTTTCCGGATGCCCGCGGTGGGCGACATCCGCAACCGGATCATGGCCCTGGCCGACCGCAGCGTGAAGGGCAATCCCGAGATCTTCGAGCTCTTCGCCTACCGCCTGCCCAAAACCGAGACCCCGGAGAAACTGCGCGAACGCCTTGAGGCCATGGCCCGGGGGGCCGATCCCCTGGTGCGGCGGGTTCCCGACCCCATGCGCAAGATCATCCGCTCCAACCTGGGGTTTTTCATGGACAGAAGCCCCAAGGATTTCGACCTGCGCGGGGCCAGCATGGGCAATCTGATCCTGACCGGCGGCTATTTCAACTACAAGCGCCAGATCGATCCGGTCATCTATCTCTTCAGCCGTCTGGTGGAGGCCCGGGGCGTGGTGCGGCCCATCATCAACGCCGACATGCACCTGGTGGCCGAACTTGCCGACGGAACGCGGCTGGTGGGGCAGCACCGGCTCACGGGCAAGGAGACGGCCCACATCGCCTCGCCCGTGGCCGACATCCATCTGGCCGACGATCCGGCGGGGTTCATTTCCGTGGAGCCCAAGCTCAAGGCCAAGGTGGCCGACCACATTCGCGGGGCCGATCTGATCTGTTATCCCATCGGCAGCTTCTATTCCAGCGTGGTGGCCAATCTGCTGGTCAAAGGCGTGGGGGATGCGGTGGCTGCGGCCGAGTGTCCCAAGGTCTACATCCCCAACCGGGGGCATGACCCCGAGGAACTGGGCATGGGCCTTGCCGACAAGGTGGCGACCCTTTTGCGCTATCTGGGGCGAAGCTGTGGCACGGCGGTGGAGCCAAAGCGTCTTTTACAGTTCGTCCTGCTGGACTGCGGCGACCGCGAGGCCCTGGCCGAGGCGGCCCGGGTGCGCCGTCTGGGGGTGGAGGTCATTGATGCCCCGCTTGTGAGCGAAAAGAGCGCACCCTATCTCGACCCCCGGCGGGTTATCGAACATCTTTTGGCTCTGGCCTAGTGTTGCGTTGGGTCATTCCCGTGATGGTTTGGCACGCAGTAACACATGGAATACATTGTTTTTCTTCGCAAAAAACCTGACTGTTTTTTGTGAACGCCACACCAGCACTGCAACCCTGGACACGTGCCAAGGGCACGACACCGCCATGCCTGACGTCCCGGGCGCGTTGCGCGGCCTGAAACCGCGCCGTGCCGCGTGCGTTTCCCGGCGTTCGCGGCCGCGTCAGGCCGCGTTGATCTCCAAAAGCCCCTGCCCGAAGAGGTGGGCCAATTCCTGCGTCCGTTTCCGGACAGCCTCCATGTCGCCGTTTTTTGCGGCCGTGGAGATATCCGCCAGAAGCGCAACGCCCCGGGAGAACCCCAGCGTGGCGCCGACACTTTTGAGCGTGTGGGCGTGGATGCGAAGGGCCTGGGCGTCCCCGGCGTCGGCGGCGTGTTGCAGCCTCTCCAGGAGATCGCCGAATTCTTCCAGGGCGGCCTGAAAAATGGGCTCCAGGGTCTGGTCGTCGATGCCCATGCGGCGTTTGGCCTGTTCCTTGTCGAAAAGGGGCTGTTTGCCTGTGGCGACATGGGGAGCCTGGGCAAGAAGGCGTTCGATCAAGGCCTCAAGCTCGAAGAAGTTGACCGGCTTGGCCATGTAGCTGTCCATGCCCGCCGCGCGGCATTGTTCCCTGGCCTCGTCCAGGACATGGGCGGTCATGGCCACGATGGGCGTGGCGGCGCGATCCGCTCCCGCCTCCCCGGCCCGGATGCGCCGGGCGACCTCGATGCCGTCCATGCCGGGCAGTTCCAGATCCATGAGCACCAGGTCATAGGATTCCCTGGCCAGGGTCTTCAGGGCCGCAAACCCGTCGGCGGCCACGGTGGTGTCATGCCCCATCTTGTCCAGGTGGAGTTGGGCGACTTTGACGTTGACCGGATTGTCCTCCACCAGCAGGATTTTTGTCAGCCGACGCCCGCCTGGGCGGTCTGCGGTTTGACGGATTTGACCCGGGATGTCGGCAGGAAGCGTCTCCCCGGAGGCGGGCGGGCGAAACAGGGCCGTAGCGGTGAAGACGCTTCCCCGGCCTTCCCGGGAGACGGCCGTGATGTCCCCGCCGAGCATGCGGGCCAGATGGCGGCTGATGGCCAGGCCAAGGCCGGTGCCCCCGTATTTTTCGGCGTTCGCGTCGTGGGCCTGGGTGAAGTCGTCGAAGATATGCGGCAGTTTGGCTGGGGCGATGCCGATGCCGGTATCCTCCACGGCGAACGCCAAGGGAACCAGGGCCGAATCGCCGCCCTCCGGAACCGGCCGCCGGTCCACGCTCGTCGTCACCCTGCCGCGCTCGGTGAATTTCACGGCGTTGCCCACCAGATTGATGAGTATCTGGCGCAGCCGCCGCCCGTCGCCGAACAGACGGCCGGGCACGTCGGGCGCAAGGCGTAGGTCGAGGGAGACGCCTTTCTCTCGGGCGTTTAGGGAAAAGGTCTTGACCACCGAGTCCAGCAGGTCGCGCAAGTCGAACTCGGCGTTTTGCGGGACAAGCTTGTCGGCCTCGATCTTGGACAGATCCAGGATGTCGTTGAGCAGATCAAGCAGATGCCCGGCGGCCTGGCGAATGGTGCGGGCGCATTCGCCCTGCTCCGGCGGCAGGGAGCTGCGCAAAAGCACCTCGGCCATACCGATGACGGCGTTCATGGGGGTGCGTATCTCGTGGCTGACGTCGGCCAGAAACCGGCTCTTGGCCCGGGAGGCGCGCTCCGCCGCATCCTTGGCCCGGTGCAGGTCGCGCTCCAGGTTCTTGCGATCCGTGATGTCCACGAAGGCCCCGATGACCCCGGTGACCACCCCGGCCTCATCGCGAAGCGGCGAGGCGTTGCCGAACAGGAAGCGTCTTTGGCCGTTGTCGAAACGCATCTCCAACTCCACGCCGCGAATCGGGACGCCGTCGCGGCCGGCGCGCTGCATGGGCAGTTCCGAGCCGGGCACCGGCAGGCCCTGGGCATAGACCTGGAAGTGTTTCGGCGCAGGGGCGTCGCCCGGGGTCAAGGAGAGGTTTTTTCCCTGAGCCATGCCGAGAAATTCGTGGGCGGTACGGTTTCCGGCGATGGTCCGGCACTGGGGGTCGCGGGATATCCAGACGATGGCCGGGATGGATTCCATAAGCCCCGTGAGTTCTGCCGTGCGTTCGCGTACCCGGCGATCAAGCTCCGTGGCGGACTGGCGAAGCTCACGCTCCATACGTTTTTGCTCGGTCACGTCACGGGCGATATGCAGGGCCCCGGTGATGTGTCCCTGGCTGTCGCGCAGGGCGTCGAAACGCAGATCGAGATATCGCGGCTCGGGGTTTTTGCCCGAGATGGCCTCGGTGACATGGCTTGCTTCCCCGCCCAGGGTCCGCCCCCACAGTGCTGCGGCTGTGGCGCGCTCCCGGGGAAATGGGTCGAGCAGGTCCAAAAGACGGTCCCCGATGGCCGGGGTCACCCCGAAAAGCGCGAAGAATTGCCGGGAAAAGGCCTCATTGTGCAGGATGATCCGAAAGTCCGGATCAAGCGCCGCCACACCGTCCGAGGTGGAATCGATGATGGCCCGGTTGAGGGCGCTTGAGGCCGAAAGCGCCCCGGCCGTCCGGGCCAGCTCCTTCTCGGCCTGGGAACGGGCCTGGACCATGGCGTTTATGGCCTCGGCCAGCTGTCCGATCTCGTCGCGGCTGGTGGGGGCGGGGGGAATGTCGGTCCAGGCGTCCAGGTTGCCGTCCCTGATCTCCAGGGCCAGCTTCCTGATCCGGCGCACGGGCCTAAGCACCGAACGGTCGAAGAAGTAGATGGAAAAGCCCGTGGCGGCGGCCGCCAGGAACAGAATGACCAGCAACCGCCGGGTGGACTGGCGGGACATCTCCCGGGATTCATCCAGGAACAGGTCCATGCGCTGCCGGGCCAGGTTTTTCAGATAGTCGGCGTCGGCCGTGATGAGGGTGAACAGCGGGCGCAAACGCTCGTTGTAATAGTCGATCCTGGCCTGCCGGGCCATGGACACGGACTCCAGATGCCGCAAATCATCGATATAGCGTTCGTGCTGTTCGAGCAGGCGTCTGGCGTGCAGGGCCTCGTCCCGGGTGAAGGGCCGGGGAATGTCCAACTTGGCCTTGTGCAGGGAGTCCCGGAACAGGGCGTCGGCCTGGCCGATTTCCAGGGCGTCGTCGGCCTCGTGGGCATGCGCCAGTTCCCTGGCCATGGCGTCGAGCGCCACGGCCGCATCCGAAATACGTTCGATGGCTTCAATGACGCGCACCACCCGGGGGATCGTGGCGTCCGCCTCCCTGGCCATGGCCCGGATGGTGGCCATGGCGTAGATCCAGGCCAAAAGCGACAGGACGGCCAGGCTGGCCACGATGAGGATGTGGCGCCAGCGGAGCGTGCCGATCATGGGCGGCGTCCCGTGCGGCGCGGCCTGACAGTGCGTGGGGTGAACCAAGGGTGAAGTGGTGATTCCATACGCATTATCCGTTGCGGGCTGTCGCTCCCAAAAGGGCCATCAGCATATCCGGCGAAGGGAAAAAAAGGGCGTTCGGTAGCTTTTCCCGGATGAGGTTGGTCGTCGAGTCGCCGCAACCGACGAAAATGGCGAGGGTCTCCGCGCCCCTGGCGGAGGCCGCCAGGGCCATGGGGATGTCCGCCGGGGTGTCGCCGCAGGCCAGATGCGGGCCGTTTTCGAGGCCAAGGCCCAGGGAGCGATCCAGATAGGCCACGGCGTCGCCCTTGTCGAAGTCCTTGATTCCCCCGGCCTCGTCCTCGATGGTCAGGATGATTTCCAGGTCGAGTCCGGTGTCCTCGATGCGCAGGTTTTCTCCGGCCGGATCCAGGGCGGCCGCCACGTCGCGCACGGAGGCCAGAAGCTCCACTGAGCGGTCTTCGGGCACGGTTCCGTCCATATCCTGGCGGGCCAGGGTGGTCTGTCCGAACTTGAATTGCAGGCCGGAGCCGATCAGGGTGAACACCTCGTTTTCAGGCCTGTGGACCAGGGCCAGGAGCCTGTCGTTGAGCGCCTTCAGAAGTTCCTTCTTCCGGGGCGCGATGGGCAGGGCTCCCCTGTTTCCGGCCCGGTCCAGGTATTCGCGGCCCTTGGAGGCCCCATAGGCGAAGATGCCCGAGGGGATGGCCGTGACATCCAAAATGCCCGGCCCGCGCAGGGGGGCGGAGGTGAGCATCAGCGGGTACGTTGTCCGGTTCATGGCGAAACGGCACAGAAAGACCGCCGAATAGGCCGACTGCACCGAGGTGGCGTAGCGCCCGTGGTAGGACTGCACGGTGCCGTCGCGGTCGGTGAAAAAACAGTTGAACCGGCGATCACCCAGGAACTGCCGTCCAGCCTCCAGATGATCGTCGAAATCGTCGATTTCCCGGGCCAGATGGCGCAACAGGGCGTCCTCACCGGAACCGAGGTAGAGGATGTCCTTTTCCAGTTCTTCCCGCTCCCGGTTCAAATCCACGCCGATGCTTCGGCCGTCCGGGAGCAGAAGCTCCTTCACGCTTCCCCTGCCGCCGGGACGGGACAGGGCCACCAGGGTGCGTTCCAACAGGGCGGCGTGGGCGGGGTCCGGGGTGCGGCCGTCCAGGATTTCACGCACGGCGGCGGTCCGGATGGCCTGGGAGGCCTCCATGGCCGCGCGCAACCGGGCCAGGGTATCGATCTCGCGGGGCGGATGAGGGAGGGCGCGCATCATGATGTCAATACTCCAAAAAAAACGGACAACGCCGGGGTGTCCGAAAAAAGGATGCTGGACATGGACCGATGGCGTCGATCCTGGAGGCGCACGCCGAGACGGCATTCCACACCAAAAGCCGCGACATGGCAAATGAAACTCCACGCGGGCATTCGAAAGACCGGGACGGCGTCCCATGTCGGCAGCGCGAAAACGGCGTCCGCCGCCTTTCGCCTGTTGTCAGCCGCAGGGCCATGCGTTACCGTGCCAGCGCCGTCACCGGCTCCATCTCGCACCCCACCAGCCGGAGGAAAACATGCGCCTTCTGACCCGATCCGACTTTGACGGACTCATCTGCGCCGTGCTGCTCAAAGAAGCGGGCATCATGGACGATTGGAAATTCGTCCACCCCAAAGACGTCCAGGACGGCAAGGTGGCCGCCTGCGACAACGACATCCTGGCCAACGTGCCCTACGCCCCGGGCTGCGGCCTGTGGTTCGACCACCATTCCAGCGAGCAGGAACGCCTGGACTTCAATTTCTCCTTCCAGGGCGTCTCCCGCCTGGCCCCGAGCTGCGCCCGGGTCATCTGGGACTACTACGGCGGCCACAAGACCTTTTCTCCGCGCTTCGACGCCATGCTTGACTACGTGGACCGCTGCGATTCGGGCAACCTGACGGTTGCGGAAATCGAGAACCCTGCGGGATGGATTCTTCTAAGCTTTCTCATGGACCCGCGCACGGGCCTGGGGCGCTATCGGGACTACCGCATCAGCAACTACCAGCTTATGGAAAAGCTGGTGGAGATGTGCCGTATCGAGGATGTGGAAACCATCCTGGACGATCCCGACGTCAAGGAGCGCATCGACCGTTATTTCGAGCAGGATGCGCTCTTCCGGGAGATGCTCAAAAAACGCGGTACGGTGCATGGCAACGTGGTCCTGCTCGACTTCCGGAACCAGGACGAAATCTACACCGGAAACCGGTTCGTAGTCTATACCATGTTCCCGGACTGCAACGTCAGCGTCCAGGTCATCTGGGGAAAGCTCAAGCAAAACACCGTCATCACCGTGGGCCACAGCATCACCAACCGCACCTGCAAAACGGATGTCGGCGCGCTCATGCTGGAATACGGCGGAGGCGGCCACGCCAAGGTCGGCACCTGCCAGGTGGACACGGCCATGGCCGAGGACGCCCTGGCCGACATCCTGGCCCGGCTCCAGAAAAACGGATGAACATGTCGGCCACCATCCCCGGTTCCCGCGATCTCGATCTGCGGTTCCCGGGGCGTCTCGATTTCGCCGAGGCCATGGTCCTGCAACAGCGTGCGGCCGAGGCCCTCAAGGCTGGCGGCGGGGTAGGCACGGTCTTTGTGCTGGAGCATCCGCCGGTCATCACCCTTGGGGCCAACAAAAAGCTCAACCAGGTGTTGGCCGCCCCCCCCGGGGTGCCCGTGGTCCAGACCGACCGGGGCGGCGGGGCCACCGCCCACGAGCCCGGGCAACTGGTTATCTACCCCGTGGTGCATCTGCGCCGCCTGGACCTTGGGGTCAAGGCCTTCGTCCTGCGCATCCTGGAGGCCGGGGCCGGGCTCCTGGCGGAGATGGGCGTGGCCGCCACACCCCGCCTGGACCCCCTGGGCCTGTGGGTGGACGACCGCAAGATCGCCTCCATGGGCATCCACGTCTCCCGGTTCGTGACCACCCACGGCCTGGCCATCAATCTCATAAACCACCTGGGCCTTTTTTCGGCCATGGTGCCCTGCGGCCTGCCCGGCGTGCGTATGACCTCCGCCGCCCGGGAGCTCGGCCACACCGTGGACATGGACGCCGCCGCCCGGCGCATGGCCGAACTGACGGCCCAGGCCCTTTGCCCGGACTCCCTCCCGTGACCCCCGGTCCCCACGATCCCCCCCACGATCCCGCTTCCGGCGATCCGGGCGGCGTTCCCGCCGACTGCGACCTGGGAACCTACCAGTTCCATCTGCCGCCGGAATTGATCGCCCAGCGTCCTCTGCCGCAGCGCGACGCCTCCCGGCTCATGCTCCTTTCCCGGGAAACCGGGGGCGCCCGGCAGGCCCGGTTCGCCGACCTGCCGGACCTCTTGCCGCCAAACGCGCTGCTTGTGGCCAACAACACCCGGGTGGCCCCCGTCCGTCTCTTCGGCCGCAAGAAAACCGGCGGGGCCGTGGAGTTTTTGCTGCTCACCCCGCCCGTGCTCCTGTCCGCCGCGCCAGACCCGGGCCGACCCGGCCGTGTGTCGGCCCGGGCCGTGGGCCTTTTGCGGGCCTCCAAGGCCCCCAAACCCGGCGATCTCGTGACCTTTTCCGATGAGTTGTCCCTGACTGTGATCTCCCGGGGTGAATTCGGCCACGCCGAGGTCATGCTGTCCTACGTCGGCCGACTCCCCGACATCCTGGACGCCATCGGGCATATGCCCCTGCCGCCCTACATCAAGCGCCCCGACGAAACCGCCGACGCCTCGCGCTACCAGACTGTCTACGCCCGTCCCGACAAGCCCGGCTCGGCGGCCGCGCCCACGGCCGGACTGCATTTCACCCCGGACATGCGCCACGCCCTGAAAAAACGCGGCTTCGACTGGGCCGAGGTCACCCTGCACGTGGGCTACGGCACCTTCAGCCCGGTGCGCGCCACGGACATCCGCAACCACGACATGCACCGCGAACATCTGGAAATCCCCCCCGAAACCGCCGCCGCCGTCTCCCTGGCCAAATCCCAGGGCCGCCCGGTCATCGCCGTGGGCACCACCTCCGTGCGCGCCCTGGAAGGGGCCTTCGCCGCGACCGGCCGCATCGCCCCCTTCGTCGGCGCCACGGACATCTTCCTGCGCCCCGGCTGCGACTTTCAGGTCATCGACGGCCTTTTCACCAATTTTCATTTGCCTGGATCAACCCTGCTGATTATGATATGCGCTCTGGCCGGAACAGACCATGTCCTTTCGGCTTACCATGAGGCTATCTCCGCCGGGTTCCGCTTCTTCTCCTACGGCGACGCCATGTTGATCGTATGAGGGAGCCCCCGGGGATGAGGCTGCCGCCTCCTCCCCGGACCCCACCACCGCCCGGGGGGAATCATTCCCCCCGGACCCCCCGTATAGGGGGCGCGGCTGGCGGGAGGGGCGCATGGTGTGTGCGAGGGCGCTTTTTTCCCCGGCGGAGACGCCGGGGAAAAAAGCGCCCTCGATACCCGCCGGGAAGATGAGGCAACGCAGAACTGTTGAAGTTTTTTGGGGAGGGGAGGGGTCCGGGGAGGGGAACCCCTTTTGTTCACAAAAGGGGTTCCCCTCCCCGGTTCATCCTCTTCCAAAAGGAGCAGGCATGTCGCGGATTGTGATTGACGAGGAGCGGTGCAAGGGGTGTCTCCTTTGCACGTTGGCGTGTCCCAAGGAGATTGTGGTGCAATCTTCCAGGTTCAACCAGCAGGGCTACAAGGTCGTCGAGGTAGCGCCTGGCGAGGAGTCCAAGTGTACCGGGTGCGCCAGTTGCGCCATGGTCTGTCCGGACGTGGCCATCACGGTCTGGAAGACGGTGAAGCCGAAAAAGAGCGAGGAGGCGGCCCATGTCTGAGAAGCGCATGTTTATCAAGGGCAACGAGGCCATCGCCTACGGGGCTCTGGCTGCCGGGCTGCGATGCTATTTCGGCTATCCCATCACTCCCCAGAACGACATTCCGGAATTTCTGTCCAAGGCCCTGCCTGACGCCGGGGGCGAGTTCGTCCAGGCCGAGAGCGAGGTGGCCTCGGCCAACATGCTGCTGGGCGCGGCGGCCTGCGGGGTACGGGCCATGACCACCTCGTCGAGCCCGGGCATTTCGCTCATGCAGGAGGCCATTTCGTACATGGCCGGAAGCGAGCTTCCCGGGGTCATCGTGAACATGAACCGGGGCGGCCCGGGCCTGGGCGACATCGGTCCCTCCCAGGGCGACTATTTCCAGTCCACCAAGGGCGGCGGCCACGGCGACTACCGGCTTCTGGTGCTTTCGCCATCCACCTGCCAGGAGGCCTATGATCTCATCATCGCAGCCTTCGACCTGGCCTTCAAATATCGTAATCCGGTGCTGGTGCTGGGCGACGCCATTTTGGGCCAGATGAAGGAGCCGGTGACGACCTGGAAGCCTGAGCCGGTATCGCCTGCCGAGGGCGGCGACTGGCGGCTCGACGGCGCGTCCGGGCGACCCAAGCGGCTGCTCAAGTCGCTTTTCCTCGACGAGGGCGAACTGGCCGGCCAGAACCTGCGCCTGGACGCCAAGTACAAGTCCATGCAGGCCGAGGTGCGCTTCGAGGCCTATCAGACCGAGGACGCCGAACTGGTGGTGGTGGCGCATGGGTCCATCGGCCGCATCGCCAAGAGCGCGGTGCGTTCGCTTCGGGCGGCGGGAGAGAAGGTGGGGCTTTTTCGGCCCATCACCCTCTATCCGTTTCCGACCCAGGCCCTGGCCGAGCTTGCGGCGCAGGGAAAGCGCTTTTTGACCATCGAGCACAACATGGGCCAGATGGTCGAGGACGTGCGCCTGGCCGTGCGTTTCCATGCCGACAGCGGCTTCCACGGCTTATTGCCGGGCAACATGCCCACTCCCGACGAGATTGAAGCGCCGATCCGCTCGGCCCTTTCGAGGTAGGACATGAAGGACGAACTGGTTTTTGAGCGCCCCTCGGTCATGACTGACCGGGGCATGCACTATTGTCCCGGCTGCCATCACGGCGTGGCCCACAGACTGGTGGCCGAGTGTCTGGTGGAAATGGGGCTTGTGGAAAAGACCATCGCCGTCAGCGCCATCGGCTGCTCGGTGTTTTTGTACAATTACATCTCGGTGGACACGGTGGAGGCCCCGCACGGGCGCGCCCCGGCCGTGGCCACGGGGGTCAAGCGGGCCCGGCCCGACGCCTTCGTCTTCACCTATCAGGGCGACGGGGATCTGGCTTCCATCGGCCTTGCGGAAATCATGCACTGCGCCAACCGGGGCGAACGGCTCACGGTGGTCTTCGTCAACAACACGGTCTACGGCATGACCGGCGGCCAGATGGCCCCCACCACGCTGATCGGCCAGAAGACCACCACCTGCCCGGGCGGCCGCTGCCAGGACCGCGAGGGCGGCCCTATGAACATGGCCGAGATCATCGCGGGCCTGGGCGGCACGGTGTACAGCACGCGCGTGGCCCTGGATTCGGTCAAGCACATCGTGCAGGCCAAAAAGGCCATCAAAAAAGCCTTCACCATCCAGGAGCAGGATCTGGGCTTCGGGTTTGTGGAGCTTTTGGCCACCTGTCCCACCAACTGGCGCATGACCCCGCTTCAGGCCAACGAGCGCATCGCCAAGGAGATGATTCCCGTGTTTCCGCTGGGGGTCTTTCGGGACGCAACCGGCGAAGGAGGCGGCAAGTGAGTCTGTATCAGGATGTGATCATCGCCGGTTTCGGCGGCCAGGGGGTCATGCTCATCGGCAACCTTCTGGCCTATGCGGGCATGAACCAGGGCTTAAACGTCACCTACATCCCGGTCTACGGCCCGGAGATGCGCGGCGGTACGGCCAACTGCACGGTGGTGGTCTCCGAGGAGGAGATTGGTTCGCCCATCATCCATCGCCCGAAAAGCCTGATCGTCATGAACCGGCCGTCTCTTGACAAGTTCGGCCCACGGCTCGTGGACGGCGGCGTGCTGATCCTCAATTCCTCGTTGGTCGATCCGGCCCTGGCCGAGGCCGACCGGGTGCGGCTGGTGTCCGTGCCCTGCAATGAGATCGCCGACGGTCTGGGTAACGCGCGCATGGCCAACATGGTGGCCATCGGGGCCTATGTGGCGGCCACTGGGGTTGTGCCCCTGTCGGCGGTGGAGGACAGCCTGTCGCATGTCATCTCCAGCCACTACGCCAAGCTCATTCCCAAAAACATCGAGGCCATCCGCGCCGGCGCGGCCCGGGCGGCCTAGGCGACGCAGGCGGCAGACAGTCTGTAGGGGGGGATGCCTCCGGCGGCCAAAGGGCTTCGCCCAGGTGGATGACAAAGCTCCTGACGGAGCTTTGCGCCGCCGACAGCGGCCAAGCCGCTGGGCGGAAAGACACGAAAATCACTCGCTTACGGCGCGGCCAAGCCGCAGCCTAGGTGTGATTTTCGAGGCTGCTGACTGCATCAGCAGCCAAAGGGCTTCGCCCTTTGGAATCCCGCACGCGGCGACATCCCCCTTTGGTTTCCATAACGCCCCCTATAAAAGTTTTTTGGGGAGGGGGAGGGGTCTGGGGAGGGGGAACCCCTTTTGTTCACAAAAGGGGTTCCCCCTCCCCAGTTCTCATTTCTCCCCAAGGAGCCTCCCATGCCATCTCCCCTCATCCCTACCCGCCTGTTCGGCATCATCGGGCATCCGCTCGGGCACAGCTTAAGTCCTTTACTGCACAACTGGGGTTTCGGGCATTTCGGGCTGCCCGGGGTGTACATGGCCTGGCCGGTTGCGGCGGGCCGGGTGGCGGATTTCATGACGGCGGTACGGCTGCTTGGGATCGAGGGCGTGTCGGTGACGATCCCGCACAAGGCGGCAGTGATGGAGTATGTGGACGAGGTGACGGACAGGGCCCGGGCGGTTGGGGCGGTGAACACCCTTTTCTGGCGTGATGGCAAGCTGTGGGGCGAGAACACGGATGTGGCCGGATTTGTCGCCCCGCTGCGCGAGATATCCGGGCTGCCGGGCACGGCGCTGGTTGTGGGCGGCGGCGGCGCGGCCCGGGCGGCGGTAGCGGGCCTTGGGGAGCTTGGCGTGCCGGAGATTTGGGTGACGAATCGCACGGCTGAGAAGGCGCGGGAGCTGGCCCGGGATTTCGGGGTGGGCTGCGTGGCCTGGGAGGATCGGGGGGAGCGGGCCGGGGGGCTGGTGGTCAACGCCACGCCCCTGGGGATGCTCGGGAAAAACGAGGGCCTGTCGCCCATGCCCGCGGGGAGCGTGGGAGCCGGGGCGGTGGCCTATGATCTGGTCTACAATCCGCATGAGACGGCGTTTTTGCGGGATGCGGCGGCGGCCGGGGCGCGGGTGATCCCGGGACTTGCGATGTTTTTCGGACAGGCGGTGGAGCAGTTTCGGCTGTGGACCGGGTGTGAGCTGCCGCGTGCGGAGGGCATGGCGCTTTTGCGCAAGGCTCTGTATGGGGAAGGGGTCGGGGCGTAACAGAAAAAGCGTGGGGGAGGCGGCATGGATGGGGCGTCGGCGGTCAAACGGTGCGTGCTGGTGGTCCTGGACGGGCTGGGGGACCGGTCCCACGCCTGTTTCGGCCATAAAACGCCGCTTGAGGCGGCAGATACCCCCAACCTGGACCGTCTGGCGGCGCTTGGGTGCAACGGTCTGTACCACGCCGGGCATCTGGGGCAGGCCCTTCCCAGCGAGAACGCCCATTTCGCCATGTTCGGCTACGAGGCCTGCGAATTTCCCGGCCGGGGCCCGCTTGAGGCCCTGGGGGCGGGCATTGCCGTTTCGCCCGACGAGGTGGCGGCGTTGGCCCATTTTTCCAGCGTGGTCGAGCGGGACGGCTGTCTGTATCTTTTCCGCGACAAGCCCGAGGCCGTGACCGAGGCCGAGGCCGTGGAGCTTTTTGCGGCCGTGGCGGCGTTTGCCAGCCGGGGGGTGCGCCTGCGGCTGGTCCGGGACCGGGGGCTTTTCGGCATCCTGGTGCTGTCCGGGGACTCGGGGGACGCGGTGGGGCCGGATTTCACGGACACCAACCCCATGGTGGACGGCCTGCCCATCCCCGAGGTGCTGCCCCTGTGCGGCGCGGACCCGGCCAGCGGGAACGCGGCCAAGGCCCTCAAGGACTATCTGCTGCACGCCTATGAGACGCTCTCGGATCACCCGGTCAATGCCCGCCGCGCGGCAAGGGGCCTGTGCCCGGTCAACGCCGTGGTCACCCAGCGCCCGGGGCGGCCGGGCAGTCCGGAGCCGTTTTTGGCGCGCCACGGCCTGCGCGCCCTGTCCGTGGCCTCGGGCATCATCTACCACGGCCTGTGCGCCTACCTGGGCATGGACGTCCGCAAATGCAGGGACACGGCCGACCCCGGCGCGGACCTGGCCGTACGGCTGACCCTGGCCCGGGAGGCGCTTGGCCGCTACGACTTCATCCATGTGCACACCAAGGCCCCGGACGAGGCCGCCCATACCAAGTCGCCGGAAAAAAAGCGCCAGGTCATCGAATCGTTGGACAAGGGCCTGGGGCAGGTCATGGACGCCTTTCTCGACGATCCTGCGGTTGTCCTGGCGGTCACGGCCGATCATTCCACGCCCTCGGCCGGGCCGCTTATCCACTGCGGCGAACCCGTGCCGCTGGTGGTGTGCGGCCCCGGGGTGCGCCGGGACGCGGTGACGCGTTTCGACGAGGTGGCGGCGGCGGGCGGGGCGCTGGGGCATCCGCGCGGCACGGAGCTCATGCGGGTTTTGCAAAACGCCATGGACCGGGCGAAATTGGCAGGCATCCGGGAGACGCCGGAGCACCGCGATTTCTGGCCCGCCCCCTGCCATCCTTTCCATCTGCGTGAACCGCATCGGAGGTGAACCATGCATGAGATAGGGGTCATTCACGGCCGTTTTCAGGTGCTGCACAACGACCATCTGGCCTATCTCATGGACGGGGCAAAGCGCTGCCGGTATCTGGTGGTGGGCATCACCAACCCCGATCCGTTTCTGACCGCGCCGGACCCAAGCGACCCTTCGCGGGCGGCCCCGGAAAACAATCCCCTGACCTATTACCAGCGGCAGCGGCTGGTGCGGGCCGTCCTTCTGGAGGCATTCGAAGAGAATGGGTGCGACCCCGAGAGTTTCACCATCGTGCCCCTGCCCATCAACCGCCCAGAGCTGTACCGGTACTATGTGCCCATGGATGCGGTGTTTTTTTTGTCCATCTACGACGACTGGGGCCGCCGCAAGCGGGAGCTTTTCACGTCGCTGGGGCTTTGCGTGGAGGTCATGCGCGATGTGTCGCCCTGGCAGAAGGGGTTAAGCGCCACGGAGGTGCGCGGCCGCATGCTCCGGGGCGAGCCCTGGGAGCATCTGACGCCCCCGGCGGCGGCGCGGCTCATGAAGGAATGGGACGTGCCCGGGATGCTGCGGCGGGGAGGGGCGGCCTCGTGCTGCATCCCTTGAACGATACGCCACGTTTTTGATAAAAATCATTTCAAGGACGTCTTTTCAAAAGACACATGGGTTCAGTCCGGAAACGCGGCAGGAAAGAACCTGTCGCGTTTCCGGACTGTTTTGACCTGCTTCTCCGACAGGCCAAACCTGCGCGCAAATCAACTCGCCGTTTCGGTAAAGGAGCATTGCACGCCTTGCTGCACAGTATTTCTGATCGACGGAGCGTTCTGAATGCTGCACAAAGGTGTCTCTGCTGATGCATATTTCAGGTGTCTGTGTGTGAAAAATAGAAAATCTTGTTGTTTGTTGTGAAATTGTCTGATAGGTGATGCCGAAAAGGAGGGGGCCTATGAATCCGTGGTTAAATCCTTCGGCGCAACTCACTGGGGTATTGGTCTATCTGGTTATTGTCCTGATCATTTTTCTGATTGGCCGTGAAATTGTGTGCTGGTATTTTAAAATCAATTCCCGCCAGCGTGAAAGCGAAAAGCAGACCGTGATTTTGGAACAAATTCTCGCTGCCGTTGGGCAACGTCAGACAAAAGAGCAACAAAAAACAACGTTATCTGATCTGAATACGAGCCTGAAAGAATGACCGGCTCGTGGAGAGTGGCGCGGTTGTTCCCGAACCCAGGGTGAATGCCGTGTCTTTAAAAGACGGGTCTTTTCCTGGTCGTGCGACGATCAGGCGTCGGGAGTTCCGGGCGCGACGGGAAGCTTTCTCCATGGGACGTCGCGGCCGTCCGCCTCAGGCGTGAGGGGAGCCTTGCCGAGCCGCAATGCATTCGGGAGGGGATATGGGCCAGAACCGGATGCTCTTTGTGGACAATATACGGTTGGCCATGATCGTGCTTGTGTTGTTCGATCACGCCGCCGTGACCTACAGCGGGGTTGGCGGCTGGTATTATCGCGATCCGGCCGTCCCTGGGCCGTTGGATGTGCTGATTCTGGTCTTTGGCGAGACGTTGTGCCAGTCTTTTTTCATGGGCACTCTTTTCGCCCTGGCCGGGTATTATGCGTCGTTGTCCTTGCATCGCAAGGGTGTGCGGTCCTTTGTTTCCGGACGTCTTGTCCGCCTGGGGCTGCCGACCCTTCTGTACGTGACGGTGGTTCACCCTCTAACGGTCTACTACGTGGCCAATACCGAAGATGTCAGCTCCAAGATCGGATTCGCGGGGTACTACCGGTTGTATGTGACACAGGGGCATATCCTGTCCGGAACCGGCCCCATGTGGTTCGCCCTGGCCCTTTTGATCTTCTGCCTGATCTATGCCGCAGGAGCGGCCGTCATGCCGCACCGCTCCGGAACCGGGGTGCGTCGCCCCCTGGGGGTCGGGCTCGTCGTGTCCATGATCCTGGCGTGCGCTGCAGGCGCGTTTGTGATCCGTCTTGCCCTGCCGGTGGGGATCACGGTGTGCAACATGCAACTGGGGCATTTCGCCCAGTACATCCTGCTTTTTGCCTTCGGGGCGGCGGCCCGGGCGGGCGACTGGCTGCGCACGGCGGACTTCCGTCTGGGTCGGGGCTGTCTTGCGGTCGCCTTGGCCGGGACGCCGGTGTGCGCCTGGCTTTTGGCGTTTGGGGCCGGAGGGCGTTTCGATTTGGTGACCGGCGGTCTGCACTGGCAAAGTCTGGTCTTCGCCCTGTGGGAATCCATGACCGGGGTATGCATGACCGTGGGCCTGATTGCGGTCGGGCGCGAGGCTTGGAACAGCCAGGGGAGGCTTGTGGCCGCCATGTCGGACGGCGCGTTTGCGGTCTATGTCTTCCACCCGCCCATAATGGTCGCCCTGGCCCGGGGACTGGCCCCGTTTGAGATGTCCCTTCTGGCCAAGTGCCTGCTTCTTTTTCTCGTGTCCGTGCCGGTGTGTTTCGGGGCGGCCCGGATCATCCGCCGCACGCCGATTGTAGGCGACCTTGTGCGCCAATAGCGGAAAGGCCTGGGGCGAAAAGACGCCTCAGGGACAGGTGCAGGAGGTCAATAGACCTTGCGCCGGGAAAACCCTTCGCCCAGCACGTTGAAGGTGTTCTCCACCACGAAAAAGGCGTTTTTGTCCCGGGCGAAGACCAGTTCCTCCAGGCGTTTGATCTGCACCGTGTTGGTGATGGTCAGGATCACCTTCTTGGGCTTGCCGGTATAGGCCCCGCGCCCGTAGAGAAACGTGGAGCCCCGGCGCAGCACATGCACGATGTCGTGGGCGATCTGTTCGGAGTGGTCGGAGATGATCAGCACCATCTTGCGCTGGTTGAAAAGCGACAGGAAGTATTCCATGACGATGGAGGAGACAAAGGACAAGATCAGGGAATACAGGATCAGGTCCGTGTCGTAAAAGAAAAATCCCACGGAAAAAAGCACCAGATTGTAGTAGAAGTTGAACTGCCCCACGCGCAGATTCCATTTTTGGTTGAGCGCAATGGCCACGATGTCCGTGCCGCCGAGCGACCCATAGGATCGCAGGGCGATGCCCATGCCCGAGCCCATGACGGCCCCGCTGAAGATGGCCGCCAGCATGGGATCGTCGATGCCCGCCCGAAACGTCACCATGTCCATGAAGATGCTTAAGATCGCCATGCCGTAGAGGGTATAGAGGATGAAGCGGCGGCTTAAGCTGTACCAGCCCACGAACATGAGCGGGACGTTTAAGGCGAAATACCATGAGCCGATGCCCAGGCCCCCCACGAGATAATACAAAAGAAGCCCCAGCCCCGAAACGCCCCCGGAGATGAAGCCGTGCTCCACGGCGATGGCCTTGACCCCGAGGCTGAAGATGAGCGCGCCCAGGGTGATGAGCGCCACGTTTCGGGCTACGGCGATAAGGGGGTTGTCCAGGAACCGGCGCATGGTCATCCCCCGCACCTATCGTGGCCGGGCCGGGAAAGCAACTGCGCCGGAGAAATCAGACAGACGGCCTCGGGCGGGCGAAATGGGCCAGCTTTGCGGGTCGCGGCGGGATTACGGCGCTGCATCCGTCGCAGGCCAGGGCGTAACGCATGTCCTCGATCCAGGTCCGGCGGTACGCGGCGTCGGAAAAAAAGCGTTTGGCCAGGGACAGGGGCCGGGAAAAGACGTCCATGACCGGCCCGAAAAGTTCGGAAGGGTCGCGGAAACACTCCCAGTCGCAGCGGTCGCAGAAGGGCTTGGTCGTCACCCTGGCCGGATCGAAATTCGAAAATAGTCCCATGTCCTCGCCGCCCCGGTAGCCGCAGGGGAAGATGTGCCCCCGGGCCGCGTCCATGAAAAAGAAGTCAATGCCGCCCCGGCAGGGATAGTGGCCGTTTGGCGTCCCGTCGCCGTAGCGGCGCATGAGCGCCAGCAGGGAACTGCGCGGGGTGAAGATGCGAAGCCGCCCCCGAAATTCCGGGATGACCTCGAAAAGGGCGGCAAAGAGCGCGGCCTTTTCCTGGCGCGAGAACCGGATGAAGTCGTCGGCCGAGGTGGCGGCGTAGACCGCCTCGTGGGCGCTCACGGCCGACTCGTCCGCAACGTCGCCGCCCCCTGGCGGGGACTCCTCGGCGCTCATGGGATAGCAGGCGTTGACCGTGGTGAACCCCAGCGACTCCACAAAGGCGTAGAAGCGGCGAAAGGCCTCCCGGAAAAAGCCGGTGAAGGCGGCGGCGTCGAAGGAGTCGGGACGGTGCGGGTCGTGGGGCGGGGGCGCGTCGTCGCCGTCCGTGGTCCGTCCGCCCGTGGTCCTATTAATGCCCAGATTGGCGGCCGGATACAGGCCATGGGCGTGGAAGATGGGCAGAGCCTTTCGAATCCCCTCCACAACCCCGGGCAGGCCACGGTTCGCCTCGTGCAGATCCGCCTCGGCGCTGTCCAGGCTGATCCAGAAGGCGTTGAAGCCGCTGGCCAGCAGGGTGTCCGCCAACTGAGCCACGCGGGCGGCGAAATCGAGGCGTTCGTGGTCCCGGAAATAAAAACCGTTGGTGCCCGTGCGTACGTAGCGGATGCCTGCCTCGCGGGCGCGCCGGGCCAGGGGGGCGATGTCCTCCAGGCACAGAAGCGGCTCCCCGCCGGTGAAGGAGATGGCGGCCACGCCCCGGGCGGCCATGGCCTCGATCTGGGGAGCCAGGAAGTCCGGGCGCAGGGTGGAGCGCGTGAAACGGTTGCCCGTGCGCATGCCGCACTGCACGCAGGAGGCGTTGCAGCGGTCGGTGTACTGGATGACCACCTGGCCGGGGATGCGGCCCCGGGCCAGGCGGCCCAGGTCGGACAGGGAAACGGGGCGTGGGGACTTTGGGTGGGAGGCGTGTGCGGTCATGGCCAGGGAGAATGCCCGTGGCGTATGGCGGTGGCGTGGCGCGGCGGTGACGCGGGAGTGAAGACGCGGCATGTCCTTGCGGGGGACCGGGGAAAAGGTGTAGTCCAAGGGGCCGAAGGCAGTTTGGCCGATGCCGGAGTAGGGTGGCCTTTACGCGCCGTCGCATGCAACCGGATGCGGACCCTGTGGAGCCCCTGGGCCTATGGACGATCTGGACGTCATCGTCACCGAGCTTTTCCGGAAATATTTCCATGTGCTGTGGGAAGCGGCCACGGAACTGGCGCACAAGACGTGGCTTGCCTTGTGGGGCGCGCTCTACGACGCGGCGGTCTGGCTGGAGGCGTTCGTCGGGGCTGTGGCCGCCCGGGTGTCCCTGTGGCAGGCAGTCGGCATGGCCGTGGTCGCGGTCGCCGGGCTGTGTTTTTGGATATTTCGCGAGAATTTTTACGTGCGCCGGTTTCGCCATAACATCCATTGGCTGCGCTTTCGCGGCTATCGGCCCATGCTGGTGGACTATCGCCTGGGGGCCAAAAGCGGCCGGGCGGATTTTTTAGGCCGCGAAACGGCCGTCCCCGAGCGTTTTCCGGGACTGCGCATCTTCGACGCCATCCCCGACGCCTATGTGGTGGTCTTCGGCACGGGGAACGGCGGCCCGGCCCGCATGGTGCGCACCTATCCCCGCCAGACCCGGGCCGGGCGCGCGGCCATGGTTCGGGAACTGTCGGACCATGTGCGCGAGGCTGGCCGCTACGTCAATCCACGCAGCGAGGTGGAGGCGTTTTTGGCCTTCCTGGCGGCCATGGACCCGGCCATGGCGGATCTGGGCCGACCCGGGGAAGGGGAAAAACGGCAGGCGGTCTGAACGCCGGCCGTGGCGAGGGGGCCACGGCCGGTCGAACGTACGACAGGGTCAGGGCATGGTGTTGGCCCGGTTGACGCAGGCCACGTAGACGGCGTTGCAGTTCATGTTGCACTGGTCCCGATACTCCCCGTAATATGAGGTGTTGCACATCTGGGCGCAGTAGGCCTGCTCCTGGGCGCATTGGGCCAGGGCCTGGGCGCGCCAGCCGCCTCCGGGACCATATCCGGGTCCGGGAGGACGGCGTGCGCCGGGCGGGGGCGGCGGGGGAGGAGCGTATCCCGGCGGAGGCGGTTGTTGGCCGGGGGGCCGTCTCTGACCCGGCTGCCGCTGTTGCCCGGGGGGGAGCTGTTCATCCGGGTACGCGGGCCACTGCCCCGGCGGCGGGGCCTGGGCCAGGAGCACGGTTCCCTTCTCCGGGGCTGTTTCGGCCTGGGCCGGGATGGCTTGCGGCAGAAGCAGCAGGGCCGTAAAGAGTGCTGCCGCGATTTTCAAGGGCTGGTTCATACCTGGGTTTTCCTCTTGTCGCAGAGGGGGCTCCCTGGCGACGGGTCATGGCGGACGCGCCCACGGGCGGCCCGCGTGGTGAGGGACGGTGAACGCGCCTGTAAAAAGGAAAGGCGCTTGTCGTTAGAAATTATCGGATTTGCCTCGGCATTGCATCTTTTATTTTTGGACGGCGGAGCGCTTTCGGCCGCCTGGAGGCGTGTGGGGATAATTGTGGAGCAGGCGATAGCCAGGGCCGCCGCCCTGTGGCGGTCTTCGATGACGGCCGTGGCCGTCACCGGGGCCGGGATTTCCGTGGCCGCCGGGATACCGGATTTTCGCAGCCCGGGCGGGCTGTGGACGCGCTACGACCCCATGCGGGTGGCCACGGCCGAGGCCATAGGCCGCCATCCGGAAGAGGTCTGGGCCTTTCTGCTCGAAGCCCGGGACGTGGTGGACAAGGCCCGGCCTACCCCGGCCCACCACGCCCTGGCCCGGCTGGAGGCGGCCGGTCGGCTTGCGGCCGTCATCACCCAGAATATCGATAATCTGCATCAGGCCGCCGGATCGCACAACGTCATCGAATACCACGGGGGCATGGGGCGCTACCACTGCCACCGCTGCCGCGCCGCACACGATCCGGACAAGGCCCGGACCCTAGGCCGGGGGGATATTCCCTGGCTGTGCCGGGAGTGCGGCGGGGTGGTCCGGCCGGACATCGTGTTTTTCGGGGAGCCGATTCCACTTGACGCCCTGCGAAAAAGCGGTCAATTGGCCCTTGCCGCCGATTTTTTGCTGGTGGTGGGAACCTCGGGCGAGGTCGCCCCGGCCAACACCCTGCCGTTTGAGGTGCAGGCCCGAGGCGGCATTGTGGTGGAGGTCAATCCCGGGGAGAGCGCCTACCAGGCCATGGCCGATATCCGCATCGAGGCCCCGGCCGAGGTGGCGTTGCCGCTTTTGGAAAAATGTGTTCTGGACGGGGCCATGGCCCCATACGGAAGGTGATAAGGGATTTATGGATGCGCTGACGCCTCACGGCGGTTTCTGGACCATGCTGGCCGGGGCCACCCCCACGGTCATCTTCGTGTTGAGCATCCTGGGCGTGATGTCCCTGGGCTGCTGGAGCATCATCTTCGTCAAGCTGTTCGTCCTGACCAACGCCCGCAAGGACTCGGCCAGGGATTACACGGTCTTCCAGGAGGCCGAGTCCCTGCGCAGCGCCATGCAGGCCCTGGGACGGCACAAACAGTCCCCGGCCTACAACGTGGGCGCCCTGGCCTTCGAAGAGCTCATGCGCATGGAGGACAGCGACATCGAGCCCGGCGAAAAGGCCAGGATCGCCATGGACAACATCCGGCGGGTGTTGCGCCAGGGGGTGACCTCGGAGCTTGGCAAGCTCTCGAAGTCCCTGTCGTTTTTGGCCACAAGCGCCAATTCCGCCCCCTTTATCGGCCTGTTCGGCACGGTGTGGGGCATCATGAACTCCTTCCATACCATCGGCCTGCAGCAGTCTGCGGCCCTGGCCGCCGTGGCCCCGGGCATCTCCGAGGCCCTGGTGGCCACGGCCATCGGCCTTGGCGTGGCCATACCGGCCACCATCGGCTACAACTTTTTTCTGGGCTACATGCAGTCCATTGAGCGGGAGCTGGTCAACTTCGCGGGCGCGTTTTTGAACCGCATCCAGCGCGAGGTGACCTGGGAGCCCCGGGAGCCCCGGGAGCCGCGTGAGCAAAAGCCCCGCCGGACCATGGCCCGGGAGGGGTTTTAGCCGTGGGAGTGCAGATCGGCGGCGGACAAAAGACGTTTATGTCCGAAATCAACGTCACGCCCTTTGTGGACGTGATGTTGGTGCTTTTGATCATCTTCATGGTCACCGCGCCCATGATGACCCAGGGGCTGGAGGTGGATCTGCCCCAGACCAGGACGGTCAGCGTCCTGCCCACGGACAGCGAACATCTGGTGCTGACCATCAAGGCCGATGGCGGCATTTTCCTGGACACCTATCAGGTCACGATGGCGGATCTGCAGGATCACGTCAAACGGCTGGTCGCGGATCAGAAAAAAACGCTTTTTCTGCGCGCCGACAAGAGCGTGGCTTATGGCGTGGTGGTTCAGGTCATGGGTGTGGTCAAGGCCGCCGGGGTCGACCGGCTGGGCGTCGTGGCCGAAGAGGAAAAAAAGGAGACGGCGGCGCCGAAAACGCGCAAGCCGTAAGAGCCGCACCCCGGATTCACGCCCCCAATTCTCCCGGCGCTACGTGCGCCAAGGTCTACTATGCAGGCACTCGGCTGGATTTTCTCCATTTTCTTGCACCTCACGGTGTTTTTGGCCAGCTTGCTGTTCATCCAGATGGAGCCGGTGAAGTTCAAGCTGGATGTGCCTGTCTATGAGGTGGAGCTTTTGACCCTCGGCCCTCCAGGCCTGCCCCCCGGTCCTCCCGGAGGAGACCCGGCCGCCGCGCCCGGCCCGAAACAGCCGGGCCCCGAAAAGTTGCCGCCAGGTCCGGCCGAGACTCTGGCCCAGCCCGAGGCCCCCAAGGCTGCGGCCCTGCCCGAGCCCCCGGCCGATGCCGCGCCCATTCCGGCCAAGCCCCAGCCGCCCGAGCCCGTGGCGGCGCGGCCTCCCGAGCCGCCGCGGCCGCCGGAACCCAAGCCCGAGCCCAAACCGGAACCCAAACCGGAACCCAAACCGGAACCCAAACCGGAGCCCAAGGCCGCGCCCATTCCCAAGGAAGATGCGAAAAAAGAACCGCCCAAGAAGGCTGAGGAGAAACCCAAGCCGCCGGAGCCGCCAAAGCCCGCCGACGCCAAGGCCCAGCCAGAGGCCAAAAAGCCCGACCCCAAGGATGTCATGGCCGACGCCTTGAAACAGGCCCAGGCCGACGCCAAAAAGACCGCCCCGGCCGAGCCGAGCGCCAAGGATGTCATGGCCGACGCCTTAAAGCAGGCCAAGAGCCAGGCCGCCAAGTCCGGCGCGGCGTCGAGCGGGAGCGCGTCGGGCCAGACGGGGGCCTCCGACGCCATGTCCAGGGAAATCGCCGCCTTGAAGCGTTCCGTGAGCGGTGGTGGTGGCGGACAGGGTGGGTCCGGGCCCGGAGGCGGCGGTGGCGGCGGCGGTGGCGGCGGAGCCACGCTCCAGGTCTACGCCCAGATCGTCAACCGGATCATCAAGCAGAACTGGCGGTTCCCACAAATGGGGGCCACGGAGAATTTCGTGGCTGTTGTGGAATTGCAAATCGGAAAGGATGGCCGTATACTCCAATATCAGTTGGTGCAATCCTCCGGCAGGCCGAATTTCGACGCATCCGCGCTCAAGGCGGTGGCCGAAACCGAGTCCCTCCCGCCTCCGCCATTGCCGAGTTTGAGCGTTCTACAACTCAACTTCAACTCACGGGAAATTGGACAATGAGCCGTATTCTCTCTGTTTTTGCCCTGATGGCGGCGTTTTTGGCCGCATCCCTTTTCGCCCCCGCCCGGTACGCCATGGCCCAGGATTCCCTGTCCGTGGACATTCAGGGCCCCGGCCAGGCCAAGATGAACCTTGTGCTGTCGCAGCCCTTCGCCGGGGGCGGCCAGGACGCCACGTCCCGCAAGCTGCAGGATCTCATCAACAGGAATCTGGCCTTCATGCCCTTTTTGCAGGTCGTTCCCCAGTCCCAGGTGCTGGGGCAGTTAAACGGCCCCCAGGCCGATCAGATCGATTTCAAGCCCTTTGGTATGGCCCGCGTCGATGTCCTGGTCACCTCGGCCTGGACCCCCGGCGGCAACCTCGGAAACGTGGAGCTGCGCGCCTTCGAGGTCTATTCCCAGAAGGTCATCGTGGGCAAGGGCTTCGACTCCGTCACCGACGCCCAGCTTCCGGACATCGCCGACCGGTTTTGCATGGAGCTTATGCTCAAGCTCACCGGCCAGGGCGGTTTTTTCAATTCCCAACTGGCCTTTTCCAAGCCCACCGGCCCAAAAAGCAGCGAGATATGGGTGGTGCGGCCCATGGGGCGCGGCCTGACCAAGATCACCAGTTACGGGGATCTGGGCATGGCCATCAGCCCCTCCTGGTCCTTCGACGGCGGCAAGATCGCCTTCACCCTCATCGGTTCCCGCTCCCATTACCTTGGCGTGTGGTCCGGCGGCGGCAAACCGGCCGTGTACACCATGCCCTGCACAAGCGTCGTCAGCCCCCATTTCCTGCCCAACGGACAGGTCGCCGTGGCGCTCAACCTGAAGAGCGAGTCGGCCATCTACATCCTCAATTCCGCGTTTCAACCCGGTTCCCCCACGGTGAAGACCAACGGCATCGCGGTTTCTCCCAGCTTCGACAAGTCCGGGCGGCTGATGGCTTACGTCTCCGACGAGGCCGGAAGTCCCAACATCTATCTGCGCGACATGGGGTCCGGTTCCTCCCGGCGGCTCACCAAGTTCGGCTACAACACCAACCCCAGCATGAGCCCCGACGGAACCCTGGTGGCCTTTACCCGGCAGACCGGCGGCGGCCAGAAGGTGTTCGTTCTCGACATCGCCACCGGGGCCGAACAGCAGGTCACCTCGGGGCCTGGCTCGGACGAGAATCCCTCCTTCGCGCCGGACGGCTATTTCATCGCCTTTGCCTCCACCCGGGGCGGGGCCTCCAAGATCTACATCACCACCCGGCACGGCGCACAGCCGGTCATGGTGCCAACCGGCGACGGCGCGGCCCGGATGCCCTCCTGGGGGCCGTTGCCTGGGAAATAGACGGCGTTCGACATGGTCGCCGCGCATGCGTGTCGGCCTTGCAGCCCGTCGTGAATTTGGGTGAAGATGGTGGACCCGTCATGGAAAACGTTCAATAAATCCAAGGGTCAAGAAAGAGTTGCAATTCTTGGTGGAAGGCGTAAACAGACTTCCGCCCATTGGTCAGGGTGCGAATTTCTTTAGCAAAGCCGCACGGGCTGGCAGGAACGTTGCCCGCCAGCCTGTTTTACATGCGGGAATCTTGAGGAGGAGAACCATGAGAGGAAGGATCGTCAGTTTATTTCTGGTTGTGTTGATGGTGTCCCTTTTGGGCGCTGGTTGCGCCAAGAAGGCCGCCGGACCCGGCGATGGCTCGGACGCCAGCTGGGAGGAGCAGGAGAGGCAGCGTCTGGAGAAAGAGCGTCAGCTTCGCGAGATGCTCGGCCAGGCCAACACCGAACTGTCCCAGATCATCTATTTCGCCTTCGACAGCTCGTCTTTGACCCCCGAGGCCCGTCAGATCCTGACCCGCAAGGTCGAGGTGCTGCGCAAATACCCGCAGGTCAAGCTGGTCGTCGAAGGCCATTGCGACGAGCGCGGCACCGCCGAGTACAACCTGGCCCTGGGTGAGCGTCGGGCCCAGGCTTCCGCCCAGTACCTGGTCAACCTGGGTGTCGAAGCCAGCCGCATCTCCACCGTGAGCTACGGCAAGGAGCGTCCCCTGGATCCGGGCCACGGCGAATCCGCCTGGGCCAAGAACCGTCGCGACGAATTCCGCGGCACGCTGTAGCCTCGAGCGACTTTCGCTTCAAACGCCGCCTGGTTTGCGCCGGGCGGCGTTTTGTCGTTTATGGGGGGGGCGCTGTCGCCCTCCGGCGCAGGGACGAGGGCTGAAATTTCGCATGGTTCGCCGGTCGAAGGAAGTATCTGTTGTTGCACGTCGTAAAGAAGCGTATTGTTGGTGTCTCGTGATACGTCCGAAATATGACGCCGGTATTTTTGGAGAAAGAAAGCCGTTCACGGTGGGAGCGTACATATTCGGGGACACGGCGCGAGGCCGGAGAGAGCGGGAGGGGATGCCATGGCCTTTTCATCGGATGTCCGCAGGGGCGGCGGATTGCGCGGCAGAAACGGGTGTTCGCAGCGTCTATGCGCCCCGGCGCGGGGCGGCCTGCCCGGAAGCATGTGGCTGGCGCTTCTTGTGGTCCTGGTTCTCCAGACCCCGCACGAGGCCCTGGCGATTCAGACGCATGGCGGGGCGGAGGGCCTGTATTCCCACCAGTTCGGACATCTGCTTTTTCTTCTGGCCATGGTTGTGCTGTATTTCCGCCTCAGGCGTCATGTGGAATGGACGTCCCGGGGCTGGAAATACATCGCCGTGTCCTGCCTGCTGTTTGCCGTGTGGAACGCCGTGGCCTTCCTGGGGCACTGGCTGGAGGAACTCATGCCCTCGCCGGCCTTCGCCGGGGGGACGAATCCCTGGGACCGGGTTCTGGTCGCAGCCCCGGCCTGGAAGGCGCTGCTCTTTTATGCCTGCAAGCTCGACCATCTGGTCGCGGTCCCGGCCATGCTGTTCTTCCTCCTGGGGCTTCGGGCCTTTTGCAAGGAGCGTTCATGAACCTGCCGCTCCCCGTACTGCCCGTCTATCTTGTCGATTTTTTCGGGTCGGCGCTGATGATTGTTCTGTCTTTCGCCGCAAGCCGGTATGCGTTCAAATTGATGCGCCGGGAGCCACGGGAACTCTTGTGGTCGTATATCTATATGCTCACACTGGCGCTGACGGCGTTTTCCGTGGGCCGGAGTGTCGGGCATATCGTGCGTGATATTCTGGTGAATACGGGGTATAAAGAGATATGGGAGTCCATAAGCCCGATCAGTGGCGCTATCAATACCATAACGTTTATCTTCATTTCGGCGGTGACGCTCTATTATTCATTTGTTGAAAAAGGGTTTTTGTTGCTCCGTCAGGCAAACGCAAAGCTTGGTGAGGCCTTCGAGGAGATTCGTCGGGGCAGGGATCAGGCCATCTTGCTTGAGCGTCACGCCATATCCGACAGGATGGCCGCCACGCTGGCCCATGAAACGCGGAATCCGCTCTTTACCATCGCCAACTTTGCGAAATCGCTGCTCCGAAAGTGTGACAAAGATGAGCCAATCTCCTCGCGACTGCAGATCATCGTCGAGGAGTCGCACAAGCTTGAAGGGTTGATCGACGGTATTTTGAAGGTCAAGCATGACCTGCCGTATCTCATGCGCCGGGTTTCGGTCGCGGAGGTGCTGGACGGGCTGGAAAAAAGCGGCCGGGACAAGGCCGAGGTGGCCCGGGTGCGCCTGCATGTCTCCCCGAGTCCGGGCGACATCTGGTTGCAGGCCGACATGGAGAGCGTCCTGGTCGGGCTTGGCGAGATTTTGGCGAATGCCGTCGAGGCCTCGCCGAAAGGCGGCGTGGTCGACATTGCGGCCGAACGAGAGGGAGACATGGCGGTCTTGCGCATAGCGGATAGCGGGAAGGGAATTCCGGCGGCCGTGTTGCCGAAAATTTTCGAACCGTGTTTCAGCACCAAGGATTATTCCACCGGCCTGGGACTGTCGTTTGCCAAGGAAATCCTTGAAGCGAATCATGGGTTTGTCAAGGTGGAGTCGGTTCCGGAAAGGGGAACCACAGTGGTCGTGGCCTTCCCCGTGGCGGCATCCGAAGGCGACGAAACGCCTGCGGCCGCTGGCGGCGCTGAGGCTGGTCGGTGATCGGGCGGGAAAAGTCCAGGGGATGCCTTCGCGTTTCCTTCCTTTTCTCCAAGCCTCCACCTGCCCCGGTCGCGCCCCCCGTTCTCCATCGACCCTTCCTCTCACACGCCCATCGGCACCGTCTTCACCATCACGCATTCCGAAGGCTATCCCGGGCGGCGCTACTACGGCGGCCAGAAATTCACAGAGAAAGTGGAGCACCCTGCCAGGAAGCCTTTCCATCGTCCCCGGTCGCATGAAAATCCCGGCGGTCATTTCATCGTAAATAGATAGAATCGCATTGCAATGATCTCCAAGACAACCATCCCAAGTACATAACCGGTTGTGTTCTTAGGTAAAGAACATAAATAGCGGATTTTGCAGGTTTCATCGCGTGGATATTGGCGCTTGACGGGCCTGCTTGGCCTGTTTTACTTACATTATAGGGCTGACCATTATTTGTGAGAACGGGATCTCATTTCGTGTATACGGATATTCTTTTTAATGATGCTGAATGATTGCAAGAGAAAGTTCGAGCCGTTACGCAACGAAAGAATGCCATGACAGGGAGACGTCGTGAGTCATGACGGCATATGAGATTTGACCAGGATATTTTAAATAGTGATTCCAGAAATATGGTTGCCAGGGAAACGCGTGATGCCAAATAATGACCGTCATGTCTTCGTACTGGTTTTCGTGTTGTGTTTCCTGAGCGCACATTCCATGTGTTGCAAAAAAGCGTTTGCCCAGACTGAGGCGGAGCGTGACGCCCTGCTCTTGATGATTCCCGCGATCGCTGCGGCCGCAACCCCCACGGCGAGCGCCGTGATAGGGGCCGCCGGGGGCGTCGTGGCCGTGGGCTCCGTGTCGGTGGACGTGCCTGCCGGAAGCTTTTCCTCTGATACGCTGGTGGAGCTTTCCGGGAGACAGACTGATCCCGACTACCTGGGCAACCGGCAATCCCTGGTCTGGACGTTGCGTGTGGAGGCGCAAGGGTGGAACCAACCACTGACCGTATGCCTTGGTTTCGTCGGAGGCCTGGACCGGGAAATGCCTGTGGCCCTGGCCGACAACCTGATTGTCGGCAGTGACCGCAGCGATGTCCGGCCGAGCCTGGTCATGGGCCGGGTGGTTTCCGGGATGCTCTACGTCGACATTGCCCCAAACGACAGCGAATCGTTGCCCGCAGCCAATCGCAGGCAAGACGCGCCGCTCGACGTCGCCACCCGGCGCGAGGCCACGTTTTGGCGCATCACCGGTTTCGAAACGCTGCGCAGCGACCATTTCCGCCTGTATTATCCGGCCTCGATAGCAGCCCATCCGGAAGACATCCCGCAGCAGATCCTCAATTTTGCGGAATCCGCCTATGCGAAACTGGCCGCCATGGGGTTTGTCACCACCGGCCTGCGAAACCCGGTGAACATCACCGTGGAGCGGGGCATGGGCGAGGTCGACGGCGAGGTGGGCGTGCCACTCTCGGGCAAGGGCGGCCAGTACATGAACATCAACGTGGAAATCTGCACGCCGGAGCACCTGGAGCGCCTCAAGGCGACGATCGGACACGAATACTTCCACATCATCCAGAACCTCTACAACCCGAGGTCCGCCCTGGCCCTGCGCCATCCCCTGGCCACGCCGAATTTCCTGCTCCTGGCCGAGGCCTCGTCGGTGTGGTTCGAGGGCGTCATGCTGGACTCGGCCGCCTACGTCTCGCAGGTCTTTCTGAACACCCTGCCGGATTACCAGTACGGGCTGGCGACCCAGGCGGACCATACCGGCATCCAGAATCTCGGATATTGGGCGTCGGGGTTTTTGCGCTATCTGCGCGACGCGCGCGGCAGCGACGCATTCGTCTACGACCTGTGGCGCAACATCCAGGCCCAGGGAACGGGAACTTCCGGCCTGTCCGACCTGGGCGCGCTCATCGACACCGAGGGGGGCATGACCACGACATCGGCCAAGTGGATCGCTTTTTTGGAGAAAGCCGCCTCGAAGAGCACGGCCTATTCCGCCTGGCCGACCCTGCCGAGCAGCATCACCACCTATCTCAAGACCCCGGCCGACGGCTACCGGCCCTACGCCATTTTCTCCGACAGCATCATGCCTTTTTCGGGACGGGTCTGGAAGGTCATTTTCAATTATCTGGAGTCCGGCGATACGGATTGGGCCGCCGTGGCCAAAGAGGCCGACAACATCAGCTATGCGCTGTACAAGATTTCCTCGGGCACGGGCTATACGCGCCTGGGCGCCCTGACGCCCGGTACGCCGCTGCATTTCAGCGTGGGCCAGGGGGATGCGGTCGTCGCCGTGGCCAGCAACGGCGACACGTCCTATCCCTACCAGACGGCGCATCTGGCCACGGTCCAGATCAGGCTCGACGGCGAGCCGCAGTATTGCCTGGACGTACCGCCCAGGTGGCCGATGCAGTATGTGGGAAGCGTGCGGACCTGGAAGCATCTGACGTACAGGCACGTTGTCGCGGAAGAGCGGTACGACAACGACGACAGCACCAAGCCGATCTTCGCAGTGTGCTATGATGTGGAGACGGGTGAAAGGCGACTTGGCATCACTTGGTATTTGAACAATAAAAAAGAATCACAGATAGAGTACAAGGGTGACATATATCACGGTGCGTACAAGAAATGGTGGGAGAACGGGAATCCGTGGGACGACCACCACTACACGGATGGGGAATTGACGGGATCGTACAAGTCGTACCTTGAGGATGGGACGTTGAATATATCTGGAACGTATTGCGACGACAAGACCGGAAGGATAGGGGAGTGGTATTTCTATAACAACGGGAGTCCGTATACCTGTGTCCATGAGATCTGCGGCGACGATCCGGGCTGCGATTGACGGGAGGGAGTACAGCCGCTTCGGTTTTCTTGCGGCCTTACGGTCAATGCGGCGACTCGACGAGTGATGAAAGCGGGTTGGGTGCTGTCCCGCCTGGGGCAGGGGCTGGTGAACATTTTCGATGTTCAGGGCATGGGGGCCAGCCAATTGGGCGGGCGATCGGCGCGATCCACCCTTGGCAATGATTGTCGCCCCATGGCTGCCGGTGCGGAAGCCTGCCGCCATCGTGCCCTTGACGCGTCCCGTCCCTCCGGTCTACATCGGGAGCGCCTCATCGACAACCGTTTCGCGTGACTGGCGAGAAAGTGGGCCACCACGAGGGAGCGCGAAACTTCTTCATGCCGCTCGCCTGGGCTGCGTCGCACCCGACGCCAACCTTCCTGACAAGGAGGAGCCCATGCGCGCCCTGCGAGACCAGCTTTTCGCCACCGACCCCGAAGTGTCCGCCACCCTGACCGGCGAGGAAGACCGGCAGCGGCTCGGCATCGAACTGATCCCGTCCGAAAACTACACCTATCCCGAGGTGCTGGCCGCGCTCGGCAGCGTCTTCACCAACAAGTATTCCGAAGGCTATCCCGGCCGTCGCTACTACGGCGGCCAGGAGTTCACGGACCAGGTGGAAAACCTGGCCCGGGAGCGCGCCTGCCGCGTGTTTCGCAGCGAACACGCCAACGTGCAGCCGCTCTCCGGTTCGCCCATGAACCAGGCCGTGTACCTGGGGCTGCTCAACCCCGGCGACACCATCCTGGCCATGGACCTGTCCCACGGCGGGCACCTGACGCACGGCGCGCCGGTGTCGCACATGGGGCGGCTTTTCAGCTTCGTGCGCTACAAGACCGATCCGGCCGACGGGGCCATCGATATGGACGCGGTGCGGGAGCTGGCGAGGCAGCACCGGCCGAAGCTGGTGCTGTGCGGCTACACCTCCTATCCGCGCGACCTGGACTATGCGGCGTTTAGGGCCGTGGCCGACGAGGTCGGGGCGTACACCATGTGCGACGCCTCGCACTACGCGGGCCTTGTGGCCGGGAACGTGATGCGAAACCCGCTGGACTTCGGCTTCGACGTGATGACCACCACCTCGCACAAGTCGCTGCGCGGCCCGCGCGGCGGCATGATCCTGTGCCGCAAGGACATCGCGGCGCACATCGACAAGTCGGTCTTCCCGGGGCTTCAGGGCGGCCCGCACATGAACGTGATCGCGGGCATGGCCATCACGCTGGGCAAGGCCCTGCAACCGGAATTCGCAGACTACGCCGCCCAGGTGTTGGCCAACGCCAAGGCCATGGCGGCCACGTTCATCCAGCGCGGCGCGGAGCTTGTGACCGGCGGCACGGACAACCACATGCTGGTGGTGAACACGCAGCACAGCTTCGGGCTGGACGGCCGGGCAGCGGAGGAGCTTCTGGACGCGGCGGGCATCACCACCAACAAGCAGATCATCCCGGACGACGTCAATCCGCCGCTTCGGCCCTCGGGCATCCGGGTGGGAACCCCGGCGGCCACGGCCCGGGGCATGAAGGAGCCGGAAATGGCCCAGCTTACGGGCTGGATGGCGGACGTTTTGGCCAGCCCCGAGGATGCGTCCCTGCGGGCGGATATCCGGGGACGCGTGGCGGACGTGTGTCGGCTCTTCCCGGTGCCGGGGCTTGATGTGTAAGGTTTCCGAAATTGGTCAGGCCGGGCGGACGTGGCAGGCGCGTCCGCCCGGCCTGCTTCGCCCGGCGTGGAAGCGTGGCGCGGAAACATGGCGCGGACGTACGGCGAAGGTCGGGGAGACATGCCTCCTAAAAAAGCCGCGACACGGCGGCCCGATGAGGCGGATTCCCATGCAAGCGCACCAGGGATGCGCCCGGTCCACGGAACAAGTGCAGGAGTGGTGTCAGCGGAGCCGACGATACCGGCGGCCCTGCGACTACGCCCCCTTCCAGGCGGGCGGCCGCTTTTCGAGAAAGGCGCGCGGACCTTCCGCCGCGTCGGCTGAGGCGCTGACCACCGCCCACAGGGCGTCGTTTTCGGCCCACAGCCGATCTGCATCGGCGTCGCGGGCGGCCCGGGCCAGCCGCAGCCCGGCGCGCACCCCAATCGGGGCCATGGCCGCGATCTCCCGGGCCAGATCCAGGGCCGTCGCCAGGGCCGTACCGGCCGGGGCCAGCCGGTTGACCAGCCCGAAGCGATGCGCCTCGGCGGCGGTCAACCGCCGTCCGGCGCACAGCATCTCCATGGCCAGATTCGGGGGCAGGGCGCGCATGAGGCGGAACGCGCCGCCTGCAGCGGGGAAAAGCCCCACCCGCACCTCCGGCAGGCCGAAAAAGGCGTCCTGGCCAGCCACGATCATGTCGCAGGCCAGGGCCATCTCGAATCCGCCAGCCAGCGCCGGGCCTTCCACGGCGGCCAGCAGGGGGATGTCCAGGGTGTGGGCGGCCACCCCGGCGAAACGTCCCGGCCCGGAGTTGATCTCCTGCCCCTGGCCGTCCAGAAAGGCCGCAAGGTCCATTCCGGCGCAGAAACAGGCCGCGTCGCCGGTCAAAATCGCCACCCGCACGGCCGGGTCCGCGCCGATGCCGGTCAGCGCCCGGCGAAGCTCTCCGGCCATGGCGGCGTTGACGGCGTTGCGGCGATCCGGGCGGCGCAGGGAGATGACGGCCACGGCGTCGTGGCGCGTCAGGTCGATCAGGGATTTATCTGACATGGTGACCACCTTTTGGGGGCTGTGGGTGGGGCTTGGGGCGTAGTTTTTGATGGATATAGATCAGGATTAGTTAGCCGCGGGGCACACTTCAATGCATGATAAATACGTATGGCTTGTTTTACTTGTGTACAGTCCGAGGATGTATTCGTTAAGTGTATATTTGTCTAGCCGCAGTTTTGAAATTCATTGAACTATTATTGATATTGTATGGAAATCTACAGTGGATTAATTTGGTCTGGCGAGTAATATAAGATGTGAAGGTCATGAGGAAAGCATTTTTCCATATTTGGCGAGGGGTATTGTTCATCAATGCAAACGCTGAATACATCTATACCAACTTGAAGAGATAATATGATGTAATCAGTGTATTCAAAAATATTGAACTGATAGCAGAAAATTTCTTGAAAAATTCCAAGGTTGTCTTCACCATTTTTGACAAGATCAGATAGGTTGCCGTTGTTGTAGTGAAATATTGGCCATAATTCTTTAAAATTACCATATCGTGAAAACTTTCTTGCTTGATAGAATCTTTTGTTGCTTGTCACATCAATTCCATTGTAGCATAAAAGTTCAATCCCTATCTTGAGAAGAAACCTCCCCATCATGGACAACATATATGGAGTTAAGACAACTTTAAGAGAAGCATTGTTATCTGATGATATTTTGGAAATATGTTCTTCGCTTAAGTCAATTGATGTAAATCCATCTCTGTGGCATTTAAGACAAAAACTGTCATTAGCACTGTGATATCTTGGGAGTCTTCCCTTTTTTTTAGTGTTTCCAGTTTTAAAATCAGAAAGTTTCCTTCCTTTTCCAACAATTCTAAGATAGCTGCGCCAAAAACCAATTGGCGTAGATTTTAATACATAGTTTTCAATTTTACTGCCGAAGTACTGATTGCACTTGTCGCAGACTTTCTCTTTAAGGATGAGATTATCATTGCCAAGACCCTCTGGGATGATATGCTCAACAGAGTGGTATGGGCCTTTATTCCCGCAAAATATACAAGAATTGTAATTTTGCATCAGGTATATGTTTGGTCAAAATAGTGTTTTTGAGAAAATTACTTTATATTTCGGAAAATATGCTCACCACCTCCGCCAGCGGCAGCCCCACCACATTGGTATACGACCCGTTGATGCGGGTGACGAAGCAGGCGGCGCGGCCCTGGACGGCGTAGGCCCCGGCCTTGTCCATGGGCTCGCCGGTTTCAACATAGGCCCTGGCGGCCTCGGGCGAGATGTCGGCCATGGTCACGTCGGTCGAGACGGAAAACATCCGGTCCTCGTGTCCTGGCATGACGACACACACGCCGGTCACCACGCGGTGCGTCCTGCCGGACAGCATGCCCAGCATGCGCACGGCGTCGGCCTCGTCCACGGGCTTGCCCAGGATATCCATATCCACGGCGACGACCGAATCCGCGCCGAGCACCACCGCGTCAGGGCAACGTCCCGCCACCTCCACGGCCTTGATGCGGGCCATGGACACGGCATATTCCTCGGGCGATTCGCTGTCATCCGGCAGCGGCTCCAGGGCGTGGCTGGGCACGACCTTGAAATCCAGGCCCGCCAGTTCCAGCAGTTCTTTTCGGCGCGGCGAGGCCGAGGCCAGGATCAGGGGGCGTTTCATCACAGTCGTCCTTCTCTCTTCACCGTTATGGGAGCATAAAAAAGGAAGGTTGCCCTTCCCCGGGGACGCCCGAGTCCCTGTTTTTCAAGTCTTGGCTGTGCGCCGCAGGCGGCGGCGGAACCAGCGGTCGGTATGGCGGAAAAACCATCCACATCCAGGGGAAATACCATCCCTTTCAACTCTCGCGATCGCCTTTCCGGACACGGTCGCACAAACGGCTTCCCTTCCCCGCACCCATCCATGCCGCCCCGTTGAAAGTTCTTGAAGGGGGGCGCGGGGGGAAACTTCTTTCAAGAAGTTTCCCCCCGCGTTGTACTCTTCCTCCCCCTCCTACCCCTTCTTCCTGCCCGCCAACAGCGCGGCGCGCAGGGATTCGTCGAGGCCCGGGTGGGGGAAGATCAGGTGTTCGGCATCGTCGCGGGTAAAGCCCTGGTTGACCAGAAGCGTGGCCAGGGTTCCCATGGCGGCTACGCCGCGCCCAACGGCCGTAACGCCTGCCACACGGCCGTCAAGCCACGTCACGCGCACGAATCCGGCCGTGGCGGCATGGGCCTGGGCCATGGGGTTGGCGGCCAACTGGACCTCGGAGACTTCCGGTTCGAGGCCGTGGGCGGCCAGTTCGCGGGACAAGCGGCCCACGCGCAGGGTCTCGGGGTTGCCGTAGATGCAGCCCGGGATGGCCCCGGGCTCGTAGGGGGCGGCGGTTTTCCCGGCGGCGTGGCGCACGGCGTAGCAGGCCTGATGCGAGGCGGCGTGGGCGAGTAACGTGCGGCCGTTGACGTCGCCCACGGCGTAGATGTTCGGGGCGGCCAGGAGATGGTCATTGACGTCGATCCAGGCCCGGCTGGGGCCGTCGCCCAGAAAGCGCACACCGAGATCGGCCAGGCCCGGGATGTCGGAATTGGGGAAGCGGCCCACGGCCACCAGGGCCTTTTCGGCGTGGATGTCCTCGCCGGTGTCGAGCGTCAGTACGGCGTGGCCGTCCACGGTGGCGAGTTTTTTGACGCGCACCCCGGCCCGGACCACGCAGCCTTTGCGGGTGAGCGTCTGGGTGAGCACCTTGGACACGTCGGGGTCTTCGGCCGGGGCGATGCGTTCGGCCCCGTCGAGCAGAACGATTTTTGCGCCAAGGCGGTGGAAGATGTCGGCGAATTCCAGCCCGATGGCCCCGGCCCCGACGATGATCAGGCTTTCGGGAACCTGGGTCAGGCCCAGGAGGGCGGTGGAGTCGAGCACGGCGCGGCCATCCGGGGCCATGGAGGGATAGACGGCCGGGCGCGAGCCCGTGGCCAGGATGCAGAAACGGTAGGGCACGCTGTGGGGCCCTTTTGGGGTATCGACGCGGGCTGAGCCCGGGGAGATGCGGGTGACGCGTCCGGCATCGACCCGGACCCCGGCTTTGGCCAGGGTGGCGGCCAGGGCGGTGCGGCTTCCGGAGACGAGGCGGTCCTTGCGGGTCTGAAGCGCGGCCAGGGAGAAGATGATGCGGCCCTCGGCCAGTTTCAGGCGGCTTTGGGCGGCCAGTTCGTCTGCGGCGTCGGTGGCCCCGAGCAGCACCTTGGTGGGGATGCAGCCCCGGTTCAGGCAGGTGCCGCCGAGTTCGGCGGCCTCCACGAGGACGGTTTGCAGGCCCAGGGCGGCCCCGGCCAGGGCTGCATCGACCCCGGCCGGGCCGCCGCCGACGATAAGCAGATCGGCCGGATCAACCGAGGTCATCGGTGATCTCCATGGCCCGGGCGGCGTGGGTCTCGTCCAGGCGTCCCACGGGCAGGGTCACGGGCGCGGCGGTGATGGCGGCCGGGTTGGTCTCGGCCAGGGCCAGTATCTCGCGCAGATCGGTCACGAAGCCGTCCAGGGTGTCCTTGCTCTCGGTCTCGGTAGGCTCGATCATGATGGCCTCTTTGACGATGAGCGGGAAGTAGATCGTGGGGGCGTGGTAGCCCCGGTCGAGCAGGGCCTTGGCGATGTCCAGGGCATGCACGCCGTTTTTGCCCTGGCGTTCGGCCGAAGACACGAACTCGTGCATGCAGATGCGGTTGTAGGGCACCTCGAGCAGGTCATCCAGGCGCTTACGCAGATAGTTGGCGGCCAGGACGGCGTTTTCCGAGACGCGCGTCAGGCCTTCGCCGCCCAGGCGCAGGATGTAGGCGTAGGCTTTGAGCATGACCCCGAAGTTGCCGTAGAAGGGGGCCACGTAGCCGATGGATTTGGGATAGTCGTAGCGCAGGCTGAAGCGCCCGGCCTCGTCTTTTGCGACCCGGGAGACAGGCAGATAGGGGATGAGCCGCTCGGAGACGCCAACCGGTCCCGAGCCCGGGCCGCCGCCGCCGTGGGGGGTGCCGAAGGTCTTGTGGAGGTTTAAGTGCACCACGTCGAACCCGGCGTCGCCCACCCGGAGCTTGCCCAGGATGGCGTTCAAATTGGCGCCGTCGTAGTAGAGCAGGGCGTCGGCCGCGCGGCACAGTTCCACGATGCGCGGCAGATGGCGCTCGAAAAGCCCGAGCGTGTTGGGCACGGTCATCATCACCCCGGCCACCTGGTCGTCGAGCACGGCGGCCAGGGCCTCGGGATCGATGATGCCGTCCTTGGAG
This sequence comes from Desulfolutivibrio sulfodismutans DSM 3696, assembly GCF_013376455.1. GTDB lineage: Bacteria > Desulfobacterota > Desulfovibrionia > Desulfovibrionales > Desulfovibrionaceae > Desulfolutivibrio > Desulfolutivibrio sulfodismutans. The sequence goes on along the minus strand of NZ_CP045504.1, from coordinate 1,208,662 downwards.
GCGATGCTCACCACCTCGTATCCGGCGATGGCGGCCGAGGCCGGGTTGGTGCCGTGGGCCGAGTCGGGGCAGACGATCTTGGTTTTGGCGTGGCCCTTGTCGGCGTGGTAGGCGGCCATCATGAGCGCGCCCGTGAGTTCGCCGTGGGCCCCGGCCATGGGGTGCAGGGTGAAGGCGGACATGCCTGTGATCTCGCACAGGAGCTGTTCCGTCTCGTACATGACCTCAAGCGCGCCGGGAACCATGTCGCCGCCGCCGGGAAGCTGCGGGGCCAGGGGATGCAGCCGGGCGAAGCCGGGCAGCGCAGCCACTTCCTCGGTGAACTTGGGGTTGTACTTCATGGTGCAGGAGCCAAGCGGATAGAAATTGGAGTCCACACCATAGTTTTTCGACGACAGCCGGGTGAAGTGGCGCACCACGTCAAGCTCTGACAAGGACGGCAGATTGGCGCCCCGGGCGCGCAAGAGCCCCTCGGGGATGAAATCCACGGGCTCGGTGCGGGGTTTCTCGGGCCATACGCCCTCGCGTCCGGGAACGGATTTGGCGAAAACGGTGCTCATAAGGCCTTCTCCACCTTCCTGGCCAGCCGGTCGATCTCGTCGCGGCCGTGTTTTTCCGTGCAGCACACCAAAAGGGCGTTTTCCAGGCCCGGATAGTAGCGTCCGAGCGGAAATCCGGCCACGATCCCCTCGTCCACCAGGGCCCGGACGATCTTTTTCGCATTGATGGGGAAAACGGCCGTGAACTCGTTGCCGAAGGGCAGGTCGCGGTTCAAAAGCGTGATTTCCGGGATGCAGCACAGGCGCATGGCCGCGTAGTGGGTGTTTTCGATGGACAGGGCGGCCTGCCGGGTGAGGCCCTCCTCGCCGGTCAGACACAGGTTGACCAGGGCGCGCAGGGCGCACAAGGCCTGGTTGGAGCAGATGTTGGAGGTGGCCTTCTGGCGGCGGATGTGCTGTTCCCGGGCCTGGAGCGTCAGCACGTAGCCCGTGCGGCCCGAGGCGTCCTTGGTGCGTCCGGCGATGCGGCCGGGCATCTGGCGCACCAGGGCCTTGCGACAGGTCATGATGCCCAGGTACGGGCCGCCGAACGACAGGGGCAGCCCCAGGCTTTGGCCCTCGGCCGTGGCGATGTCCGCGCCCATGGCCCCGGGGGTCTTGAGCACGGTTTGCAGCACGGGATAGCCTGCGATGATGGACACCGCGCCCTTGTCCCGGGCGGTGGAGAAAAGGCTGGTGAAATCCTGGATGGTCCCGAAGAAGTTGGGATTTTGCACCACCACGGCGGCCGTTTCAGCGTCGATGGCCTGGGTCAGGGCGGCCATGTCGTCGCCGCCTGCGGCATGGGGCACGGTGACCAGGGTCAGACGGAGGTTCTTGGTGTAGGTGGCCAGGACGATGCGGTAGATGGGGCTGACGGCCTCGCTGACCACCACCTTTTTGCGCCGGGTGTGGCGCACGGCCATCATCACCGCCTCGTAGAGGGCGGTGCCGCCATCGTAGACGCCCGCGTTTGAGCAGTCCATCTCAAACAGGCGGGACACCGCCGTCTGGTATTCGAAGATGGCCTGGAGGGTGCCCTGGGAGGCCTCGGGCTGATAGGGGGTGTAGGCGGTGTAGAATTCGCCCCGGGCCAGCAGCATGTCTGCGGCCGACGGCACGTAATGGTCGTAGAAGCCGCCGCCCAGGAAGCTGGACATGTCCGTGCGGTTTTTCGCGGCCAGCCGCTCCAACCTGCGCCGGACCTCCATCTCGGTGAGCCCGTGAGGGATGGCGAAGCTTTTGGGACGCAGACTGTCGGGGATTTCGGCGAAGAGCTCCTCAATGCTCGCGACGCCGATCACATCGAGCATCTCCCGGACCTCATCCGGGGTGTGGGGAATGTAGGGCATGGAGTGCTCCGGATCAGTGTTCGGCCTGGGCGATTTCCGCGTATTCCTCGGGAGACATGAGGTCGATGGGCTCGTCGGCGACCTTTATCTTGATCATCCAGCCCTCGCCGTACGGGTCGGCGTTGACCTTTTCCGGGGCGGCGTCGAGCTCGGGATTTTGTTCGATCACCTCGCCGGACACGGGGCAATACAGCTCGCTGGCGGCCTTGACCGACTCAACGGAGCCCATCTCCTGTCCGGCCTCGAACACGGCGCCGACCTGGGGCAGGTCCACGTAGGTGATGTCGCCGAGCTGCTCCTGGGCGAAGTGGGTGATGCCCACCACGGCGATGCCGCCCTCGATCTTGGCCCATTCGTGGCTTTTCGAATACAACAGATCCTTGGGAATCATGGGGTTCCTCCGAAGCAAGAGTTGGCGCGGGGTCCGTCGCGCCGAAAGGCGATGTAAACCCATTCCGGGCCGGGGGGCAAGGGGTAACCGGGCCCTGGCCGCATGGCCGCGCCGGACGGCCACGGGGCATGCCCCGTGTTTCCTTTTCGGGCGGCTTCCCCGGTTCTGGCGCGGGAAGGTCTTTCCCCTCTGGACCAAAAGGCCCGGCAGGGATACAGCACGCCTGAATCTTTTCTGACACACCACAGCCGCATGGAGCGCACATGAGCCGTACCACCCTGTGTCTGGACATCGGTTCGGGCACCCAGGACGTTTTGTATTATGATCCGTCCCTTGACCCCGAAAACTGCCCGAAATTCGTGCTGCCGTCCCCGGCCCGCATGGTGGCGGGCAAAATCCGCGAACTGACGGCGGCCGGGCGGGGCGTTCATCTCTTCGGCACGAACATGGGCGGCGGCTTTTCCCGCGTCGTCAAGGCCCACCTGGATGCCGGGCTTTTCGTGTCGGCCACGCCTGCGGCGGCCTTTTCGCTGGGCGACGACATGGCGCGCCTGACCAAGATGGGCATCGAACTGACGGACGACTGTCCCAAGGGGCATGTGGCCGTGGCCCTGGCCGACTACGATCCGGGATTCTGGCGGGCGTTTCTGGGCGCGGCCGGGCTGCCCATGCCGGACCATGTGGCGGCGGCGGCCCAGGATCACGGGTTCGCGCCGGGGGTCAGCAACCGCCGCAGCCGGTTTTCCCTGTGGGAGACGTTTCTGGCCGAGGCCGACGGGCGGCCCGAGGCGTTGGTGTATGAGACGCCGCCGGTGATGCTCACCCGCTTAAAGGCCCTGCGGGACTCCATCGGCGGCGGATTGACGGCGGATACGGCCTCGGCGGCGGTCCTGGGGGCGCTATTTGATCCGGACGTGGCCGCGGCCTGCGACGAGGCCGGGGCGGTGATCCTCAATATGGGCAACAGCCATATCCTGGGGGCGCTGATCTTCGGCGGACGGATATTCGGCATCTACGAGCAACACCAAGGCATCCGCCAGCCGGACGGGGTGTGGGAGGATCTGGAGATGTTCCGGCGCGGCGGGCTGACGCTGGATATGGTCTTCGACGCGGGCGGGCATGGGTGCATGACGCTGCCGCTGCCGCTGGAGGCCAGGGGATTCCGGCAGACGTTCATCATCGGCCCGAAGCGCGGGCTCTTGCGCGGGCATGATGCGGTTTTTCCCTGCCCCGGCGGCGACATGATGCTGGCGGGGTGTTTTGGGTTGGTGAGGGGGATGGGGATGATTGAATATGAGTGACTGGTTTGGATGGCTGACTAATAGAGAATTTGCATTATTGGTATATCTTTTGATATTACTTGTTTCAATATTTATTTGTAAAAGAACGCGGGGGCCAGCTCTTGATGTCATAAGAGCATTTTTCAGTAGGCCTATTCAAATCATCATTGTTTTGATGATATGTTACATTTTTATAATCGTATATTTTTTGTATATAATAGGTTTTTTGTCGAGTGAAAATTTAAAAACAACAATAATATGGATGTTAACATTCTCATTTTCGTCGTTATTTTCATTGGTAAGTGACAAAAAATACATATTCAATTATAAAAATGAATTAGTCAAGAGTCTTGGTCTTCTTGCTATCGTAGTGTTTGTGTCAGAAATGTATAATTTTAGTTTGGGTATAGAATTTATTGTTGTTCTATGTAGCGTATTTTTTTCGATAGTGATTGCTTTTGGCGAGCACGATGTTGCATATCAAAAGGCGGTAAAATTTTCAAAAATAGTACTAGGTGTGGTTGCGTTGATTGTACTTGGAAATAGTATTGTTTGCTTTATTGATGACAGAACATCGGATTTAAGGGGGGCTGTTGTCGAGTTTCTTGTTCCCGTGTGGCTGACATTTCTATATTTCCCATTTTTGTATTTAATTTTTCTTTATATTGTCTATGAAAGGGTATTTATGCAATTAAAGATAAAAATGGATGATAAAAAATTAATATTGTACGCGGTTGTAGTGTCCGCTTTGAAGTATAAAAATGATATAAAGTCTCTTGAAAAGTGGGTAAATCTCATGATGCAAAGTCATGTTAACAATAGGGACGATGTTGAAAAATTGTTTGATAAGATTTCAGTGTTGAATGCAAACGAGCGAAATCCACCGTATGTTTCACCTGATTTAGGTTGGTCGCCGTACAAAGCAAAATACTTTTTGGACGAATATGGACTTGCTACAGGTAGTTATAATAAAATTGATGAAGAATGGTATTCGGATGCAAACGTTAGCGTTGATAACACGGATGGAATGAATAATTTGGCGTATTATATCGAGGGCGATGAATATGTTGCTAGGGTTCTGAAATTGATATTGAATGTAGGTTGTGTTGCGGGCAGAGAAGAGTCTGAAAGTCTATTTTATGAAGTAGCAACTGCTCTTCTTGAGAAGGTATTTGACAGGAAATCGATCAATATTGATGAGGTGTTTCTTGATAGTTGTGACTATAGTGGTGTTGTTTCTGGGAAATCCGTAACTTTGAAAAGAAGTAACTGGCTACATTGTTCCGGATATGATATAAAATTATCAATTTTTGCATCGGCTAATAGTTAGATGTCGATGTTCCCAAATCAAATTCTACAGAACTACGTCCGTGCTCTTTTGGCGTATCCTACTGCAACTGAATGATAAACTTTTTCCCCACCGCCTTGGCGTAGTTGCGAAGCGTCGCCACGGACGGCGAATGCCTGCCGCTCACCAGCCGGGTTCCAGCCGGGCCGCGGCCTAGGCCTTGGTTCCCACGAGCCCCATGCGTGCAATCACCTGGGTCTGGCTCAATCCGGCCGCCTTTCGCTCCCGCAGTAGTTCGTCCAAAAGGGAGACCGTTGCACGGAAAAATGGCACAATTCTATTGTAATTTTAGGCAATTATGCTATATTTTCTCCATCAAAAATGATGGAGGCGATCATGAGCGAGCGCAATTCCAAAAAGCCCGGTATTGCCGACTACGTCGTGTCCCATCGCAGGCACAAGGAATGCTTTCTGGATGAGATTGATCGCCTCATTGATTGGAAGCCGTTTGAGAAGCTTCTTCGAAAAAAGCTCAGCCGAGTCGTCAATGCCGTTGGTAATCCTGCATATGCACCGTTGCCGATGTTTAAAATCCTTCTGCTCCAGAGGTGGTACAACCTGAGCGACGCGGCGGTGGAGGAATGCTTGTACGATCGGTTGTCCTTTGTCCGATTCGTGGGCCTTTCCCTTGATCATGACGAGGTGCCCGATTCCTCGACCATTTGCCGGTTTCGGCAGAGCCTGCTTGAAAAAAACGTCTTGAAGCGGCTTCTGGACAAACTCAACCATCAACTCCAGCGGCGCGGCTTACTGGTACGTGAAGGAGCCATCGTGGACGCGAGCGTCATCACCTCCTCGCGCCGCCCCCTCAAAGTAATCGATATTCTTCCCGAAGATCGCGAGGAAGATGACGACGAGGCGTCGGACGTAACCATCAGCTACTCCGATGACGCCGATGCGGCCTGGTTGCGCAAAGGGAACCGGGCTTATTACGGCTACAAAGTCCATGCGGCCACGGACAGCCGGGACGGCTTTCTCCTCGGCGGCCATGTCACGCCCGCCAACCGTTCGGATACGCAGGAATTCGTGGATATTCTTGATGAGATTGGCCCCATGCCAGGGGGCCGCATCTATGCGGACAAGGGATACAGCAGCCAGTTGAACAGGCATGTGCTCCAAGCTCGGAGACTTGCCGACGGCATCATGCATAAGGCCGCTCGCAACCGTGCGCTGAACCCCGCCGAAAAAGCGGCAAATCGTCAAGTTAGCAGCGTCCGGTCGAAGGTGGAACGGGCTTTCGGAACGCTCAAAAGAGGTTATGGCTTCTTCCGGACGCGTTACCTGGGGGTAGCCAAGGTTGAACTTGAATTTTTACTCAACGCTATGGCTTTCAACTTGAAAAAAGCGGTGCTCAAAGCGGGATGTTGAGGAACACTTACGCTAAGGAGTGACGAACGCCGCCTCAAGGTGAAACAAGATCAGCGCTGTCGGCTAAACGACGGCGGAAACAGACGACCGAGACCTTTCGAGAGAATTCCGTAACGACATCAGAGGATTGTGCAGCGGTCTCAAAGGGCGAACTCCGGGGCCATGGCCGCATGGGCCTCCCTGACGGCGGGATCGGCCAGCATCTTTTGGGTCAGTTGATCATGCGTGAGCATTTGTGACCTCCTGCATGCGCATCGTCACATGGCGTTAGCATGTTTGAAGCGTTGGCGTCGAGAAACCCCCCGCCCGCACACCATGTGGACGGGGGGATCGTCAATTCTGCGTTTGATGTCCGGACGGTTCCGTCACCAACCCATCACGGCCCGGACACGTCCAAACCAAGCCGCGCGAGCCCGCGTCAGCCTGTTTCCGGCCCCGGGCCGTCGCCCCGCCTATTTCCCGAACACCTTGGCGTAGGGATCATTGGCCGTGATCTTGTCGGCCAGATCCGCCTTGCCGGACGTCTTGGCCAGCTCCACCACGTAGCCGATGCGCTGCTCCTTGGGCAAACGGCACATCTCCCGCGAGGCCCGGGTTCGGGCGATGTAGAACAGCGGGTTCTGGCCCCCGCCCGCAGGCGAAAGCTCCGCCTCGTCCATCTTGATGTCCGCGTACAGTCGGGCCGAGTCGATGCCCAGGGCCACGGCGTCGCAGACGTCGTTTTTCCTGTTCACCCGCATGACCACCGCCGTGGGCTTCACCCCGTTCACAGCGTATTTCGCCAGATCGGCCTCGGAGATGCCCATGCCGTAGTCGCCGCCTTTGCCCGTGGTGGTGTTGTACATGACCTGCAGGGCGTCGGCCGCGCACCGGGACGGGGCCACGGCGAACACATAGGAGTCACCCGGTCCCAGGGGGAACCGCTTCTCGATGTAGTCGCCGATGATCAGCCCGTAGTTGACCCCCGGGCAGAAATGGTCGTGGAACGAGGCCGCCTGGAGCGACATGTAATCCGGCGCCACGGCCCAGGCCAGGCTGATGCTGGCCACGGAGAAGAGCGACCCGCCGATGATCCCGGACCCGGCCGCCTTCCAGTTGTCGGGCGTAAGCAGATGCTCGGGATTGGCGTCGATCTTCTGGATGGCGAACGCCCCGTCTTTCTGGACGGCGTAGACGAGGGTGTTGCTGGCCGGGCTGTAGAGCGAAAACCACAGGGGCGACAGCATGGAGGAGTGCACGCCAAGCAGGGACCGCGCCCCGAAGGTCGCCCCGGTGACTGCCGTGGCCACGTCGAGAAATCCCACGGCCGAATCGCCGTCAAGGCGCGCATACGCGGCGTTGGTCAGCACCAACACGGTCTGGCTGCCTTTTTTCTCGCCCACCTCGGCCATGGCCTGTTCCAGGGCGGCCTTGGCTTGGTCCATCCCGGACGCGCCACGCGCCGCCGGGGCCCGGGATGGCGGACCACAACATCAATAGGGCCAGGATGAGGGAAAACGCACGGCGTCGGACCATGGACATGGCGGGCTCCTTCATGGGGCAGGTTGCGGAACCGGCGGCGCGTTGATCTCTGGCACGATTGCCTGTGCCATGCGCCGGAAACGGCTTCCATTGGCGGATTCTTGACGAAAAAAGAATATAACATCTAAAAATATATCCATATGTTAGTACAAAATAAAAATGCGTGTCAACATGGGGTGTGGAGTCGTTTGGCGGGAATTGCGCCGGATGAGGCCGGTCCCGGCCCGGGGCCGTCGTCCCGGCCGGTCCAGGCCTGTGCGCCTTTGACGATCAGGCCGGGGGCAATGTGTTGCGGTGCTGGATGTAGCGGCTCAGGATGAAGGCCACCACGATGGCGATGTAGAACTGGCCGAAAATGGCCTCCAGGACGGCGACGTGGCGTAAAAACGGCGCGACGGGGACGATGTCGCCATAACCGAGGGTGGTGATGGTGGAGAAACTGAGGTAGAGAAAAACGCTGTGATTTCCTACTGATCCGGATTGGAATGAAAGAGAGGCCGGGTCTAAAAAGTATGCGAGTTCATAGATGAAGGAAAAGACGGTTCCTGCGATGAGATAGCAGTTGATGAGGGCGAAAATTTCGTTTTTTGTGACTTCCTTTGACCGCAGCAGGTCGCTTATGACAATGATGAGGAAAAGAAAATAGGTTGACGTACACAGGAGATAGACGAATATCCGATGCGCTCCCTCCTGCACGTTCCAGAAGACGGACCACAGGAGCAGGGCGCTGGCGATGTAGAAATAGATGCGCAGCTTGCGGTCCCGGTGGGTGATGGACAGGGAAAGCGCCCCCAGGGAGGCCAGGACGAAAAGAAAGGCCCCGATGCGCGCGGACACGAAGGGATGCACGAGCAGAAGGCCGATGAGCAGCACGGAAACCCATGGCTGGGCCTTGCGGGCGGTCAGCCGCATGGGATGCCGGGCGGCATGTCGCCACGGTGCGGGCCGGGTGTCGGATGCATGGCGCGCAGTCTATCTTAGAACCGGGCCGGACGGAAAGGGGGCTCAGCCCATGGCCGCGAAGAGAAAGAACAGACCCGCGCCAAGGAGCATGGCCGCTGGCAGGGTCAGCACCCAGGCCATGGCGATGGAGCGCAGGGTGCGCATCTGGAGTCCGGATTTCCCGGCGGCCATGGTTCCGGCCACGCCCGAGGACAGGACGTGGGTGGTGGACACGGGCAGTCCCGCGAAATCCGCCAGCCCGATGGTGCTCATGGCCACTACCTGGGCCGCGCAGCCCTGGCCGTAGGTCAGCCGGGTCTTGCCGATGCGCTCCCCGATGGTCACCACAATGCGCTTCCAGCCCACCATGGTGCCGACGCCCAGGGCCAGGGACACGGCCAGCAGCACCCAGTCCGGAGCGTATTCCGTGGGGCCGCGCAGGGTCGTGCGCCAGTCCTGCAGGCGTTCGATGTCGGCCAGGGGCGTGCCGGGCAGGAGCTGCATGTCCTCGGCGGCGTCGTCCAGGCACAGGATGTTGGTGCGGGTCTCCCAGCGGGCCTCTTCGGGCAGCTCGGACAAGGTGGCGATTCCGGCCAGACGCAGTTGCAGGGCCTGGGCCGCTTCCACGGCCTGGGTGATGTCGCAGTCCACGGGCGACGAGGTCTCGTTTGGACGGTGAAAAAGATTGCCGTCGGCCAGCCCTTTGTTGATCTCCTGGCGATGGGCGTTGAAATAGTCCGTGAGCTGTCCGGCGGCGTATGTCACCTGGCCGATTTCCGGCGCGTCGGTGTCGAGGTTTAAGGCATAGGCCCCGGGCAGGATGCCGATGAGGATGAGCATGATCAGCCCCACGCCCTTTTGGCCGTCGTTTGAGCCGTGGGCCAGGCTGACGCCGAGTCCGGAGGCGATGAGGGCCGCGCGAAGGGCCATGGGCGGCGGCTTGTCGCCCTTGGGGGCCTCGTTGATGATGGAGGAGCGGAGGTATTTCGTCATGAGAAGGAGCAAGGCCCCTGCGCACACGAAACCGATGACCGGGGAAAGGAACAGCGACAGGCCCACCTCGGCGGCCTTGCTCCAATTGACCCCGGCCTCCAGGGGCAGGCCCTCGCGAAAGGCGTTGGCCAGACCCACCCCGAGGATGGAGCCGATGAGGGTGTGGGAGCTTGAGGCCGGAAGCCCCAGGTACCAGGTGCCGAAGTTCCACAGGATGGCCGACACCAGCAGGGCGAAGACCATGGACAGGCCCAGGTCGGTGTTCACGGCCACCAGCAGATCCACCGGCAACAGATGGACGATGGAATAGGCCACGGCGATGCCGCCCAGGTGTACGCCCAGAAAATTACAGAGGCCCGAGAGGGCTACGGCCGTGCGCGCCCGCAGGGACTTGGTGTAGATGACCGTGGCCACGGCGTTGGCCGTGTCGTGGAAGCCGTTGACGAATTCGAACGACAGGGCGATCCCCAGGGAGGACACAAGCAGAAACAGGGTGTAGCCGTCGATCTCGGTGAAAAAGGGCAGCGACATGAGGCTCCTTGGGCGTCGCGTGGCGGGAGGAAGCAGTCTTCCCGGCCAGCCGCGGCGGGCTGCTGGTTCGAAGCGTGTCGGCGGAAACCGTGCCTGGGTGGTTTGGCTAGCGTTGCGTCCGGAAATTTCCGTTACGGTTTGGCGAGCGGCAACACCTTTGAGTTATGGTTTTTATTCACGAAAACAGGCATGTTGCTTTGTGAACGCCGCACTAGGTGCCGTTGATCAGATGCACCAATGCCTGCCTGGCCTTGAGCTCCTCCTCGGTGATCTCGAAGCCCTTCATGGCCGCAAAGGCCACGATTTCCCGGGTCAGCATGGCGTGGACCCGTTGCATTTCCTCGGGATGCTCGCGGAGATAGGCCATAAGGCGGTCGATATCGTCCTGGCTCATGTGGTTTCCTCCTTGGGATGCGGGAGAGGGGGCGGCCGAAACGTCGCATGGGGCGTCCGTCGACTGTTTTGCAGAAAATTGCGACGACAGTGACCCATTTTCCCTCTTCCGTCGAGACGAAATGACCATCTTTCGTCCCAGATGCACGGTCCTCGGCCGGGGGGGACGGCATGGGGCTTCGAACTGCAACAAGGTCGCGGCCCGCCCGTCACGCGCGTACCATACGGTAATCATGATGGCGCTTTCGTGATGAAGAGATGAAAAATTGGACGTGTGCGGGAGGGGCAGGGGGCATGGCGCATCCTTTTCGGGTGGCCGGGTTCTTCTTGACAAAGACAACATCTCATTGAAGGGTCTTCGCGGCCTCGTCGAACAGCGTGGACCACAGCCATGACCAAAAAACAGATATCCCAGACGACCCCCCTGGCCACCTGCGCCGTGACCCGCGACGGCGGGGCGGTGCGCGTGGCCCTGGCCGGGGACTGGCGCATGGGGGCGGCAATCCCGGATGTCCAGGCGGTGGCCACGGCCATGCAGGGCAGCGAAAAGCCTGCCTCCCTGACCTTCGAATCCGCCGGGGTGACGGGCTGGGACAGCAGGCTTCTGGCCTTTTGCCTGCGGATCATGCGCCTGGCCGAGGCGGCCGGGGTAGCCGCGGACACCACGGGGCTTCCGGAGGGGGCGGGCAGCCTGATGGATCTGGCGGTCAAGGTGCCGGAGCGCAAGGGCGCGGCCAAGGCGGACGTGTCCGAATCCTTCCTGGACCGGGTGGGCGGCGCGGTCCTGGGGATCGGCCAGTCGGTGAGCAATCTTTTGGAATTTTTAGGGGAAGTGGCCCTGGCCTGCGGCAGTTTCGTGCGCGGGCGGGCCGTTTTCCAGCGCTCCCAATTGATGTTGCTCATCAAGCAGGCCGGGATCGACGCCCTGCCCATCGTGTCCCTCATCAGCCTTCTGGTGGGGTTGATCCTGGCCTTTGTGGGGGCCATCCAGCTCCAGCAGTTCGGGGCCCAGATCTACGTCTCCACCATCGTGGGCATCGCCATGGTCCGGGTCATGGGCGCGATCATGACCGGCATCATCATGGCCGGCCGCACGGGCGCGGCCTATGCCGCCGAGCTCGGCACCATGCAGGTCAACGAGGAGATCGACGCCCTGCGCACCTTCGGGTTTTCGCCCACGGAATTTCTGGTCCTGCCGCGCCTGATCGCCCTGGTGTTCATGATGCCGCTTTTGTGCATCTACGCCGACCTCATGGGCGTTTTGGGCGGGTTCATCGTGGGGTCGCTGATGCTGGGCATCAATCCGGTGCAGTATTTCTCCAACACCTGGCAGTCCGTGCCCCTGGCCAACTTCTGGATCGGGCTGGTGCACAGCACGGTTTTCGGGGTATTGGTGGCCCTGGCCGGGTGCTATCGGGGCATGCGTTGCGGCCGCAGCGCCCTGGCCGTGGGCCAGGCCGCCACCTCGGCCGTGGTCACCAGCATCCTGGCCATCATCATCGCCACGGCCATCATCACCGTGGTGTGCAACATCCTGGGCGTCTAGGGCGTCCGGAAAAGGCCCATGGTCATGGATCTCGCCCCGCCGCGCATCACGGTGAAAAACCTGGACATGTCCTATGGCGATTTCGTCATCATGCGCGACTTAAGTTTCACCATCCGGCGCGGGGACATCTTCATCGTCATGGGCGGCAGCGGCTGCGGCAAGAGCACGCTGTTGCGGGTCTTGGTGGGGCTCAAGGAGCCAGCCAAGGGACAGGTGCTTTACCAGGAGGGCAGCCTGTGGGAGGTCGACGAGGACAGCCGGGACGCCATTTTGCGCAAAACGGGCATCCTCTACCAGCGCGGCGCGCTTTTCAGCTCCATGACCCTGGCCGAGAACATCGCCATGCCCTTGCAGCAGTACACCACGCTGCCCGCCAAGGAGATCCGGGAGCTGGCCTCGCTCAAACTCGCCCTTGTGGGGCTGGCGGGCTTCGAGGACTTCTATCCCTCGGAGATTAGCGGCGGCATGGTCAAACGGGCCGGACTGGCCCGGGCCATGGCCCTTGACCCGGATATCCTTTTTTTCGACGAGCCCTCGGCCGGGCTGGATCCCATCAGCGCCCATCTGCTCGACGAATTGATCCTTGAGATCCGGGACAGCCTGCACGCCACCATCGTGGTGGTCACCCATGAACTGGCCAGCATTTTCGCCATCGGCAACAATTGCGTGTTCCTTGACGTGGAGACCCGGACCATGACCGCAAGCGGGGATCCCAAGGAGCTTTTGCAGAACACCACCGACGCCAATCTGCGGCATTTCCTGACCAGGGGCGAAAAGTAGCCGCCCCGGCGCAACGAACGGAGAACATGGTCGTGGCCAGCAAAGTCAAAAAAAGCATGATCGGAGCCTTTGTCCTGGGGGCCGTGGCCCTTGGCGTGGGTGCGGTCATCGTGTTCGGATCGGGCATGTTTTTCACCCCCAAGTACGAATTCATCATGTTCTTCGAGAATTCCGTCAATGGCCTTCAGGTGGGGGCCCCCGTCCTGTTTCGCGGCGTGCCCATCGGCCAGGTCACGGGAATCAGCATCGACGCCGACGCCGGGGATCTGCATTTCTACATCCCCGTGGTGGTGGAGATCGAGGGCGGCAAGGTGCGCATGACCGTGAACAAGGCCAAAGCCCCCAAGGACGAGAGCCTGCTCCAGGCCAGCCAGGAGAGCGTGCACGAGCTTTTGACCAAGCTGGTGGAGCGGGGGCTGCGGGCCCAGCTCGTCACCCAGAGTTTCGTCACCGGACAGTTGGCCGTGGCCCTGGACATCATGCCCGACACGGCCGTGCGCCTGGTGGGCGACAGCGGGCTCCCCGAGATCCCCACCGTGCCCTCGGCCTTCGAGAAGCTGACCCAGACCCTGACCAAACTGCCCCTGGAGACCCTGGTGGATCGCCTTACGGCCGCAGTGACCGGCATCGACAGCCTCGTCAATTCCCCGGAGATTCAGGCCCTGCCCTCCAAGCTGGACAAGACCCTGGATGCGGGCAAGGGGCTTTTGCGCGAACTTCAGGACAAGGTCGATCCCCTGGCCCAAAATCTGGATGTGGCCATCCAAAGCTACACCGAACTGGCCCGGGACTTGAACCAGCGCACGTCCGGGCTGTCCACGGCGGCCGGAAAGACCCTGGGCATGCTGGACGCCACCCTCAAGGAGGGTTCGGCGGCCCTGGCGTCCATCCAGCGGCTCACCAGGTCCGATTCCCCCACCGTGACCGATTTGAACGCCGCCCTGCGCGAAATCGCCACTGCCGCCCGGTCCCTGCGGGCCTTGGCCGATTATCTGGAGCGCCATCCCGAGGCGCTCATCCAGGGAAAAGGACCGAGGAGATAGGCCATGTCCCACAGGCAGACACAGTACGGCGGCCCGGCCGCCTTGGCCCGGCTGGCCCCCCTGGCGGCGATCCTGGCGGCGGTTTTGCTCATGGCCGGATGCGGCAAGAGCCCCCCCACCCGGTTCTATTCCCTGACCGCCATCCCGGCCGCCGTGGAGGGAGCGGGGGGAACCCCTGGCGATGCCGGGGCCTGCCCGTCCCTGGGAATCGGCCCGGTGGAGTTTCCGGCCTACCTGGACCGGACCCAGATCGTCACCGCCGGGGCGGGCACGGCCATGCATCTGGCCGAGTTCGATCAGTGGATCGAGCCCGTACGCAACAATTTCGAGCGCATCCTCATGGAGAATCTGGCGGGCATGGTCTGCGCCGGGCCCATGGTCTCCTCCCCCTGGCCCGGGGGGATGCATCCTGAACGGCAGGTGACCATCCAGGTGCGGCGCTACGACGGCGTCCTCGGCGGCCAGGCCGTGCTGAAGGCCGATTGGGCGGTGCTGGACGCCGGGGGCGAGGTGGTCTTGTGGCGCTCCTCGCAGCTGACGGACACGGCCCAGGGGCCGGATTACGCCGCCCTGACGGACGCCCAGAGCCGTCTGGCGGCGGCCTTGGCCCGGGACATCGCCGCCGGGCTGGCTGAAGCGGCGCGGCAGCGCAAGCCCTAGAGCCGCGTTCCGTAAAGAGCCGGGTAGTAGCTTGTGGTCGTGGCTCCTCGGCCTTGGCCCACATAACGCTGCTTTCTGCCAAACGAAGCACATGCGTATTTGTGGAACATCACACGAGCGCTTTGCTCCGGAAACAGGCGGCAGGGTGTTTCGGGGAAAAGGTGGCGGGCAGCGAGTTTGCCCTGCCATTCGCCGACACGGATTCCGGGGGCGCGGCCCATGGCCGTGGTCGGCGTGTGCGCTTTCCGGCGGCCGACGGAAAACAGGGGACAGGGACGGGCGTCCCGTTTTTCGGCATGTCGGCCGTGTTTTTCGGCATGTCGGCCGTGTTTTTCGGGTCTGTGACGTCCCGCACCTATCCCCGGGGTGGCTACGGCATCGCTACGGCGGTTGCCGCCGTGTCAGCTTTCTCTGAAGATGATGAAGGATCTTGCGAATTGGCCTTCCCTCTTGTCTCACCAACTTGAATGGTCCCTCCCCTCTGTCTTGAATTTGAAAATCAACATCGTCAGTATTGGCGAGTCTTTTTCCGTGCATGACGACCGCCATGACGGAAAGAGCGATATTGCCATGTATAAGAGGATTTCGTGTTATCCGGCAATAAAATATGCACGGCATTTTTTCTCTTGCATGAGAGGTTGTTGGCTTGATATGTATGTTATGGTTTGCGCAATTTGGAGGATGTTTGTCGTTTGTGTCCCAACTTCTTGCCTGTAGGGAAACACCATGACCCTCAAGATGAAATTCATCCTTCCCACCCTGGCCTTGATCATACTCGGCATGTCCATCTCGACGTGGCTGACCTACCAGCGCAGCACCGAGTCATTATCTGCTGTCGCCGTTGAAAAGGCCAAGAGTACGGCAGGCTCCCTGCTTTCCGCCATCGGACTGTGGGTGGACGGGGCGCAAAACGAGATCATCACCCTTTCCAAGACGGAGGAACTCGCCAAGGCCCTGACCGCAGGCGCGGACGACCCGGCGGCCGTGGAACGCGCCGTGGCGCTTCTCAAGGACAGCGCCGCCCGGCATCCCACCTTCGACAGCATTTTATTCGTCAACCCGCAAGGCGTCGTGGTCAGCAGCACCAATGTCAAACTCATCGGCGTCAATCTGGAAAAACGGGAATATTTTCAAAAAGCCATCGCGGGGGATAACTTTATTTCCAACCCGCTTTTCAGCGTAGACAGCGGGGAGGCCGTCTTCGTCATCTCCGCGCCGGTGCGCCAGGGCGGCAAGATCGTCGGCATCATCTCGGCGGGCGTCAAGATCGGCGTCTTCACGGACAACTTCGTCAAGCCGTTGGACACGCCTGCCGGGTATGCCTTTGTCCTGGCCCCTGACGGACTGGTTCTCGCCCACCCGGACAGCAAGCTGATCGGCAAGCTCAATATCATCAAGGAGACGGACTACGGCGGAAAAATCGCCTCCCAGCAAAGCGGCAGCCTCGATGTCGTGTCGCTGGGAGTTGAAAAGCTGATCCTTTTCGAGAAATCCAAGACCACCGGCTGGATCATCGGCATGGTCGTCAACAAGGACGCGGCCTTTGCCGACGCCCGCAGCCTGGGACTGCTCATCCTCTCCCTGTCGGCAGGCCAGGCCGTGATTTTGGCCGTGGGCATTTTGATCATCCTGTCCATCAACGTGCTTCGGCCCATCGGCTCCCTGGTCGGCGCGTCCACGCGCATTGCCGATGGCGACCTGGACGCCCCCCTGGACGTCAACCGCAACGACGAGATCGGCCGCCTGCAACGGGCCATGGCCAAGATGGTGGGCAACCTCAAGGCCAAAATCGGCGAGGCCGAGGAGAAGGGCCGGGTGGCGGCTGCGGAGTCGGAAAAGGCCGCTGTCGCCATGACCGAGGCGGAAAAGGCCAGGGAACGGGCGGAAAAGGCGAAGGAGGAGGGGATGCTTCAGGCGGCCGAGCAACTGGAAGGCGTCGTCGACGCCGTCACCGCCGCGTCCCAGTCCATTTCCGGCCAGATCGAGCAATCCAGCCAGGGCTCCCAGGAGCAGTCGAACCGGGTGGCCGAAACCGCCACGGCCATGGAGGAGATGAACGCCACGGTCATCGAGGTGGCCCAAAACGCGGCCCAGGCCGCCCGCACCGCAACCGACGCCCGGCAAAAGGCCGACGAGGGGTCGAGCATCGTGGCCCAGGTCATTCGCAGCATCGGCGACGTCCAAACGAACGCCCTGCAACTCAAGGACGACATGACCCGGTTGGGCCAGCAGGCCCAGGGCATCGGCCAGATCATGAATGTGATTTCCGACATCGCCGACCAGACCAATCTGCTGGCGCTCAATGCCGCCATCGAGGCGGCCAGGGCGGGGGAGGCCGGACGCGGTTTCGCCGTGGTGGCCGACGAGGTCAGAAAGCTCGCGGAAAAGACCATGGCCGCCACCAAGGAGGTCGGCGACGCCATCGTCGGCATCCAGCAGGGCACGAGCAAAAACATCGACAACGTGGATCAGACGGTGCGGCGCATTGACGACGCCACGGGGCTTGCCGGGCAGTCCGGCCGTGCCCTGGAGGCCATCGTGGACCTCGTGGTCCAGACCACGGATCAGGTGCGCTCCATCGCCACGGCCTCGGAGGAACAATCCGCCACGACGGAGGAAATCAACCGTAGCGTCGTGGACATCAACCGTATTTCCGCCCAGACGGCCGACGCCTTGCAACAATCCGCCGAGGCCCTGACCGGGTTGACTGAACAGACGCAGATTTTGCGCCGCCTCATCGACGACATGCAGGCCGGGGATGGCAGCCGGGAGCTTGCGGCCGCTCCGGGTCGACGTCCGAAATTGCCCGGAAGATTCGGCTGATCTCTTCCGGTGCGACGCCTGACCGCGCGGCGGTCAGGGCAGACCCGTGCTGCGAAAGGTCTCGAGGGAATGCGGATGGACTGGAGTCTGGGCGGGCAGCCCCGCCCGGACACCCTACGGAAACAGGTGCAGCCCGTAACGGGCGTACACCAGTTCCTGGAATTCGATCACGGCATGCAGGCTGTCCTTGAGGCGGTCGCGTTCGAGGTTGTCCAGATTGTCCGGGAAGATCGTGTTGCGTGGCGTTTCCCCCTGGAGGATGGCCTTTGCCTGGAAGCGGAGGCGCAAGGTCTGCAAGACGTCGTAGGCCCCATGCAGGCGCTTTGCCAAGGGGGGTGAAAAAATACCCAGGTCGGCCAATGCCGCCAGGCGTTCGGGAGTGCCTGTCGCCATGAGGCGTTGCTCCAGGGCCATGGTGCGCAGTCCCTGGACCAGGGCGAAAATCCCTCTCTTTTTGATATCCAGCCCGCCCTTGTCCGGACCGGACCGCTCCACCGCAAGCGTGTTGAAAAAACCCAGGGGCGGCGGAAAGCGCAGGGCCTCCCGGGCCATGTAGCCAAGGGTCACGGGCGAGTCCGCCACCCGCTTGCGCAGATGGGCCGCCAGCCCGTGGCACAGGGCCGCGTTCCCGGTTATGGGCCGGGCGTCGGCCAGAAGCGACAACACCAGGATGCCCGGGCCGTCCGGCTCCCGCACCACGTCGTCCACGGTCTCCTTCCATTGCTCCAGGGGCTTTCGCCAGTCTGGATTGTCGATCATCACCCGGTTTTCACACGGCGGAAAGCCGATGGCCGTCAGGGCCGCAATGAACTCCCGGCCAAAAGCGGCTACGGCGCTCTCTCCACCGCCGCCCGGGGCGTCGCTTTCGGCCAGGATCAGGCCGTTGTCCTGGTCCGTGGCGAAAAACTGTTCCCGGCGACCCTCGCTGCCAAGCGCCACCAGGCAGAAGTCCCGCAGCGGCCCGCCCATGCCGCCTTCGACGATCCGGGCCGTCCGGGCCAGGATGTGGTCGTTCACCTCGCTGATGAGCAGGCCCAGAGTCCGGGAGGCGATGCCCGCCTCCACGCCGCACAGGGCCATGCTGCGCAGATCCGCGAAAAGCAAGGCCAGGGCGGAGACGCTCTCCGCCCTGGCGATGGCCTCCGGCAGAAGCGCCGGATGCTGTCCCCGCCGGGCCAGAAGCTGCGCGACCTGGTGCAGCTCGTTGCCCGGATCATCCGGGAGGGGGGGCGTCTCTGTCCTCATTCCGCTCCCATGCCCAGATAGTTGCGGATTTTCTGCTGCTCGTATTTTTCCTCGGCGTCGGGCTCGGGCCGAAGGACCGACCCCAGCCATCCGGCGAAAAAGGCCGCCGGAAGCGAGATGAGCGCCGGGTTCTTCCAGGGGAAGATGGCCTGCGCGTTGCCCAGGACGTCCACCCACACCGTGGGGCTGATGATGATCAGGCCCACGGCCAGGACGGACCCGGTGTAGATGCTCAGTGTCGCGCCGAAGGTGCTGAAGCGCCGCCACAGGATGGATAAAAGCAAGGCCGGGAAGTTGGCGCTGGCGGCGATGGCGAAGGCCAGGCCGACCATGAAGGCCACGTTTTGCCCCTTGAAGGCGATGCCCAGGACCACGGCCAGGATGCCCAGGAAAATCGTGCCTCGCTTGGCCATTTTCACCTCGTCTTCCTCCGTGGCCTTTCCGGACTTGAACACGTTGACGTACAGGTCGTGGGAGAAGGTGGATGCCCCGGCCAGGGTCAGCCCGGCCACCACGGCCAGGATGGTGGCGAAGGCCACGGCGGCGATGAACCCCAGAAACATGGTGCCCCCTGTGACCTCGGCCAGGAGCAGCGCGGCCATGTTGCCGCCTTTGTCGAACGTGGTCACCACATCCTGGCCCACGATGACCATGGCCCCAAAGCCGATGATGAAGGTCAGGATGTAGAAATACGAGATAAATCCCGTGGCGTAAAACACGGATTTGCGGGCGGCCTTGGCGTCGGGCACGGTGTAGAAGCGCATGAGGATGTGCGGCAACCCGGCCGTGCCGAACATGAGCGCGATGCCAAGGGACAGGGCGTCCCAGGGATTGGCCACCATGCCACCAGGGGCGAGCACCTTGTCGCCGTATTTGTCCACGGCGGCCGCGAAAAGGTTGGAGGGATCGAATCCGAATTTGAAAAGCACCAGGAACACGATGACCGAGGCCCCGCCCAGAAGCAGCACGGCCTTGATGATCTGCACCCAGGTGGTGGCCAGCATGCCGCCGAAGAGCACATAAGCGATCATGATCGCGCCCACCACCACCACCGCCGCCTCGTAGGGCAGCCCGAACATGAGCTGCACCAGCGATCCGGAGCCCACCATCTGGGCGATGAGGTAGAAGGCCACGGTCATGAGCGAGCCGCACGAGGCTGCCACCCGGATGGGTTTTTGGGACAGGCGGTAGGCCACCACGTCGGCGAAGGTGTACTTGCCGAGGTTGCGCAAGGGTTCGGCGATGAGGAACATGACGATGGGCCAGCCGACCAAAAATCCGATGGAATAGATGAGCCCGTCGTAACCTTTCAGCGACACCAGCCCCGCGATGCCCAGAAACGAGGCCGCGCTCATGTAGTCCCCGGCCAGGGCCAGTCCGTTTTGCAGGCCGGTGACGCTCCGGCCTGCGGCATAGAACTGGGAGGCCGACTTGCTTTTTTTCGCCGCGAAGTAGGTGATGACCAGGGTGGCGGCCACGAAAAGAAAGAAAAATCCGATGGACACGGCATTGGGTTTCCCCAGGGTCGATGTGAAGTCGGTCATGGCGTTATTTCCCCTTCATGGAACGGATGATGTCGCGCACCGAAGCGTCATAGGTCCGGTTGGCCCAGTACACGTAGATGCCCGTCAGCACGCAGGCCGACAGGATCACCCCCAGGCCGACGGGCAGCCCCAGGGTCAGATGGGTGCCGATTTTGGTCGTGAGCAGATCCTTGGCGAAAGCCAGCACCAGGATGAATCCGAAATAGATGGCCAGGATGAGAACGGTCAGAATCAGGGAAACGGTCCATTTGGCGCGGACCAGGCTCCGGAATGCGGCCTCGTCGATGTGTCTGGCTGGTTCGGCGGACATGGGGGCTCCTCTCATGGTGTGGGGTTTGATCCGCCCCGGTTGGATACCGCCGGGGGAATGAGGTCTGGCCGGGTGCCGACCGTTTCGCGTTTGCCGTATGCACTCACACATGCCCCGGTTTGTCTGCCTTGCCGGGACGTTTCCGCAGGACGAGGGCCAACTTATCAAAACAACGGCGCAGGCCGCAGGCATTTTAGGTAAGCGGCGGGTTTTTCGCCATGTACGCGGGGTGTCGTGGCCCCGGGAGGGCGCAGGACCGTTTGACGGCGAAAAATCGCCGTTGGCGGGGAGTGCTGCACGGTCGGGGCCGGGCCTGCCCCTTGCGGCGTCGCTGTGGCAACGGCCCGATCCGCCGACAGGGTGCGGCGGCCATTGGACGGATTTCCCTCGCCGCTTGCCGAAAAGGACATGCGCCGGCGGCGCGGCCGGGCTATGGGGGATGTGCGGGCGTATGCCGCAGCCCGCCCTGGAGGCCACGCCGTCATGATGGACAAGACCTTTGTTTTGGAAAGGGCCTGCCTGCCTGTCGTTTTTTTTACGGCCACTCCGCCGTTTTCCGATCTGCCCCAGGGGGTGCTCACGCAACTGGCGGATGCCGCCCGGGTGGACTTTTGTCCCGTGGGGACGCGATTGTTCGGCCCTGGCCAACGGGTGGAGGATTTGCTGCTCATCCAGTCCGGGGGGGTCTGCGTCTCCGGCCCGGGAGGCGCCCACGCGCCGCGCGGGCTGGACTATCTCGGTTCGGGACAGGCCGTGGGGGCCGCCGAGCTTTTGCGCGGGGAACCGGCGTCCTGTGACGCCACGGCCCTGGCGGACACCTTTTTTTTCCGCCTGGAGGGAGGGCTCTTTTTGCAGGCGGCCAGGGAGTTCCCCGCTCTTGCGGCCTATTTTTGCGACCGGTTCCCAAAGGACTATCTGGAGCGGGCCCTGGCCGTGCTTCGCCGGGACAGGGGGGGAGGCGGGGGGGCGGGATTCCGGCCGATCTTCGCCCTGACCGTGGGAGAGGTGGCCCATTCCCCGGTGGTGGACATCCCGGGCGAGGCCAGCATCGTGGCCGCCGCCGCCCGGATGGCCGATTTCGGGGTGGGGTCGATCCTTCTGCGGGATGCGGACGGCCGGGTGGCGGGCATCGTGACCGACCGGGATTTTCGCTACAAGGTCTTGGCCCGGGGCGGGGACATGACCCGTCCCGTGCGCGAGATCATGAGCTCCCCGGTGTGCGTGGTGGACCATAAGGAGGCGTGTTTCGGGGCCCTGACGGTCATGATGCAGCGCCGTGTCCACCATCTGGCCGTGGAACGCGACGGGGACGTGACGGGCATGGTCACCTCCCACGACATCCTGGCGTTGCAGGGGCGTTCGCCCTTTTCCCTGTTTGCGGACATTGAGGCCGCCCGGGACGTGTCCTCCCTGGCCGGTCTGTGCGAACGCATTCCCCGCACGGCCCGGGCCCTGCTCGAAGACGGGGCCGGGGCGTCCCATGTGGGGCGGATGCTGTCCATGGTCTGGGACGCCGTGCTGGAACGCGTGCTGACCCTGATCCAGGGGGAGCTCGGGCCGCCTCCGGCCCCGTTTTGCTGGCTGGCCCTGGGCGATGCGGGCCGCATGGAGCAGGTTCCGGGGGAGCCTCCGGACGGGGTGGTGGTCTACCAGGATCCGCCAGAGGAGGAGGCCGTGCGCTGCCGGGACTATTTCGCGGGATTTTCCCGGATGGCCCTGGCCCATGTGCGCACCATCTGCCATGCCCCCGAAACCCGCGGCGGGTTTTCCGGCTCGCGCAGCCTGGCGTTTGCGGAATGGACGGCCTTTTTTTCCGGCCATGCCGCCGATGACCGCCCGGAGAGCGCCGTCCTGGCCTTTGCCCTGTGCGAGGCGCGGCCGGTCTTTGGGTTTTTCGACCTGGGGAAGCGGCTGTGCCGGGAGATCCGGGAACGGGCCGTGCGGGATGCCCATTTTCTGGCCCGGGTTTCCCGGACGCTTTTTCCGGAACATCCGCCCCTGGCCGTCTATGCCGGGCAGGTGGTGGACGCTTTCGGAAAGGGGGAGCGGCATTTCGACGTGAAGGCCCTGGGACTGGCCCCTCTGGCCGGTTTCGCCGCCCTGTCAGCCCTGGCCCATGGCCTGCCCGGGGGCCACACCCTGTCCAGGCTGGCGGCCCTGCGCGATTCCGGACGTCTGAACCCCGAGGCCTGCGACCGCATCGCCACGGCCGTGGATTTCCTCATGCATCTGCGGCTGGCGCATCGTCTCGGCCAGGCCCGGTCCGGCCGTTCCCCGGGAGAGATGGACGATCTGGTCGTGGCGGCGGACCTCGATCCCCTGGCCGTGCGCATGCTCAAAGACGTGTTTTCCGCCGCAGCCCTGGCCCAGGCGCTTATTGCGGACAGAAGCGGCCTGAATCGGGAGGCGACATGAGCGAAAGCGCCATGGGCTCTGGCCGGGCCGGGACGGGGCAGGCCTTTTTCACGCGGCTTCTGGGCCGCATGACGCCGTGGAGGACGCGTCCGGCCCCTGGCCCGCCCCATCCCCTTTTGGTGGAGAACCGGGATCGGTTCCAGACCTTCGACACGGCCGTGGCCCTCAAGGACTGCGACTTCACGGTGGTGGACACGGAATTGACCGGCCTTGATCCGCGCCATGAAGAGATCGTGTCCATCGGCGCGGTGCGGGTGCGGGGGCTGTGCATCGTGCCGGGCGAGTCCTTTTCCGTGCTGGTGCGGCCGCGCAAGGATCTGCCCAAGCAAAGCACGCTGATTCACCGCATCACCCCGCAACAGGTTCAGGACCGGCCCAGGCTGCGGCATGTGCTGCCGGAGTTCCTGGAGTTCGTGGGGTCGTCGCTTCTGGTCGGACACCATGTCGGCCTGGATATGGCCTTTCTCAACCGGGCCATGGCCGACGTGTACGGACTCAAGGTGGAAAACCCCTGTCTGGACACCCTGCGCATGGCCCAGATCTACCGCGCCGAGCACTGGGAAAACTACTACGACCGCTATGCCTTAAACGTCTCCTATGCCCTGTCCGACCTTTCAATGGAATGGGGACTTCCCCGGTTTCCGGCCCACAACGCCCTGGCCGACGCCATGCAGACGGCCTACCTTTTCCTGTATCTCATTCGCAAAATCCAGGGCGGCAGGCTTGTGACCCTGCACGACCTGTATCGGGCCGGGCGCAACTGGCGGTGGCATTCGTCCTGACAAAACCCCGTTTGCGGCAGCGTCATCCAGGGCCTGGCCGGGGTCGTCGGTTCCCGTCCGGGATCACGCTTCCTCGCGCAGGGCCTTGCGGGAAATCTTGCCGCTTGGGGTCTTGGGCAGGCAGCTGCGGACGGCGAAAAAACGCACCTCGGCCACGGTCCCAAGCTCCCGGCGCAGATGGGCCTTGACGTCGCGGACCAGATCCTCCTCGGAGTCGTAGCGCAGATCCCAGTCGAGGATCGGAACCAGGAAGGCCTTGGCCGCTGTCGCGCCCATGGCGTCGGGCACGACGATGACCGCCGCCTCGGCCAGGGCCGGGTGGGAGGCCAGGGCCCCCTCGATCTCGGCGCTGCCCAGGCGGTGCCCGCCAAGCTGCACCACGTCGTCGGCCCGGCCCTGGATCCAAAACGAGCCGTCCTCGTCCCGGCGGGCCATGTCGCCAGTGAAAAAGACCCCCTTGATCCGCTCGAAATACTGTCTGCGGTAGCCCTCGGGGTCGCCGTCCAGGGTCAGGAGCATGCCCGGCCAGGGGGCGTTGAGCACCAGATGGCCGCCCTTGCCCGGCGGCACGGGGTTTCCGGCGTCGTCCACCACATCGGCCGAGACCCCGGGCAGGGGGCGTCCCACGGAACCAGGCGCAAGCAGCGAGGCAGGCAGGGGGGACAGGAGGATCATGCCCGTTTCGGTCTGCCACCAGGTATCCAGAAGCGGGCATTGGCCCTTGCCCATGGTCTTGTGGAACCATACCCACAGCTCGGGCGGGATGGGCTCGCCGGCCGTGGCCAGAAGGCGCAGGGTGCTGGCGTCGCGGTCGCGGCCTGGGGCGGCCCCCATGCGGCGCATCATGCGGATGAGGGTGGGGGAGGTGTAGAGAACGCTCACCCCATGGCGGTCGATGATCTCGAACAGCCGCTGGCCATGCCCGGCCAGGGGGTTGCCCTCGACGACGACCGTGGTCGCCCCGGCCAGCAGCGGCCCGTAAACGGCGTAGGAATGTCCGGTGATCCAGGCCGGTTCGGCCGTACACCAGATGACGTCCGCAGGTTTTAAGTCCAACACCCAGGTGGCCGTGCGGTACACGCCGACCATGTAGCCGCCGTGGCCATGCACGATGCCCCGGGGGGCGGAGAGGGAGGAACCCGCGTGGAGCACGAACAGTTCCTCGTCGGATTCCATGGGCTCGGGCGGGGAGGCCTCGCGCCCGCCGCCCAGGATGTCGTGATAGTACAGGTCGCGGCCTTCGGTCATGGGTATGTCCTGGTCCGAGCGGCGCACCACCACCACGGTCTCCACCCGGGTCTCCCCGGTTCCGGCCAGGGCCTCGTCCACCACGGGTTTGATGGGCGCCATCCGGTCGCCTTGCAGGCCGATGTCGGCCGTGAGGATGATCCGGGCCCGGCTGGCCTCGATGCGCCGCCGCAGGGCCTTGGCCGAGAACCCCAGGGGCGCCAGGCAATGCACGGCCCCGATGCGGGCGGCGGCCAGCATGCCGATGACGGTCTCTGGCAGGGTGGGCATGTGGATGAGGATGCGGTCGCCGCGTGCCGCCCCAAGGGACACAAAGGCCCTGGCCAGGCGGCACACCTCACGGTGCAGTTCGAAATAGGTGAATTTCTTGTTTTCGCCCGAGGCGTATTCGAAAATCAGGGCCAGGGTGTTGCGGTGCGCCGATTCCACATGGCGATCCAGGGCGTTGGCCACGATGTTGGTCTGGCCGCCGGGGAACCAGCGGGGGAAGGCCGCCCCGTCGGGCGCGGAAACGACCGCCTGCCATGGCCTGTACCAGACCAGTTCCGAGGCGGCCTCCTCCCAGATGTCCAAGGGGGCCGTCTGGGCCTTTTTTCGTGCGGCCTCAAGTTCCTGGGGGGGAGATTGGCCTCGATGGCCTGTCCCGGCAGCGGCCGGAAGACCCGTTTTTCGACAAGAAGGGCGTCCAGGGTTCCGTTTGGGCTCATGGCAGACTCCGGGATGGCCGATGGAAATATTCGCCATTTTTCAAATCCTAGCGGGCTGCCGACAAAAAGGCCACGCCCTTTCGGTAAGCGGCGGCTGCGATCCGACAAGCGGTTTGGCCGGATGGCGTTTTCCGGCGGTGGCGCGGGAGGCGAGGATGGAGCAACGACCGGAAAGGTCTTGCCGTTTTTTTGGCGATGTGCCTATATTTGTTGCTAGCTCGTTTCCAGTATCGGGAGGTCGCCATGATCGAAAAATCCCGGGCAACCCGTTGGCGGGCCACCCTGGTGGCGCAGGGCGGCAAGCCCGTGGGCGTGACCCTGACGCCTGGGGCGACGTCGGCCCTGGAGGCCATCCAGGCCCGTTACAACGTCTCCCAGCGGGAGGCCATCTCCCGGGCCCTGGAATTCGCGGCGGCGCATATGGGCCAGGCAGAGGCCGGGGAAGGCTTTTGCCTCGGCGGGGACCACCGGCCTGATCTTGCGCCCGTCCTGGCGAGGCTTGCCGAGTTGGAACGGCGGATGGGGATGATCGAGGCCAAACCGCCCGTGTCCGGCCAGACAGGCCAGACCGGACAGCCGGAATTCGCCCTGGAACCGGCTGCGGCGGAGAGCCAGACGGGCCTTGCCTCCACCATGCCCGGCGAGGCCGCCGACCGGCTGGTGGAATTTTCCGCCCGCCGCATGTGGGAATTCGGGGAGCGGGTGGCCCGTACCAAACTCTATGAGCTGGCCCGCCAGGAAGGCGTGGTCATCCACGATACCCTGCATGAATACAGCGCCTTCGTGTCCCTGAACATGGACCGCATCCGGGAGCGCATGCGCGATTTCAAATAGCCCGCCCGGGGCGGTTTTCGACCTTCCTCCCTGTCCCGCCCTCTTCCCGTGGCGAGCCCGTCTTTCCCTGTCCGCCCGCGTCGGACGCCGGAACTCCCATGGCCGTGTCGCATTTTCCCGTTTGTCTGGGGAAACGGGTTGACATCGGCAGGAATAGTTTTTATTTAGGAATTGTTCTTAACAAGGAGCGGCCATGACAACCCCAGAAAGCAAAAAACCGACCCCGGATCACGCCCGGAACCTTTTTGCGGCCCATGGACTGAAGCTGACCCACCAGCGGCTTGAGATCTACAGCGAGTTGACGGCGGCCTGCGATCATCCCTGCGCCGAGACCGTCTGGCGGCGGGTTCGGGAGCGCGTGCCGACCATCTCCCTGGATACGGTGTACCGGACGCTGGCGGTGCTCAGGGAGCATGGGTTGGCCGCCCGGGTGCCCATGGACGGGGATACGGCCCGCTTCGACGGCGATATAAGCCCGCACCACCATCTGGCCTGCGAATGCTGCGGACGCATCGACGATCTGCCGATCAGCGAATTCGACCCGGCCGCGCTCCAGGAATCCGTGGCCGGGTGGGGAAGGGTGCGCGACGCCCAGGTGGTGATCCGGGGCATCTGCTGCCGATGCCTGGAGTCCGGGGCCGGGGACCGGGGGCTGGCCGATGGCGAGCCCGCGCCGGTTCCGGGGGAGTCAGCCAAAATCCAGTGAGCATCCCTTTGCAGCACCACCTGAAAACAAACAGACGAGAAGGAGCGACATGATGTCCAAGACCGAAAAAGATCTGATGGAGGCCTTTGCCGGGGAATCCCAGGCCAATCGCAAATATCTGGCGTTCGCCGCCCAGGCCGACAAGGAAGGCTTCCCCCAGGTGGCCAAGCTGTTCCGGGCCGCCGCCGCCGCCGAAACCGTGCATGCCCATGCCCATCTGCGGGCCGCAGGCGGCATCCGGACCACGGCCGAGAACCTCAAGGAGGCCATGGCCGGGGAAATCCACGAATTCAAGGAAATGTATCCGCCCATGATCGAGCACGCCAAAGAGGAAGGACACAAGGCCGCCGAACGCTCCTTCACCTATGCCAACGCCGTGGAGGCCATTCACGCCAATCTGTACAAAAAGGCCTCCGAATTGATGGATAAACTTCCGGAAACCGACTATCATGTCTGTTCCGTGTGCGGCTATACCTGCGAGGGTGAGGCCCCGGATTCCTGTCCCGTGTGCAAGGCCGCCAAAAAGGCCTTCTCCAAGGTCGTGTAGCGTTCGGTCCTGGACTGCCGCTTCTGGCATGACACGTTCCCGAGGGTGGAACGGCAGACCTCTCAGGGCCGAACGCACATGATGCCGGGAGGTTCCCCATGAGCCTCCCGGCACACATTTCGCGGCATCCGCCACGGAAAGAACACCTCTGCGGCGAACCGCGCCGGTTATGCGGCGGATCACACCCGTCAACCCCGAACCAGGAGATGCGACATGGCCGCACCTGAAAACATGTGGCAATGCCAGACCACCAACTGTGGCTACATCTACGACCCGGATCGCGGCGACCGCAAGGGCAAGATCCCCAAGGGCACGTCCTTCGAAGACCTTCCCGATGACTGGAAGTGTCCTGTCTGCGGGGCCACCAAGAAATGCTTCCGTCCCTTGGCCGGTCCCGGCTCCACCAAGGACATCGCCTGCGAAAAATAGCCCGCGCCCTGCGAGGATCGTACCGTCCGGCTCACGAATCCACAAACCCCGCCTCTTGACGTGACGCAAGGAGGACGCATGTCCCCGTACCTGTGCCCGGTCTGCGGCTATGAACACGGCCCACACGAAAGCCCGGCCTTTGCTGACCTGCCGACCGACTGGCGCTGCCCCATCTGCGCCTGCGCCCACGACAAGTTCCATGCCGTGGACCGCACGCCGCCCGTGGCGTCGCCCGCCACGACGGCCCATAGCGCCGCCCGCTACCTGTGTCTGCAATGCGGCTATGCCTATGACCCCGCCCTCGGCGATCCGGATCACGGCATACCGCCCGGTACCGCCTTCGCCGAGCTGCCCGCAGAATGGGTCTGCCCCATCTGCGGCGCAGCCAAGAACCGATTCGCCCGGGAGATATAGCGGGGAGAGATGTGGGGGCGCTGCCCCCACGCCCCCGGCAGGGGGGTAACCCCCCTGCACCCCGTAACGTGCGGCCCCGTGCCAGGCGCTTCTGCGCCTGGCACGGGCCGCATGGTTTCAGGGGCGATGCGCCGTGGCCCATGGATTCCCGTCGGCGGGTTGCCTGGCGCGAAGCGCCGGGCAACCCGCCGACGGATGCCAAGGGGGCCGGGGGGAATGATTCCCCCCGGGCGGGGTCCGGGGCGGCAGCCCCGGTTTATCCCATAAGCTGCAGGGCCATGCGCGGCAGCGAGTTGGCCTGCGAGAGCATGGCCACGGCGGCCT
This sequence comes from Desulfolutivibrio sulfodismutans DSM 3696, assembly GCF_013376455.1. Classification (GTDB taxonomy): domain Bacteria; phylum Desulfobacterota; class Desulfovibrionia; order Desulfovibrionales; family Desulfovibrionaceae; genus Desulfolutivibrio; species Desulfolutivibrio sulfodismutans. Next base: position 1,179,647 of record NZ_CP045504.1, on the reverse strand, counting down.
GGGTGAGGATCTGCTGGCGCACGAACTCGGTCATCTCCGTGGCCACGTCCACGTCGGAGATGCGCGACTCGGCGGCCTGGAGGTTCTCGGCCTGTATCTGCAGGTTGGAGATGGTGTTCTCCAGACGGTTCTGCAAGGCCCCGAGGTTGGCGCGAATCTTGTCCTTGGAGATGATGGCGTTTTTGACGGTGATCAGCGCCTGCTGGGCCAGCTCCTGGGTGGAGATGGAACTGGCGCTGGAGGAACCGCTGAGGTTGGTGTCGCTGATATAGTTGTTGCTCGAATCACCCCTGAGAACATGAAGGTCTCCGGAGGTGGTCCGAGCAAATATATAATAGTTATTCGAAGCATCACTATACATGTTTGAGTCAACCGATCTGTCAAATTGATCCTGTACGCTTTGAGGAGAATTGTTATAAATATCAACTGAACTTATACTTACGTTTTGAGGATATATAATTGTCAGATTGTGTTCTGCTACATACTCAGCTTCAGTCGTTCCAGACGTACTAGAGCCGCCTCTAAAACCCAAAGCACTGGCCGTACACGTCCCGATCTGGATATAATAGTAATCCTCGGCGCAGTCGTTGGCGGTGCCGAAGTGGACCTTGAGCTTTCCGGTGGACGCCATGGCCGTGCCGTCGTGGGTGCTGCCGGAGAGATTTCCATTCAAGAGATAGATGCCGTTGAAATCCGTGGCGTTGGCAATGCGGGTGATTTCCGAGGCCATGGCCTGATATTCGGAATCGATGATGATACGCTGGTCGGAGGTATAGGTGCCGGTGGCGGCCTGTTCGGCCAGCTCCTTCATGCGGATGAGCTTTTCGTCGATGACCCCGAGCGCGCCGTCGGCGGTCTGGATGAGGGAGATGGCGTCGTTGGCGTTTCTGACTCCCTGGTTGAGGGCCGCGATGTCGGCGCGCATGAGCTCGCGCACGGCGAGTCCGGCGGCGTCATCGGCGGCGGTCCCGATGCGCAGCCCCGAGGACAGGCGGCGGGTGGAGGTGGCCAGGGCGCCGTAGGCGGTGCTTAAATTTCTGGTGGCGTTTTGGGCCATCAGATTGTGATTGATAACCAAGGACATAGGTCGGTCCTTTGTTTCGGACTTATTCGGCCTTGCCCATGCCGTCGTGCAGCGCATGAACCTTGCTGTCTGTATCGGATGTTCTGTAGCTGCTAATAGGGCGGGCGGGATATTTTGTGCATTATTATGCCAACCGTCAGGAATCCTTGGTGCAGGAAAGGAACGACTCCCGGCTGACCGCGGGAAGGCCCTTCATCCTGGACAACGCGTTTTCCCCCGGCGGGGCGAAACTGCGCAGCAGTCCGTCCCGCCGGGGGATGACGGGGGGTCCGGGGGGAATGATTCCCCCCGGGCGGGGTCCGGGGCAGCAGCCCCGGTATCGGTATTCTTATTATTCCAGCCCGAGCTGGGCCAGGAGGTCGTCCACGCTTTCTTGGGCGACGCCGGACTGGGGGCCTTTGAGTTCCGTGACCTTTTGTTTGGCCTCGACATCGAGTTGTTCGATGTCTTTTTCAGGGGCTTCCTCACGGGCTTTGATCTTGAGGCCGGTGGACAGGTAGAGGTCGAGGACGATCTGTTCGACCTTTTTGATGGCTTCGATGATGCGTTTGATGCGTTGTCCGGTGAGATCCTGGAAGCTTAAGCTGGTCATGATGCTGATGAGATCCTGATTGAGCAGGTCGCTTTGGTCGCGCAGTTGTTGGAGGTGTTCCTTGCTGACGCCGCCGCTTTTGAGGCTGTGCAGGATCTGGTTCGATGTGGCCTGGAGATCGAGGTGTTTTTCCACGATGTCCATGATCTCGGTGGTGGCCTTTTCCGTTGTCAGCAGGATCTGGTCGAGCTGGGCGGCGGCCTCGTGAAAGAGCTTGTCGGCCTGGCGGCTGTCGGAAGCCTGCGCCGGTTCCGAACCGGATTTTGCGGCGGAATTGATTTCCTTGTAGATTTCCTGGAGCCCGGTGCGCATTTCATCGCTTAAGCGGCGGTAGAATTCGCTTTCCACCAGGGAGCGGGAGAGGGTCTTGGTGACTTCCCGTTCCACGGTGGCGACGATACTTTCCTTGAGGCTGTCGGCCACATCGGCGATGACCTTGTCCATCAGGCGTTCGACGAAATCCGTTTCCTTCATCATGACGTGGCTCCGGTTAGTCCCACTTTTTGCCGCGTATTTCGTCTCTCTGGCTTTGAAAGACGAACTGCACGATGGTTTCCAGGTCGCGCTCCCTGATGCGCGTGAAATCAAGGGCATAGATGGTCTTGCCGTCGCAGTCCTCAGCGCGGATGATCTTGCCCATGGCCCCGGCCATGCGCAGGGGGAACTGGGAGAGCATGAGCACCACCTCCATGTCGGCGTCCATGGGCAGGGCGGCGGAGGCGGAGAACCGCAACCCCGCGCCGCTGATCTCCACGACGGACAGATCCACGGGAAAGTCTGAGGACATCTGGTCCTTGCCGAGCATGCCGATGAGGAGGTCCAGCTTGGCGTTTAAGCTGGAGAGCAGGGTGTAGAGACTTTCCGGAATGGAGGCGTCGCGGGCGTCAAAGGCCCCGGGCCCGGTGAGTCCGGCCAGGGGGGCGTCTCGGAAGACGGGTTGTTCGGAGGGGTCGCCAAGGAGCCGTCCATGCCCGCTGATGCGGGTGGGGATCCGCAGATAGGTTCGTTTTTCCGTGTCGTACATGGCCGTGCGCCTCGCATGGCGGAGGGTGGACGCCGCCAGGGCGGCGACATGTGAAGTCGGGAATCTGGGAACCCGCCGTTAGTTATGTCCGTTTTCCGGAAACACGTCCATGGCCTTGACCGGACAGACGTTGGTGCAGATGCCGCAGGCCGAACACTTGTCCGGGTGAAAGACCACCAGCCGGGTTGTGGTGTCCACGGCCAGGGCCTTGGTGGGGCAAAGCGCGGTACACATGCCGCAGTGGATGCAGGTTTGCTCGTCGCGGGAGATTTTCTGGGTGATGGGATGGACCTTGACGTTGTGTTCTTTGAGGTAGGCCATGCCGTGCTCGAAGGCCTGGGGATCCCCAAAGATTTCAATGGTCATCTGGCCGTCCTGGCGCGGGGTGATCTGAGCCTTGAGGATGTTGAAGCACAGATCGTAAAGCCTGGTGAGGTTGCACACCACGGGCTTGTTGGAAACGTCCGGGGGGAAGGTCAGGTAGACGATTTTCTTGTATTTCGATTCGGATTCCATGTGGTGTCGCTTCCTTTGGCGTGGTGCGCGCCTATTTGGGCATCATGGCCTTGGCGCGCTGGGCCAGTGGGGAATTGGGATATTTGGTGATCAGTTCCTGGAAGGAGATTTTGGCGGCCTGCTTGTTGTTGAGCTTGACGAAGGAGGCGCCGCGCTTGAAGAGGGCGTCGGGATATTTGTTGCTTTTGGGGAATTTGTCGATGACTTCCTGATAAGACAACACGGCGTTGGCGAAATCGCCGATCTGGTAATTGCACTCCCCGATCCAGAAATAGGTGTTGGGAACCAGGGGGCTTTTGGAGAAGTTCTTGGTGAACTCCGTCCACATGGACAACGCCTCGCGATACTGCTTGGCGTTGAAGGCCTGCAGGGCCTGGGTGTACAGGGCGTCGGCCGGATCCTTGGGCGGATTGAGCACCGGCGCGCCCGGTTGGGCGACCGGTTGCGCGACAGGCGCGACCGGGGCCTGGGCGTAGGGGCTGGCCGGGGCCTGGGCGTAGGGCGACTGGCGTGGCGCCGGGACGTCCTCGTAATCCCCGTCCCCCTGCTCCACGCCATAGGACGGTGCGTGCTGGCCTGCTGCGGGGGCGACTGCCTGTCCCGGATAGGCGGCCTGGGCCGGGTAGCCGGTCTGGGCGGAATACGGCGTGGCGGGCGCGCCGGCCATGGCCGCCGGGCCGGAGGCCGTGGGGCCTGCGCCGTCGATGTCGATGGCCAGTTGGGAGGCCATCTGGGCCACCTGGGATTCCAGCCGGGCCACGCGGCCGGACATCTCCGCGCCGGAAGCCCCTTCGCGGGACTTGGCCTGGTAGCTTAATTCCTCGATCTTGGCGTTTAAGCCGCGCACCTCGGACTTGAGGTTTTCCATCTCGGCCCACATGTCGGCCGGGGTGTCCAGGGGCGCGGGAGCCGCCGGATCGGCCTTTTTCGAGGCGCAGGAGCACAGGGCCAGAAGCGCCACGATGACTGCGGCCATCGTGGCGAGACGGGTCGTGGTGGTGTTCATAGCGGTTTTTTTCCTCTTTTCCTGCCAAACAGCAGATAGGCCAGGCCGCCCAGCACGGGAATGAACACGGCCGCCCCGAACCAGGCCATTTTTTCGGCCGGGGTGGGGAACACGCGCGTAAAGCTGTGCCAGATGGCCCACAGGTTCAACACGATGGGCAAAAAGGCCAAAAGGGAGACAAGGACCAGTTGTCCTGAAGACATGGGGGGCAGGGGAGCCCAGATCATATGTTCCTCACAGGCCAGGCGGCCTTGGAGATGGCGTTTCGTTCACAGGGCCGCAGGGTCCGGTTCCCGCCGGGGCGTGCCGTGGGGCCGTGTCTCAAGGGGCCGCGCGACGCGTCCGGGCCGCATGGTATCCGCTGCCGGGGCGTAAGGCAAACCCCGGGCTCACTCCTCGGGCGGGGCCTTGCGGGCGCGCAAAAAGGCCGCCATGAGGGCCACGGAACCCAGGGTGATGGCGATGTCGGCCACGTTGAAGGCCGGCCAGTGCAGATCGCCATAGTGAAAATCCAGAAAATCCACCACCTCGCCGAACCGGATGCGGTCGATGAGGTTGCCGATGGCCCCGCCAAGGATCAGTCCCAGACCGCAGATGAGGGTGGTGTCCTCTTCCAGGGCGGCGCGCAAAAGATGCAGGATGAGCACCACGGCCATGGCCGTGGTGGCGAAGAATAGGTACGTCTGCCAGGTGATGTCCGAGCGGTTCAAAAAGCCGAAGGCCGCGCCCTTGTTCAAGACATGCACGATGTTGAAAAATCCCGGGATGACCGGATGGGTGGTATAGAGGATGATGTTGGCCAGAATCCAGGCCTTGGCGGCCTGATCCAGGGCCACCACGACCAGGGTGATGAGTCCGGCCAGCTTGTAGCTTCGTTTCATGCGGCTCCTTTTTGCCGTCCGTGAATCAGGAGGCGGCTTGGCAGTGGTGCAGAACCGCAGCGCACCGGGGACAGATTTCCGGATGGTTCGGGTCTATTCCCAGTTCCCCGCTCACGACCCAGCACCGGGCGCACTTGCCGCCCTCGGCCTTGGCCACGGCGACGCAAAGCCCGGGGATGTCCTCGCTGCGCCAGGCGTCGTCCGGGATGGCGGCGGCGTCCGCCCGGGTCACGGTCACCTGGGAGACGATGCAGATTTCGCGCAGATCGATGCCGGACAGATCGCCAAGTTCGTCGGCCAGGGCGTCGGGCAAAAAGACCTCCACCCGGGTCTCCAGGGAATGGCCGATCTCCCCGGCCTTGCGCCTGGGCTCGATGGCCTTGGTGATCTCGCCGCGAAGCGCCGCCACGCCCTCGAAGCGCGTTCTCTCGGCGTCGGCCAGCCGCCAGGGGGCGAGGTCCGGCTCCTCCGCCAGAAACACCGTGGCGGCGTCGCCGCGAAGCGGAAGCGGGGTGTGTCCGAAGACCTCCTCGGCGGTGAACGACAGGATGGGGGCCATGTCCCGCACCATGAGGGTCAGGATGGTCCACAGCGCGGTCTGGGCCGAGCGGCGTTCCAGGCTTTTTTCCCCGGAGACGTAGAGCCGGTCCTTGATGATGTCCAGATAGAAGGCGCTTAAGTCCGTGATGCACAGGTTGTGCAGGCCGTGGAAGACCTTGTGGAATTCGTATTTTTCGTAGGCGGCGCACATCCGGTCGTGCTCGCGGATGACCGAATCCAGGGCGAAACGGTCCAGCGGCAGCATGTCCTCCGGAGTCACGGCGTCTGACGGGGCGAAGCCGCCCAGGTTGCCCAGGATGAACCGGCAGGTGTTGCGGATGCGGCGGTAGGCCTCGACGATGCGGTTGACGATCTCGTCGGAGATGCGGATGTCGTCGCGGTAGTCCACGGCCGAAGTCCAGATGCGCAGGATTTCCGCGCCGTGCTTGTCGATGATCTCCTGGGGGGAGATGACGTTGCCCACGGACTTGGACATCTTGCGGCCCTCGCCGTCCACCACGTAGCCGTGGGTCAGGACGGAGCGGTAAGGGGCCACGCCCCGGGCCCCGATGGAGGCCAGAAGCGAGCTGTGGAACCAGCCCCGGTGCTGGTCCGAACCTTCGAGATACATGTCGGCCGGGAAGCGGCACTCGGGACGCTGTTCGAGCACGGCGGCGAAGCTTGTGCCGGAGTCGAACCACACGTCCAGGATGTCGTCCTCCTTCACCCAGTGCGTGCCGCCGCAGTGGGGGCAGGTGAGCCCCTTGGGCACGATGTCCTCCAGGGGGGCCTCGAACCAGTAGTCGCAGCCGTGGGGGTGGTTGGCGAACTTTTCGGCGATGGACATCATCCAGGCCGGATCGTTGTAGGCGGCGTCGCAGGAGGCGCACAACAGGGCGATGATGGGCACGCCCCAGTTGCGTTGGCGGGAAATGCACCAGTCCGGGCGGCCGGAGATCATGTTGTGGATGCGCTCCTTGCCCCAGGCCGGAATCCATTCCACGTCGTTTTCAATGGCGGAAAGCGCCCGTTTGCGCAGGTCGTTTTTCTCCATGGACACGAACCACTGGGTGGTGGCCCGGAAGATCACGGGCTTTTTGCAGCGCCAGCAGTGGGGGTAGGAGTGGGAGATGCCGGACTCGGCCAAGAGATGCCCGACTTCCTTGAGCTTTTCGATGACCAGGGGGTTGGCCTCGAACACGTCCTTGCCCCGGAAAAATTCCACCGAGTCCAGGAACCGGCCCGAGTCGTCCATGGGCGAGAGGATGTCCAGGCCGTAGCGCATGCCCACGTCGTAGTCCTCGCGGCCATGGCCCGGGGCGGTGTGCACCAGGCCCGTTCCGGCCTCCAGGGTGACGTGGTCGCCGAGCACCAGGGGCGAGGGCCGGTCGTAAAAGGGATGGCGGGCGACGAGGCCCTCAAGGGACGCCCCGGCGGTCTCGGCCAGCACCTCGAAGGTCTCCCAGCCGAAGCGCTTGGCCAGCCCGGGCAGCAGTTCCTTGGCGACCAGATAGCGGCCGCCTGGGGCGGCTGCCAGCACGTAGTCGAGGTCCGGATGCACGGCCACGGCCATGTTGTCCGGCAGGGTCCAGGGGGTGGTGGTCCAGATGACGGCGTAGGTGTTCGCCGGATCAGCTCCGGGCAGGACGGCCGCGGCCCTGGGGTCGGTCAGGGGGAAGCGTACGAAGACCGAGGGCGATTTCTCGTCGGCGTATTCCACCTCGGCCTCGGCCAGGGCGGTCTTGCAGGAGATGCACCAGTGGATGGGCTTTTTGCCGCGCACCACGGCGCCGTTCTCCACGAATTCGCACAGCACCGTGGCCGTGGCCGACTCGTAGGCCGGTTTCATGGTCAGGTAGGGATCGTCCCATTCGCCGAAAACCCCCAGCCGTTTGAACTCCTTGCGCTGGATGTCCACGAATTTCATGGCGTATTCCCGGCACAGCTTGCGGATGACCACGGCGGGCAGGTCGGTCTTCCCCTTTTCCTTGAGCTGCTGCTCGACCTTGTGCTCGATGGGCAGGCCGTGGCAGTCCCAGCCGGGCACGTAGGGGGCCTGGTATCCGGCCATGTGGCGGGATTTGACGATGATATCCTTTAATATCTTATTTAAGGCGTGGCCCATGTGCAGGCGGCCGTTGGCGTAGGGCGGTCCGTCGTGCAAGACGTAGCGGGGCTTGCCGTCCCTGGCCGCGACCATCGCGGCATAGGCGCCGCTCTTGGCCCAGAAGTCCAGGAGTTCCGGCTCTTTCTGCTTGAGATTGGCCTTCATGGGGAAGGAGGTGGCCGGAAGGTTCAGGGTTTTTTTGTAATCGCTCATGGATTCACCTTGGGGGAGTTTCGAAAAACCGCGCAATGCGCATGGGAAACCGGTTACATGGATGAAGCCGGGCGGGAAGTCAAGAAATCGGGCCAGGCGGCCGTCACGCTCAAATCCTGCTCACAATTCGAAAGGTTGAAAGAAATTTCGATTCGTTGACGTTCCTTGACAGGCTGTTGAATTGATCACACGTTCCATGTCAGCCAAAGGTTCAGGCATGGTCCAGGGCGATTTATGAGCGAAACGGAATAAATTGGGGCCTTGTGAAAAGAAGAACCGAATCTCGGCACAAGCGGAGAACGAGTATTTGCCATGGCGAAAGGGGCACCTGAGCACATTTCACGCGTCGACATTGCCGAGATGGCCAATGGTGTTCTTGAACGGACAAGAAAGAAGAGCCGAAAAGCATTCCAAACGAATGTCGCATTCCGAAAAGAAGTGTGCAGTATATTGAAATTATGACCTTGTGCAACCGCAGGGAGACAATCCGGGCCATCTCGGTCAAACCTCTCATCCTGTTTACCATACTCAACACAGGCGCCCCGCAGGCCGCGTAAAAAGAAAGCCCCGAAATCTTTCGGGGCCTGAATTGCGGACGGCAGCGGATCAATCTACAGCAGTTTGACCAGGGCGGCGATAAGCGCGGCCTGGGCCACAAGCATCCCGGCCACCCACTTGATGATTTCGGCCTTGGTCTGGGCCAGTTTGGTTTCCACGTCGGAACGCAGCAGCGCAATATCTTTTTGGATCAGGGCAATGTCGTGCTTTGTGGCCGATTCCTTTTGGATGGCCTCGTCCCTGGTTTCAAAAATCTTGGCGATAACCTCGGCCGCTTCCGGGCCAAGGGCTTTTTCCAGCTTTTTCGTATCGTCGAACAAGAGTGTCATGGGGCCACCATGCGCACGAACGAAGGGGATGTCAAGAAGTGGCCGCTACGTAGCGGTTTGGGGCCGGGAGGAGACTCCGACGGGGGAGATGCAACGCCGTTTCACCCGGCAACTGTCGTGTCGCATCCCGTCATGTCGCCCATCGCGATCAGGAAGCGGTGCTCCTGCCGGACCAACTGGCGCAACAGCCACACGCAGCGTTCAAAAAGCCCCGATGCCTGCAAAAAACGCCACTGGTCCTCTGGAGGCAGGGCCTGGGTTCCCGTGAGATATTGGGCGCGCAGCCCGGCCATCACGTTTTCGCGGTCTTTGAGCGTAGTCAAAAGCAGCTCCCAGTCCTCGGGGTCGGTCCCGGGCAGGACATCCCGAACCTGCAACAGCAGGGCGTCCAGGGCCGCCAGGAGCATCTCGCGCAGGCGGGCCATCCCCGGGGAGACGGTCCTGGCGTCGAGCCCGGACACAAGCTGGGCCAGACCATCGAACAGGGCCCGCAGCACTCCCTGGATGTCTTGAAGCAGGGCCACTTCCGAGGCGATGCCGTCGGCCCGGCCCCGGGTGACCAGCTCCAGCAGGCAGCCGTCGATCTGGGCAAGCAGGTTCATGCCGTCGCGCGACAGCCCGCGCACGTCGCACCCCTCGCAGCGGTCGATGGCCCGGCGCAGGGAGGCGGTGAACCCCGGCAGGTGGACGCCCAGGCGGGTCTGCTCCTTGTTGATGAGGGCAAGGGCCGTCTCCGGCGAGACGTGGGCCAGTTCCCGGGCGTAGGCCAGGCCGTCCAGGCTGCCGGTTTCGTCGGGGCACAGGCGGGACAGCAGGCGGTGGTAGACGGGCAGCCCCGCCGTCACCACCAGGGCGGACAGGGTGTCGAAGGCGATGTTGATGGCCGTCAGGCGCTCGGGCAGGTCGGGAAAGATGGCGGCCAGCGGCTTGAGAAGCAGCGGCAGGCCGGTGTAGTGCTCGATGAAAAACGGCGGCAGGAAGATGCCAAGCCCCACGACGTTGAAAAGCACCTGCCCCATGACTAAAAGCTTGCGCTGCCCCTTGAGCTGGATGGCGTAGAAGCGGCTGAGCACACTTGATCCGAAGAGGCTTCCGAAAATGACCGCCAGGGCGTCGTCGCCGTCCATGATGCCCGAGGCGGCCAGGGTGATGGACAGGATGGACACCCCGGCCGACGTTTGCAGGAGCAGGCAGGCGGCCATGCCGATGAGCAGATAAAAGGGCAGGGGCATGCCCTGGCTGGACACGAAGGCCCGAAACCACTCCGTCTCGGCCAGGGGGGCGCAACTGGTGCGCACGATGCCCAATCCGAAGAGCAAAAGCCCCACGCCGAAAAAGATGCTGGCGGCGTGGACGAAGCGCAGGGGTCTTTCAAAGGTGATGATCAGCCCCGAGACGCCGAGCAGGCAAAGGGCCAGGACGCGGATGTCCAAAACGGCCATGAGCACCAGGAAGGCCGACCCGATGTTGGCCCCGGCCATGACCGGCAGGGCCTGGATGGCGTTTATGGTTCCGGCCCCGACGAAGCTGGCCAAAAGCAGTGAGATGGCCGAGGTGGACTGGAAGGCCAGTCCGGCGGCGAATCCGGTGCAGAGCCCGGTGGCGCGGGTCCGGGTCCAGGTGCGGAAAAGGGATCGGAACCGGTTGCCGACGATGGCCCGCACCCCGTCCCCGGAGAGCTTGAGGCCCATGAAAAAAAGACCCATCCCCCGAGGAAGCCGACGATGACGTGGAACATGGGCGTCTGACTCCAGAGTGGGGACCGCGTTGCGGGCCGGGCATGGGTTTTTCGAATGCTGCCCGGGTAGTAACGGCGAGCCGGGGCGGCGTCAAGAATGGGTCGGCCCGAATGGCGAAGTGCCGTCGGGGGGGGGCTGGAGCCGGGAGTTTCCCGCAAGCCCCATGCGGCAAAGCCCGAAAGGCCGGAAAGCCCCTCCGGCCGGGGTTCCCAAACCGCTTGCCCGCCGGGGCGGAATCGCTTATTGCCTAGCGCGTCGCACGTGATTTCCCCGACCTTCTAACCCCCCCCATTTCGCTATGCCCAAACGGACAGACATCAAAAAAATCATGATCATCGGCTCCGGGCCCATCGTCATCGGCCAGGCCTGCGAGTTCGACTATTCCGGCTCCCAGGCCACCAAGGCCCTCAAGGAAGAGGGCTACGAGGTCGTTTTGGTCAATTCCAATCCGGCCACCATCATGACCGATCCGGAACTGGCCGACCGCACCTACATCGAGCCCATCGAGCCGGACACCGTGGCCCGGATTCTTGAGCGTGAGCGTCCGGACGCCCTGTTGCCGACGCTTGGCGGCCAGACGGCCCTGAACACCGCCGTGGCCCTGGCCGAGTCCGGCGTGCTCAAGCGCCTTGGGGTGGAGCTTGTGGGGGCGTCGCTTGACGTCATCAAGAAGGCCGAGTCCCGGGAGCTTTTCTGCCAGGCCATGGACAACATCGGCCTGAAAATCCCCAGAAGCGGCATCTGCCGCACCCCGGACGACGTGCGGAAGTGGGGGGGCATGATCCCCTTCCCCATCATCGTGCGCCCGGCCTTCACCATGGGCGGCACCGGCGGCGGCGTGGCCTATAATATGGAAGACCTGGAGGCGATCGCCGGGCGGGGACTGGCCGCCAGCATGAAAAGCGAGGTCATGCTGGAGGAGTCGATCCTGGGCTGGAAGGAATTCGAACTGGAGGTGATGCGCGACAAAAACAACAACTGCGTCATCATCTGCTCCATCGAAAACCTCGACCCCATGGGCGTGCATACCGGCGACTCCATCACCGTGGCCCCGGCCCAGACCCTGACCGACGACGAATACCAGCGTATGCGCGACGCGGCCATCGCCATCATGGGCGAGATCGGCGTGGAGACCGGCGGCTCCAACGTGCAGTTCGCCATCAACCCCAAAACCGGGGAGATGGTGGTCATTGAGATGAACCCCCGGGTGTCCCGGTCCTCGGCCCTGGCCTCCAAGGCTACGGGATTCCCCATCGCCAAGATCGCGGCCAAGCTGGCCGTGGGCTATACCCTGGACGAGATTCCCAACGACATCACCCGGGAGACCATGGCCTCGTTTGAGCCCACCATCGACTACTGCGTGGTCAAGATCCCCCGGTTCACCTTCGAGAAGTTCCCCGGCTCCGAGGACTACCTGACCACCTCCATGAAAAGCGTGGGCGAGGCCATGAGCATCGGCCGCACCTTCAAGGAGGCCCTGCAAAAGGGCCTGCGCTCCCTGGAGACGGGCCTGCCCGGCCTGGGCAAGCTCCTGGGCGGGAAAATTCCCGACCGGGAGACGCTCCTGGCCCGCATGCGTCGGCCCCATTCCACGCGCATCCTGGACATCCGCCACGCCATCTTGTCCGGCATAAGCCTGGAAGACATCTTCGAGGCCACCTGGGTCGATCCCTGGTTTCTGCGCCAGATCAAGGAAATCGTGGACATGGAGACCGCGCTTCGGGCCTTCCCCCGGGAGCATGTGGCCGCTGCCGACGACGCCTGCCGGGAGATGCTGGCGACGGCCAAGAAGTTCGGCTTCTCCGATCCGCAACTGGCCGCCGCCTGGAACCTGACCGCCCTGGAGGTCCGGGCCCTGCGGCAAAAGTTCGGGATAAAGCCCACCTACTATCTGGTCGACACCTGCGCGGCGGAGTTCGAGGCCTACACCCCGTATTATTATTCGACCTACGAGTCCGGCCAGGAACTGGCCATCTCGGACAAGCGCAAGGTTGTCATCCTGGGCGGCGGCCCCAACCGCATCGGCCAGGGCATCGAGTTCGACTACTGCTGCTGCCACGCCTCCTATGCCCTGCGTGAGATGGGCGTGGAATCCATCATGGTCAACTCCAACCCCGAGACCGTGAGCACGGACTACGACACCTCGGACAGGCTGTACTTCGAGCCGTTGACCTTCGAGGACGTCATGTCCATCATCGAATTCGAAAAGCCCGAGGGGGTCATCGTCCAGTTCGGCGGCCAGACGCCGCTGAATCTTGCCGTGCCGCTTTTAAAGGCCGGGGTGAACATCCTGGGCACGTCGCCGGACAGCATCGACCGGGCTGAGGACCGGGAGCGTTTCCAGGCCCTTCTGCAGAAGCTTGCGCTCAAGCAGCCGGCTAACGGCACGGCCCTGTCCGTGGAGCAGGCCGCGCGCATCGCCGACGACATCGGCTATCCCGTGGTGGTGCGGCCGTCCTACGTACTGGGCGGCCGGGCCATGGAGATCGTCTACGACGAGGCCGATCTGGTGGACTATTTCGCCAAGGCCGTGGTGGTTTCCGGGGAGCATCCCATCCTGATCGACAAGTTCCTGGTGCATGCCACGGAAGTGGACGTGGACGCCCTGTCCGATGGAACAGACACCTATGTTGCCGGGATCATGGAGCATATCGAGGAGGCGGGCATCCACTCCGGCGATTCGGCCTGCGTCTTGCCGCCGCACGCCCTGCCCCCGGAGATCGTGGCCGAGATCGAGCGGCAGACCGTGGCCCTGGCCCGGGAGCTCCAGGTGGTGGGGCTCATGAACATCCAGTTCGCGGTCAAAGACGGCGAGATCTTTATCCTGGAGGTCAACCCCCGGGCCTCGCGCACGGCCCCCTTCGTGTCCAAGGCCACGGGCGTCCCCCTGGCCAAGCTGGCCACCAAGGTCATCATGGGCGTTCCGCTCAAAGTGCTTGATCCCTGGTCCATGCGCAAGACCGGGCATGTTTCGGTCAAGGAATCGGTGTTTCCGTTCAACCGCTTCCCAGGGGTGGATGTGCTTCTCGGGCCGGAGATGCGTTCCACGGGCGAGGTCATGGGCGTGGACGCCTCCTTCGGACAGGCCTTCATGAAAAGCCAGTTGGCGGCCGGGCAGGTGTTGCCGTCGTCGGGGAAGGTGTTCATCTCCATCAATGACGAAAACAAGGGGCCGCTTTTGCCTGCTGCCGAGCTCTTTCACGAGGCCGGATTCGAGATCCTGGCCACCAAGGGCACCGCCGCCTATTTCAACGCCAAGGGCATCCCGGCCCGCGAGGTGCGCAAGGTGTCCGAACACCGGCCCCATGTGGTGGACCACATCAAAAACGGCGATATCGCCATGGTCGTCAACATCATGGAAGGCAAGCGCACCGTGCGCGACTCCATGGCCATCCGGCAGACGGCGCTTCTCTACAATGTCCCCTACGTGACCACGGCGGCCGGGGCCATGGCCGCCATCCAGGCCATCCGCGAGCTGTGCGGCCAGGGACTTGGCGTGAAAAGCATTCAGGAATACTACGGGGCGGTCTAACCGCCGGGACGTTTCGATGAAAAAAGAATACTGCGGACTGTTCGGCATCTACGGCCATCCCGAGGCCGCGCGCATGACCTATTTCGGCCTTTACGCCCTGCAGCACCGGGGCCAGGAGAGCGCGGGCATCGTCACCTGGGACGGCACGACCATTCGTGAGCAGAAGGGCATGGGGCTGGTGGCCGACGTGTTCAACGAACGCCATCTGGGCAAGGAGCTCAAGGGGAGCATCGCCGTGGGGCATCTGCGCTATTCCACGGCCGGGGCCTCGCTTTTGCGCAACTGCCAACCCTTTCTGGTGCGCTTCGGCAACATGAACCTGGCCATCGCCCACAACGGCAACCTGGTCAACGCCCTGGAACTGCGCCGCGAACTGGAACAGACCGGCTCCATCTTCCAGACCACTATCGACTCCGAGGTCTTTGTCCACCTCATCGCCAAGTATTTGAACGGCGGCACTATGGAGGAGGCGGTCATCAAGGCCTGCTCCAAGGTGCGCGGGGCCTATTCCCTGATCCTTCTGGCCAACAACAAGATGATCGCCCTGCGCGACCCCCACGGCGTGCGGCCGCTTATGCTGGGCCGCCTGGGCGACAACTACGTCCTGGCCTCGGAGACCTGCGCCTTCGACCTCATCGAGGCCGAGATCATCCGGCCCATCGAACCCGGGGAGATGCTCGTCATCCAGGACAAGTGCCTGCAGTCGTTTCGCCTGGGGGAACCCCAGCCCACCAAGCAGTGCATCTTCGAGTTGGTCTATTTCGCCCGTCCCGACTCCGAGGTCTTCGGCGAGGTGGTCTACCTGCGCCGCAAGCAGATGGGCATCACCCTGGCCAACGAGGCCCCGGTTGACGCCGACTACGTCATGCCCTTCCCGGACTCCGGCGTGTATGCGGCCATCGGCTATTCCCAGGCCTCGGGGCTGCCGTTTGAGAGCACCATGATCCGCAACCACTACGTGGGCCGCACCTTCATCCAGCCCTCCCAGGACATGCGCGATTTCAGCGTGCGGGTGAAGCTCAATCCCGTGCGCCAGATGATCAAGGATAAGCGCATCATCATCGTCGAGGACTCCATCGTGCGCGGCACCACCATCCGCACCCGGGTGAAAAAGCTGCGCGAACTGGGCGCGCGGGAGATCCACATGCGGGTCTCCTGTCCGGCCATCCGCCATCCCTGTTTCTACGGCATCGACTTCTCCTCCAAGGGTGAGCTTATCGCGGCCCATAACAAGGTGGAGGAGATCGCCCGGTTCATCGGCCTGGACAGTCTGCACTATTTGAGTATCGAGGGGCTTTTGGCCTCGGTCAATTCCAGTCCGGACGAATCCCGGTTTTGCCTGGCCTGTTTCGACGGCAAATATCCCATCGCCCCCTGCGCCGAGGGCATGAAGATGTGCCTCGAGGACAGCGTGGCCCTTTCGTGGTAGGAGCGGGGCTGGCAGGCGTCTTTCGAGACGTCGTCCTTTCCCAGACCATGACGGCCGCCGGACGCCATTATTTGAAGGATATCAGCCATATGTTCAATCTGACCGTCGATTCCAGGGCCAAGATCATCCGGGCCGAGGTGCTGTTGGCCGGCGAACGCGAACCCGTGCTGGTGGAGGTCCACGGCTACGGCTTTTTTCGGGAAAACGCCGTCACCTATCTGACCTTCGAGCGGCTGGCCGTGTCCCGGGAGTGGATGGGGCGGATTCTGGACGGGGTGCTGAAGGAACGCCGGATACGGCTGCCCGAGGGGGTGGGGACCAAGCTTTTGGAAAGTTTCATGTAGCACGGGCCAAAGGTCCGGCCGGGCGCAAACAAAAAAACGGGGCGTGAAACCGCATGGTTTCGCGCCCCGATTGTTTTGCCGAGGATCGAAACTACTTGTCGAAAATCTTGTCGATCTTCTGGCCCAGCGTCTCGGCCGTAAACGGCTTGACGATGTAGTTGGACACCTTGGCCTGGACGGCCTCGATGATGTTTTCCTGTTGGGCCTCGGCCGTGACCATGAGAAAGGGCAGATTGGCGAATTCCTCGCTGCCGCGCACCTTGCGCAACAGTTCGATGCCCGGCATGTTGGGCATGTTCCAGTCGGAGATGACGAAATCGATCTTGGTTTTGTTGAGCGTTTCCCAGGCGGTGGTGCCGTCGTCGGCCTCATGGATGTTCGAAAAGCCAAGCTGGCGCAGGATATTTTTGATGATGCGCCGCATGGTGGAAAAGTCGTCGACGACCAGGATGCTCATGTTTTTGTCCGCAGGCATGCGCGAAGTCCTCCGAATGTTCTCGTGTCGCGTTTTCGGGCCTGCCGCGTGCGGTCGGCATCCCCTGGTTCATCCTGTCCCGGATCAGCCTGCCGCTGTCCCGAGTCCTTTCTATCCTTTCAAAAGCGGCCTGCACGGCCGATGCAAACACAATGAATCCGGTTTTCGCAAACAAAACGGGCCGTCCGCATTCTGTTTTTTTGCCTTGTATACGGAGAGGACGTTTTTGGCAAACCGTCTCTGGCCCAAAATGTCGCGCCGTCCGTAATTTGGCGCCCGTAGCCCAGTGGGGCGGCGGGCCCTCAGGTCAGAAGTGCCAGGGCGAAATCCTGCCCGGAAAACGGCCGCAGATCCTCCATCTTCTCCCCGAGCCCGATAAAGGTGATGGGCAGCCCGTATTCCAGGGCGATGCCCACGATCACCCCGCCCTTGGCCGTGCCGTCGAGCTTGGTCAGGATGATCTCGTCCAGGTCCACGGCCTCGTTGAAAAGTTTGGTCTGGGACAGGGCGTTCTGGCCGGTGGTGGCGTCGAGCACCAGGACGCAGCGGTGCGGCGCGCCGGGATGTTTCTTGCCCAGCACCCGTTTGATTTTTTTGAGCTCCTCCATGAGGTTGGCCTTGGTGTGCAGACGACCCGCCGTGTCCAGGAACATGATGTCGCAGCCCTCGGCGATGGCCCGGTCCATGGCCTCGTAGGCCACGGCCGCCGGGTCGGCGTTTTCGCCCTTGGCGTAGAAGATGGCCCCCACCCGGTCGGCCCAGATTTTGAGCTGGTCGATGGCGGCCGCCCGGAAGGTGTCGCCGGCGGCGATGAGCACTTTTTTGCCCTGGAGGCTGGCCCGGTGGGCCAGCTTGGCGATGGTGGTGGTCTTGCCCACGCCGTTGACCCCGATGATCATGACCACCTCGGGCGGGTTGACGGCCCGGATGGTCTTTTGGGGCGTAAATATGGCGGACAGTTCCTCGCGAAGGATCTCCCGGAATCTGGCCGGATCGGTCTCGCCGGACTTGCGCACCCGGTCTTTCAAAATCTCCAGCAGCTTGGCCGTGGGTTCGTAGCCCAGGTCGGCCATGATCAGGATTTCCTCGAATTCCTCCCAAAAGGCCGCGTCCATGACTTTGTGGCTGCCCAAAAGGCCGTCGATGCGCCGGGCGATCTGTTCCTTGGTCTTGGCCAGGCTCTCGGAAAGCTTGAGGAACAGCCGGTTGCGCTCGTCCTCCTCGTCCTCCAGGTCGAGCGCCAGGGCCAGGCGGTATTGGAGTTCCGAGCGGAACTCCTCCACCGCGTCGTATTCCATGTCCGTGAGCCATTTGCGAAACTGGTCGACAAAGGTCTGCGCCTCGGCTGCCGGGGCGTCCAGGCACGAAAACAGAAAGGCCAGCCGTTCCCACAAAAGGGGCCCGGCCCGGTCCACGTCGGTGAGGACCAGGGACAGCCAGACCGACAGCCTCGGCTCGGCCTCGCGCAGGGCCAGAACCAATTGGTTGCGCCAGGGCGCGTCCGTATCGGGTGCGGCCTGGGCCGCCCGGGGCGTCGTCGCGGCAGGCGGGGCCGTGGCGGGGATCGGTGTTTGCGCCAGCGGTGCGGCGAGAGCTTCCGGGGCCTCGGGGGGCGCGGTGACGGATGCGGCCTTCGTGACGACGGCTGCCTGTAGGGCGTCTGCGGCGTCGCTGGCGGCGGCGATTCCGTCATCCTCGATTTCCCTGGTCTCGGCGACCGGCGCGGCCTCCTGATCCGGTTTCTTCCACAGGCGTTTTATTTTGGAGAAAAAACCCATATGCTTTCGTCCTTTCCGATGCGGCCCGTTGCGCCAGCCAGCGGCAATGCGCGGCAAGCGCGCTGTGTATGATTTTTTAAGTCGGCGGCACTCTATATGTTCAAGGCCCGGGAAGCAACCGGACAGGATTGACCGGGGCGGGTCGACCACGAACGATATCATGGAGGCAGGCATGGATTTTTCCGATGTGACGCGCGAGGTGCCGCTTTTGGCGCGGCGCATGATCGAGGCCCAGATGCTTTGGCAGGTCTATGAGACGACCCGCGAGGCCGACGGACGGGAAAAGGCCCTGGCCACCGTGGCCCGAGCCGTGGAGACGGCCGCCGCCGAGGCCGGGCGGGCCTTTGCCGCCATGGCCCCCAAGGGGCCGTGTTTCGAGCACTTCAAGACTATCCTCGCCATCTGGAAGCACGGCGGGGCCCTGACCATCGAGCATGTCCACGACACCGATAGCGTCCTGACCTTCTCCGTCACGCGCTGCCTGTACGTCGAGGCCTACCGGGCCATGGGCATCCCGCCCGAACTTCTTCCCCTCCTGTCTTGCGCCCGGGACGCGCCGTTCGCCGCCGCCTACCACCCGGCCCTGGAATTCGACCGGCCCTGCACCATCGGCGAGGGGGCCGAGGCCTGCCTGTTCCGCTTCACCTGGCGCGATTAGGCGCGGAGCGGCAGCCCCGATTCTCCTTCCCCGCGCCGCCGCCAAGGCCTTGCCTTGGCGGGGCGGGTCGTGGGAGAGTGGCCGCATGAAACGGACCAAGATCATTGAGGCCCTGCGCGGCGACGCCGGGCGGGCCGACATTCTCGTCAAGGGCTGGGTGCGCACGCGTCGCGACGCCAAGGATGTTTCCTTTCTTGAGGTGAACGACGGCTCCTGCCGGGCCAACATCCAGGTGGTGGCCGACGTGGGCATGGACGGCTACGCCCTTCTAAAGGATATGGGCGTGGGATCGGCCGTGGCCGTGCGCGGGGAACTGGTCGCCTCGCCGGGCAAGGGGCAGCGCTGGGAGTTGCGGGCCGCCTCGGTGGAGTTGATCGGCGCGGCAGACCAGGAATCCTATCCGCTCCAGAAAAAGCGCCATTCGGACGAATTTCTGCGCACCATCGCCCATCTGCGGCCACGCACCAACAAATATGGGGCGCTGTTTCGGATTCGCTCGGAGATGTCCTTCGCCATCCATGAGTTTTTCCATGCCCGGGGGTTCGCCTATGTGCATTCGCCCATTTTGACGGGTTCGGATTGCGAGGGGGCGGGCGAGATGTTCCGGGTGACCTCGCTTGGGGCGCAGGAAGCGGCTGGATTGACTGCGGCCGAGCGGACGGCCCGGGATTTTTTCGGCAAGGACGCCTACCTGACCGTGTCCGGCCAGTTGGCCGCCGAGGTCTTCGCCTGTTCGTTGGGGGACGTGTACACGTTCGGGCCGACGTTTCGGGCCGAGCATTCCGACACGTCGCGTCATGCGGCCGAGTTCTGGATGCTCGAACCGGAGATGGCCTTTGCCGACCTGGTCGACGACATGGACCTGGGCGAGGCGTTGCTCAAGTCGTTGACGGACGCGGTGCTGACCCGCTGCGCCGAGGACGTGGAGCTTTTCGCGTCCTTTGTGGACAAGGAACTGCCCGGGCGGCTTGGAAACATCCGGGACCGGCCCTTCGTGCGCCTGCCGTACGGCGAGGCGGTGAAGATCCTGTCCGGGTGCGGCCGGGAGTTCGCGTATCCGGTGGGGTTCGGGCTGGACCTGCAAAGCGAGCACGAACGGTACCTGACCGAGGTCCATTTTCGCGGGCCGGTCGTCGTTTTTGATTATCCCAAGGAGATCAAGGCCTTTTACATGCGCCAAAACGACGATGGCCGGACCGTGGCGGCCATGGACGTGTTGGTTCCGGGGATCGGGGAGATCATCGGCGGCAGCGCCCGCGAGGAACGCCTGGACGTGCTTGAGGCCCGGGTGGCCGAACTGGGGCTGACCATGGACGATTATTGGTGGTACCTGGATCTGCGGCGTTTCGGCAGCGTGCCCCACGCCGGTTTCGGACTGGGGTTCGAGCGGCTGCTGATGCTGTTGACCGGGATAACGAACATCCGCGACGTGATCCCCTTTCCCCGCACCTACCGCCACCTGGAGTTCTGATCGGGACGGCCGCGTGATCAGGACTCGTCGAGCAGGAGCATGAGCCAGGGCATGGACATGGCGGCGTCGTCCGTCGTGAAGGTCCGGGCCATGAGTCCAAGCAGGCTGTCGGCGTCCGTCACGTCGCGCACGTCTCCGGAGAGCTCCCAGAACATGACCCCGCCAAGGCCCAGGGTTTTGGCCAGGGCCAGTTTTTCGGACAGGGAGGCCGTGTTTTCGAAGGTCACGAACAGCCCGCCGGAAGCAAGTCCCGATGACAGGTTCGCGCCGTAGATGAAGGACGCCCGCGCGGCCGCGTCGAAGTTGACGGCGTGGTTCCCGTCCCGGGCAATGTCCATCGCCTTCCAGTAGTCCAAAACCCCATTCTCCCAGTTTCCGGCCACCCCCAGGTTCGGCCCGGCCTGTCCGGATTGGAACAGGCCGTTGTCCGTGGCTGGGACGGCCTCCCAGGACCGGCCGTAAAAAGGGATGCCGAGGTGGATCTTTTGGGCCGGAACCCCGCCCGCCAGGTAGGCTTGCACGGCCCAGTCGGCGTTCCATGTGGCCCGGTCGGCGGCGGGATCGGCCGGATTCTCGTAAAGCGGGGCCAGATGGCCGGTCGTGGCGTCCCAGCCGCCATGGTAGTCGTAGGTCATGATGTTGAACCAGTCGAGGGACGGGGCTAGACGCGCCAAGTCCCACACGGCCATGTTGGACGGCCCGGCCGGTGCGGCCACGGTGAGAAGATACGTCTTGCCGTCGGCCAGTCCCTTGGCGTCAAGGGCCTGACGGGTGGCCTTGATGAGCGCCGAGAAATTGTCCCGGTCGGCCAGGGACGGATATTCCCAGTCGATGTCGATGCCGTCGAAGCCTTGTCCGGAGACCCAGTCGGCGGCCGATGCGGCAAAGGCCTGACGCTTGGCCGCGTCGGCGGCCACGGTCGGAAAGGGGCCGGACAAGGTCCAGCCACCCACCGAGAGAAGCACTTTCAAGTGGGAATGCAGGGCCTTGAGATCGCGCAGGCGTCCGAAATTCCCGGCCAGATTGGCTGCGGACTGATCCCAGGTTTGGGCCGGAAGCCCGTTTTTGGCCGCGAAGACCTTCTGGAGGTCGGCCCAGGCATCATAGGAAGAGATCTGGCCGGTTTCGGCATTGACGGCCATGAAGGCGTAATTGATGTGGGTCAGGCTTTGGGCCGGAATGTCGGCGGGCTCGTAATCGCGGGCATAGATGCCCCATTGGACGAAATAGCCCACGATGCGGGAGTTGAAGCTCCCGGCGTGGACAGGCGCAGACAGGCAGCAGAGAAGGGCCAGGGCCAGAAGAAACCGATCTCCGAGGAGCAGACGTCCCGCCCGATTGGTCGATGAACCCGCCATGCATGTTCTCCCTGATACGCCGTTGTTAATGGGGACGTGTCCCGGGGGAGAGATGGTGCAAAAGGGGAGCCAGTCGGACAGATAGAAGATAGTCTTGTAATTCATCAGGTTCATGTCATGGGCGGATCAGGGGCTCCAGAATTCATGGAATACCGGGACGTATGCTCCATGGAAGGGCATTCTCAGTCCAGCGTTTGTGGACTACCCTGCTGGTTCGGCATGGCCAGGTGGTAAACAAGGGCGTTTGTTCCTCGGAGGGGCGTCACCGGCCCTGCGGTTGGGGATCACCCCGCAGGATCGGCGTGGCGGCACGGCAAATGGCGGGCCACCTGATGCTGACCGGTTCGGTCAGGTTCTGTCCCGTCGAAACGGATGGGTTCACAGGAAGAGAACGGCTGTTTTGTGATCGACCCTGGGAAGGAGGGGGTGCTTGAGAGGGCCGGACAGGTGCTTTCCCGGCCCGTTTTTCATGGCCCGGAAGGGAGAGCAGAGGGGGCGGGGCATTTGGGGGCG